>JBBEBN010000036.1:0-8293 GCA_040882305.1 Cyclobacteriaceae bacterium
CTTCCTGTATCGCCATTCTCCCGGCCACCTCCGACATTGGGATCAGCAGCGGGAGGCTGCCATCGGGGCGCTCTACGGTCTCGTAAGCCAGGCATATGGCGCCGCTGTTGATCATCGCTTTCGTCAGAGGCTCATAGGACGCGAAGTGAAAATAGGTGAAGACGAGTTGCCCTTCGCGTATAAGTGCATACTCCTGTTCAATGGGTTCTTTGACCTTGATGATCATCTCGGCGAGAGAAAAGATCCCGGCAGCATCCCGGATGATCTTCGCGCCGGCTCCCGCGTACTCTTCATCCGCGAAACCGCTGTCTGTGCCGGCACCTTGTTGCGCGTATACCGTGTGCCCACGTTTGACCAGCTCCTGTGTACCGGCTGGAGTAAGGGCTACGCGGTTTTCATTGTTTTTAACTTCTTTGGGAACGCCGATGATCATATATTGAACCTTAATGGTGGCGCAAAGATAGCAAGTCACATCCGAATGAGAGGGGAAGCAAACTTTTTGTTTTTAGAAATACTTCGGAACAAAGTGCCTGCAGCCTGCATGATTATGGCATATATATTTTGGCGAATTTTTCGTGGCCGAATAAACATTTGCCGTTATTGTACAGATACCGACAGGAGAATAATTTTCACGTTTACGAAAAACAATCGTTTTTGAAAGGTTACCGGATATGGCTATTTTTGAACCTGACAGGTGGCTCTTTATGAGGTATTACGATTAAAGGAAAGACATTGAGCATTATCAAAGAAGCGAAGACCAGGTATTCACAGGCCCGGGTAAAGGAGATCCTCTCTGATTACCGGTTGGCCGTGGAAAGTCGTGAGGCCAGCCTCATCGGCCGCAAAGAGGTTTTTATGGGGAAGGCGAAGTTCGGCATCTTTGGTGATGGAAAGGAAGTGGCCCAGATTGCCATGGCAAAAATCTTTCGCAATGGCGATTTCAGGGCAGGCTATTACCGCGACCAGACTTTTATGTTTGCCATAAATGAGTTAACCCTCCAGCAATATTTTGCCCAGTTATATGCACATACTGATGTGGAGGCGGATCCTGCTTCCGCTGGCAGGCTCATGAACGGGCATTACGCCACCCGCATGCTCGATGAAAACGGAAGGCTGAAAAATCTCGCCGACCTAAAGAACAGCAGTGCTGACATATCGCCGACTGCGGGACAAATGCCGCGGTTATTGGGACTGGCGTATGCCTCAAAATTGTTTCGCGAGAACCAGCAGCTCCACTCTATGACGGATCTGTCGCGCAATGGAAATGAGATCGCCTTTGGCACCATTGGAAATGCATCGACTTCGGAAGGGATGTTCCTTGAAGCTATCAATGCTGCGGGTGTGCTGCAGGTGCCCATGCTCACCTCCGTGTGGGATGACGGATATGGTATCTCCGTTCCGCAGGAATATCATACGACGAAGGCAAGTATCTCAAAAGCGCTGGCAGGATTGCAGCGCACGCCAACGGAAAAAGGTTTTGAGATCATGACCGTGAAGGGCTGGGATTATCCCGCCCTCATCGAAGCGTATGAAAAAGCGGAACGCATTTGCCGGGAAGAACATGTTCCGGTGCTGCTGCATGTAGAGGAACTCACCCAACCTCAGGGACACTCCACTTCCGGTTCTCAGGAGCGTTATAAATCAAAGGAACGCCTGGCATGGGAAGCGGAATTTGATTGCAACAAGAAAATGCGTGAGTGGATCATCAACGAAGTGATGGTCCTTCCCGAAGAAGTAGAAAGCATTGAAAAGGAGGCTAAATTATCTGCCAAGCAGGCGCGTGACAGAGCCTGGATAGCCTTCATGCAGGAAATCAATAAAGAACAGGTCTTCGTAGCAAAAACCATTCAGGAAGCTGAATCACAAACCGCTGAGAATACCGAACTCGAAGAGGTCAGGGATGAACTGAACAGGACGATCAATCCCACGCGCCTTGATACCATGAAGGCGGCAAAATTAGCCCTCCGGCTGTTGCGTCATCATCCGGACACCCCGGCGCGTCTTCGTCTCATCGAATGGATAAGACAATCGGAGGAGGCGAATTTCGATCGCTATAGCTCCCACCTGTACAGTGAGGGGGACGAATCCGCGTTGAAGGTGCCGCACGTGGCTCCCGTTTATTCCGAAGATACATCCATCGTCGATGGACGGGAGGTATTGCAGATGTGTTTCGATGCCGCGCTGCAGCGCGACCCGCGCGTACTGGCCTTCGGCGAAGACGTTGGAAGGATAGGAGACGTCAACCAGGGCTTTGCCGGATTGCAGCAGAAGCACGGAGAACTGCGCGTAACGGATACCGGTATTCGCGAATGCACGATCATCGGGCAGGGCATTGGATTGGCCATGCGGTGTCTAAGGCCCATTGCGGAAATCCAATACCTCGATTATTTTATTTACGCACTTGCGACTTTATCTGACGACCTGGCCACTTTGCGCTACCGCACAAAAGGCGGACAAAGAGCACCGCTCATCATCCGCACCCGGGGCCACAGGCTGGAGGGCGTCTGGCATGCAGGCTCACCCATGGGCATGGTCCTTCACAGCCTTCGGGGAATATACGTGCTTGTGCCGCGGAATATGACGCAGGCAGCGGGCTTCTACAACACCATGCTGCGATCAGATGATCCCGCGCTCATCATCGAATGTCTGAACGGCTACAGACTGAAAGAAAAACTCCCCGAGAACATCGGTGATTTTACCGTGCCCCTTGGCGTGCCTGAGGTACTCAGGCAGGGTGACGATTTCACGCTTGTGACGTACGGATCCATGTGCCGCATCGCCCTGGAAGCCGCCCGCGCTCTTGACGACGCCGGAATCTCCTGTGAAGTGATCGATGTACAGACACTGTTGCCTTTTGATATTCATCATGCCATACTGGATTCCGTCAAAAAAACCAACCGCGTTGCTTTTGCTGATGAGGATGTTCCGGGAGGGGCCACTTCCTTTATGATGCAGGAAGTACTCGAGGTTCAGAATGCGTATCCGTATCTCGATTCAAAGCCGATCACCATCACCGGGAAACCGCATCGTCCCGCCTATGCGTCGGACGGCGATTACTTCAGCAAACCAAATGCAGAAGAGATCTTCGAACAGATCTACGCAGCCATGCATGAGACAGATCCGCAGAAATATCCGGCGCTGTATGAGTGAGTGGTGAGTTGTGAGGCCGTGCGTTCACTTCGCTTTTGTTTCTATTGCTTCATTTCTGCGGTCAACGTTTCGTGAATCGTCAATTCGTGAGGCGTGGAGGTTCTGCGTTAGTTCAGTTTGGTTCTATCGGTATATCAGAAGATGTAGAGACGCAAGATCTTGCGTCTCGAATGGAGCCTGCCGAGGGGCAGCGAAGGGTTCGACAAGCTCACCCACCGGATGTGTCCATATATAGTGGAAAATTGCGGTCTCTTCGGGCCCGATGAGAATCGTTGTCGCAACAAAGTTTGCACCGATTAACTTCGCACGTGCTGTTATTGCCTTATCAAAGCCGGCGCTGGCCGTCGGTGGGGCTCACCACTCACCACTCACCAGTCACAACTCACTAATGTAGCGTAAACTCCGTTGTTTCAATCACATTGCTTTGGTGTCGCTCGCGGTCTTTGATGCTGACGCGCAGCTTGAGCGTTTTGATGCTGAACAGGGCGGTGAAGCCCAGGGAGGTCATGCTGTAGCGAAGGCTGCCATCGATAGAACTGTTCTTGTCTGAAAACACGGGAAAGCGTCCATCGAAAGTCGTGCAGAATTCTTTCTGCCAGTCGAATTCCTTGAAGCCCCCCGGGGCGGAAGGATCCTTTACGAGAAAATCCACTTCGATATTATAGTGGTCGGGATTAGGCGTGTAGTACAATGTATCGCGAATCTGATAATAAATATTGCCATCAAGATCCTGGAGACTGTCTACGAGTTCTACCGCCGGGTCCATGGCGGCAACGTCCTCTTTCAAGATCAGCAACCTTCTTCCGTCTGAGTTATTGGTCGGATCCATCGGGCCTCCCAGATATTCATAAGCTGAACAGTGAAAGGTTGCGGGGAGAAAACCGTATTCAGGATTTTTGCGCGTTCGGAAGACCACTAGCTTTCCCTGGGTCGGATCGGGAATATGGAGAAGATCATATTCCCCGTCGGGAAACGTAGTCGTATAGAGCGGTTCCAGGCTGCCATTGTTTTCCTGATAGAAGTCAGCATTGTGGAAAGGGAAACTGATGTCGTCGGCGGACTCATTAAATCCCAGGTCACCGTTACCATCTTTAAAATTCAGGTGTAAAATCAACGAGTCAAATTCGCTGGGTTCGGGTGAATCGACGAACTCGACACCCTCAAATTCGATTTGGGGCACGGCAGGGAATTCAGGTGGCTCAAAGCATGAACCGGAAAAGATCACCAGGAAAGATAATAACCCTAAACCCTTAATTAACTTCATTTTACTTCATTAATTACGTCAAATTACGGAAACGCTTGGAAACTTATAAAAGTTTTAACCTTGATTTATCTACTGTTAACGAACAGAACTTTGATGATATTGCTTTACAACTCTTTCATTTTCAGGCGGAAAACAATCCGGTTTACAAAGAATACATCAGGTGTCTCCGCCTCGAACCTCATTCGGTCAACTCGTTGACCCGGATCCCGTTTTTACCCATTTCTTTTTTCAAGAACCATATTGTAAAATCTGGTGCCTGGGTACCCGAGGTGTCCTTTGCCAGCAGCGGAACGACCGGTCATCAGACCAGTAACCACCCAGTGAGAAGCCTGGAATTTTACCGGGCCCATGCCGCGCGGTGTTTTGAATACTTTTTCGGCCAAATTCAAAACTACCATTTTTTGGCACTCTTGCCCGCATATCTTGAGCGCCGGGATTCCTCCCTGGTTGCGATGATGGATTTTTTCACCAAAAAAAGCAATTCCCCCGTTTCGGGCTTGTACCTCCATAACACGAGCCAATTGCTGGAAGATCTGCAAAAACTGAAAAACAGCGAAAAAAAAACGATCCTCTGGGGGGTGACCTTTGCACTTTTGGATTTGGCCGAGCGTTATCGTCCTGATCTGAGCCATTGCCTGGTCTTTGAAACCGGTGGTATGAAGGGCAGGAGGGAGGAAATTACCCGACCGCAACTTCATGCAGTCCTTTCGGAGGCATTTCAGGTGAACGAAATTTTTTCTGAATACGGCATGACCGAATTATTTTCCCAGGCCTACAGCAAGGGTAAAATGGCGTTTTTTTGCCCTCCCTGGTTGAAAATCCTCGCCCGCGACATAACCGACCCCATGCAAAAGGGGTTACTTAATGAGACCGGCGGGATTAATGTCGTAGACTTCGGAAACCTGGATACCATCGCCTTTATTGAAACCGAGGACCTGGGAAAAGTCGCTTCAGACGGTTCATTTGAGATTCTCGGCCGGATGGATAACAGTGATGTGAGGGGGTGCAACCTCATGGTCGAATAAACCTGACAGGAGTTAAAAGGCTTAAATTCGGGGGCAGGTTTGTTTTCTTATGTAAAGAATTATATTTTTGTTAAAACCAAAGCCCACGCTAAATGAAAAAGATTGTTGCTTTTGTTCTTTTATCGGCTTTCTTAACGGCATGCAGCCAGTATACTTGCCCTACCTACAGCAAGAAGGAAGCCCCGAAAAAGGATTCAGCGTCAGAAACGCGCATCTAATCCTTCCTTTAGAGGTATTTTTCCACGTCCTGGGCTGAGATCTCGTCTCCACTCATGATGACGAGGCGTTCTACCACATTTCGCAATTCCCTGATATTCCCTGTCCAGTTGTGATTTTTCAGCGCGTCCAGCGCTTTTGGGGAAATTTCTTTCTTTTTAGCCCCGTGCTCCTCCGCAATATCCTGAAGGAATTTTTCCGTGAGAACCGGGATGTCGTCTGCGCGCTCGTTTAAAGAAGGTACACGGACGACAATGACACTCAGCCGGTGATAAAGGTCTTCGCGAAAATGGTTTTCAGCGATCTCATGCTTAAGGTCTTTATTGGTGGCAGCTATCACGCGCACATTGACGGTGATCTCCCTGTCGCCCCCTACCCGGGTGATCTTGCTCTCCTGTAGTGCCCGCAACACCTTTGCCTGGGCTGACAAGCTCATGTCGCCAATTTCATCGAGGAAGATTGTGCCCGCTTCCGCCAGCTCAAATTTTCCAATCCGTTGTTTTATCGCAGACGTAAACGAGCCTTTCTCATGTCCGAACAACTCACTTTCTATCAACTCGGAGGGAATGGCGGCGCAATTCACCTCTACCAGAGGTCCGTTGCTGCGCCTGCTTTTTTCGTGGATGGATTTTGCAACCAACTCTTTACCCGATCCGTTAGGCCCGGTGATCAGCACGCGCGCATCGGTGGGCGCAACCTTATCGATCATTTCCTGCATTTCCTTCACCGCCTTCGATTCGCCGATCATCTCGAATTTGCGGGAGATCTTTTTCCGGAGATTTTTCGTCTCCTTTATAAGGGTTGTTTTATCGAGGGCATTTCGAAGGGTGATTTCAAGGCGGCCCAGGTCGAAAGGTTTTTGTAAAAAGTCGAAGGCTCCTTTCTTAACCGCTTCCACCGCGATATCGATGTTGCCATGTGCAGAAATCACCACAAAGTTCGTGGGGATGCCAGCCTCTTTTGTGCGGTCGAGAACCTCCATGCCATCCATCTTCGGCATCTTAATGTCGCAGATGCAGAGGTCGTAAATGCCCTGCTCCAGTTTCTTAAAGCCCTCCTGTCCGTCACCGGCCTCGTCTACTTCGTGATTTTTTTCCTGGAGGATTTCTTTAAGTATGGAGCGGATCTTGGCGTCGTCTTCTATAAGCAGAATCTTTGACATGGAATATTTTTTGTTTAAAAGTCGATGGTCCATAGTCCACGGTCCATAGCACTATGGACTATCGACTATGGACCATCGACCTCAATAGCGGGTCCAAATAAAAGAAAAAAAAGCAAGTTTATAAGCCGGGTTCTGTCTCCTGATATGATCAGGATCCCTATCATTTATCTGGTCGTGTCCTCACGGACCCGATCAAGCAGTCTACCCATCCCGACGATCCTGCGGTATGATCCGCCGAAGCAGAACCGGGCAAGTTCAGATCGGGATTTATTTGACCTTTCAACGCGTAAGGTTTACCATGCGTCGCCCCTTGCGGCGCGACCGGTGAGCTCTTACCTCACCTTTTCACCTTTTCCCCTCCCTGACAAGTCGGGAAGGGGTAGTTTGTTTTCTGCGGCACTCTCTGTCCTTATCGCCTTGAAGCGATACGGCCTTCCTGTTAGGAAGTACGCTGCCCTGTGTTGCCCGGACTTTCCTCCTCACCTTGCGGTAAGGCGATAAGGCAACTTGCTTTTTCTAAATACAGGATTATCGGGTAATTGGTTCGCCCCCTAAGTCCCCCTTTAGGGGTATTTAGGGGGCGGCGTAAACCCGCCTTCTAATGAATATCCTCCCCGGTGAGCTTATACTCATAATGATCCGCCAACTGGGCCACTTCCTGCACCATCTCTTTCAGCTGAGCTTCGGAAGCAGTGGACGCAAGGCAGGACGCTTCCACTTTCAGATAACCGTCTTCCAGCACGAATTTGCTGTAGTCAAAACTTGCATTCTGCTCCATGAGCATTTTCAGGTCAATGGAATTTTTGTACTCACAAACCTTTGAGGTGAATACGGTCTGATCGCGACCCGACACCGGGCTCTTTTGAGTTGTTGCCAATACAGTTTGAAAACGGCTTTTGTCCAGCGGAACCACGATCACGGATTTGATGTGGTCGTAGTCTGTGAATTGCCCTCCAATCTGGTCGGCATACTGTTTCAGGGTAAAGGTAAGATCCATATAGGTGATTTTATTTGCTGCACTTGGAGAAGGTCTATGCTAAATAATTTAAGTAAAAAAACTGAATTTCAGAAATAAAACGGATAAAACCTTGAGCCTCTGGAGGATAATTCCAGGGCGGGGGCGGGCAGACGAATAGTGCTGGCCACGTAAAGAAGCGTTTTTACCAGTTTTGACCGCGTTTTGATGGCCGTCAGGTCAAAATCAAGCGCAAGGTAGTATTGTCTGTAAGGATTGAAACCCACGGCTTCGGTTTGATCGTCCCTTGCATATACCATCTCGTGTGCCCCATAACCGAATGCGAAATTCAACCAGCGGGGAAAAGGTGTGAATTTATCAATGTCGAAAGAAAGCCAATAAGTCTGCCCATTGTAGTCTTTTACCATCTCACTGAGGAGGTCATCTCCCAGCAGCCGAGGTCTCAAAGGTGGGAATTCCGTGCGGTGAAAAGAGACCTTGGGAATGATCCTGATCTCATT
>JBBEBN010000037.1:0-8283 GCA_040882305.1 Cyclobacteriaceae bacterium
CACTTAACGAAAACCTCAACAGCAATATCCTTTTCGTCTACGAGGAGATCATCAGCAAAAATAATTCGGTGCCCACGATATTGGTGAATGAGAACGAGAGTGTACTCTACTCCAGAAACATCGATATCGATTCAACCCGTTCCGACGCCGCGATCGAACAACAGTTATCGCGCGAACTTCAGTCAATGGCCGACTCCTACGATCCCATCATGATCACCTTAAAGGATCCCAACACCGATGAAGTTTTCGGAACGCAAAAGGTCTATTACCGCAATTCCTTCCTCCTTACACAACTGACAGCCTATCCTTATATTCAGCTGACTGTCATTGCTATTTTTGGATTTATCAGTTATCTGGCGTTCAATTACTCAAAGGCAGCGGAACAGAACAGGGTGTGGGTTGGCCTGGCAAAGGAAACGGCCCACCAGTTGGGTACTCCGCTTTCCTCTTTGATGGCGTGGATCGAGGTGATCAGAGAAGACCCCTATATGCGAAAAAAAGGAGTGGCCGATGAACTGGAAAAAGATGTCCAAAAACTAAAAGTTGTTACCGAGCGCTTTTCAAGTATCGGCTCGATCCCTGCTTTGAAACAGGAAAACATCGTTTCCCTGATCAACAATGTAGTGTACTACCTGCGCCCGCGCATTTCGTCCCGGATCAAAATCGAAGTTTTTACTTTATCCGATAATATTTTCGCCCTGGTACATGCGCCCCTTTTTGAATGGGTGATTGAAAACCTCTGCAAGAACGCCGTGGATGCAATGGGGGGCAGCTCCGGAACGATCGCCATCAAGATACTCCGGGGCAATGAAGGAAAAGTTTTCATCGACGTAAGTGACACCGGCAAGGGGATTCCCCGATCCAAATTGGGGATGGTGTTCAAAGCGGGTTTCACCACCAAGAAAAGAGGCTGGGGGCTGGGTCTAACCCTTGCCAAGCGGATCATTGAAACTTACCACGATGGCAAGATCTTCGTGAAATCTTCCGATGAGGCAATAGGCACCACTTTCAGGATCGCCCTGAACGCAGCGCCACCGCCCAACCAGTAAGAATTCCTTCTTTTAAGTGGTTTTCGCCAACTTGATCACTGGTAGAAATAAGCCGCCTTTATCCGTGGTAAATAGGGCAATAAATCTCGAAAACGCCCTTTGTACTTCGTGCTTTATAGCCTACTTTTGCGGTCGAATTTTTCGGACGTTAATACAAAATACAGCAATGGCAAATATTGGAAAGATCACCCAGGTAATCGGCCCGGTCGTAGACGTCGCTTTCGACGGCGAGGGGTCAAAATTGCCTAATATCCTTGATTCGTTAATAGTCATGAAAGGTGATGGAACCAAAGTCGTTTTGGAAACCCAACAGCATCTCGGCGAAGACCGCGTGAGGACCATCTCCATGGAAGGAACCGAAGGTTTGGTCCGGGGCATGAAGGTAACCGACACCGGCTCGCCCATCACCATGCCCATTGGCGAGGATATCAAAGGACGCCTTTTCAATGTAATCGGTGAGGCCATTGACGGTATACCGCAACCAAAAGGCACGAAGAGTCTTCCCATTCACCGTCATGCCCCTGCATTTGAAGATCTTTCGACATCGACCGAGGTTCTCTATACGGGTATCAAAGTAATTGACCTCATTGAACCCTATTCCAAAGGCGGTAAGATCGGATTGTTCGGCGGCGCCGGCGTCGGTAAAACCGTATTGATCCAGGAGTTGATCAATAACATTGCGAAGGCATATTCGGGGCTTTCTGTTTTCGCAGGCGTGGGCGAAAGAACTCGTGAAGGAAACGACCTTCTCCGAGAGATGATCGAAGCGGGTATCGTAAACTATGGAGAGCATTTCCTGAAATCCCTCCACGCTGGAGGATGGGACTTGTCGCAGGTAAATGAGAATGACCTGAGGGATTCAAAAGCCACCTTCGTGTTCGGTCAAATGAACGAACCTCCCGGAGCACGCGCACGTGTTGCCCTATCCGGACTTACAATCGCTGAATATTTCCGCGATGGAGATGGAACAGGCAAGGGCCGTGATATTTTGTTCTTCATCGATAACATTTTCCGCTTTACACAGGCCGGCTCTGAAGTGTCCGCCCTTTTGGGACGTATGCCTTCCGCAGTAGGATATCAGCCCACCCTGGCAACGGAGATGGGTGCCATGCAGGAACGGATCACTTCAACGAAAAACGGCTCCATTACTTCTGTGCAGGCTGTTTATGTTCCGGCTGACGACTTAACAGACCCCGCACCTGCCACGACGTTTGCCCACCTTGATGCCACCACCGTTTTGAGCCGTAAGATCTCCGAGCTGGGGATTTATCCCGCCGTGGATCCCCTGGACTCCACCTCGAGAATCCTCCGTCCTGAAATCGTTGGAGAGGAACATTACGACTGCGCTCAGCGCGTCAAAAATATTCTTCAACGCTATAAGGAATTACAGGACATTATCGCCATACTCGGTATGGATGAGCTTTCCGACGAAGATAAACTTGTGGTACACCGCGCAAGAAGGGTACAACGCTTCCTTTCCCAACCCTTCCATGTTGCCGAAGCTTTTACGGGTATGAAAGGTGTGCTCGTCGACATCAAAGACACCATTCGCGACTTCAACGCAATCATGGACGGACAATTTGATCACCTGCCCGAAATGGCCTTTAACCTCGTGGGTAATATCCAGCAGGCCGTGGAGAAAGGCGAGAGGATGATCGCGGAAGCGAAAGGTTAATGGTTTGAAGTTTGAAAAGTGTAAAGTCTTAAGTTGAGGGCATGTATCTGGAAATATTAACACCTGAAAAAAAAGTTTTTGAAGGAGATGTTGTGATCGCAACCTTTCCAGGATCGGATGGATCATTTCAGGTCATGGACAACCATGCTCCGCTGATCAGTCTTCTGAAGGAAGGCCTGGTGGAGTACAAATCAAAGGAGGGCAGCAACAGCCTGAAGATTACGGGCGGGGTGGTAGAAGTTTTGAAAAATAAAGTGGTGCTTCTCGCAGACGGTATTGCTTCGAGCTGAGGAGTCAATTGATAAAGAACACAACAAACCCCGCCCGCTGCGGGGTTTGTTGTTTAATATGAATAATATTTTATTGTCTGGATATCCATTGGATGAAGAAGACGATTGCGACTATTAGCGAAATCAAACTTAGTATCCCGAAAACAGAATTAGCTCCATAGAATGCACCCAATACTACCGCTATAATGGTAAATATCAGCGCCATCTTCAAATCGTGATCCATGGCTTTGAGCTCCTCAATGGATTCGACACTTTCTCCAGCCTTCTTAGCCTTGATGACCTTTTTTACCACTGATTTTAACTCTTTTCTAAACTCCTTTTTCTCCACTCTTGACAGCGATGAGTACTTTTTTTCGAGCAGCGCCTTCTCTCTTACCGTCACCGGAGCGTTTTCCATCTTTTTGATCCTGCTTTCAGCGCTTGCCGTCACGGACTCCTCATCAAGTTGCAGTGGGCTCAAGTCTGGTGTTGCCATAATATTCTGGGAAATTTGTGTTTCGGGAGTTCCCACCTTTTTCTTACCACTGTTATAATCGTAGTGGTCAAAGTAATAAGCGTATTTCGGAGTCGAACATGCAGCGAGCAAGAGCACGCTAATGATTAGCAAAAGATATTTTTTCATATGAGTAAAGTTATTTTTCTCGCCTTAGCCCTCTAAAAAATCGTTCCATAAATCGCTTTTCGAAAGCCCAGAAGAAATCGAATTGCCCAAATATAAAACCATACCCAAGTAAAATAACATTATAGATCGGTAGAATAAAAATATAGTAAAGCACCGAAGCCAGCGTTGAATCGCCCTGTTCGCCAACCAGGAAGCTCAATAGGGGCTTTTTGATGAAAAGGATGGTGAACCCGGTACAGGCAAAAGCCAGCAAGACAATGACCACCTGCCACGCACTCTTCAGTTTCCAGCGGTTCTTAAGCTTTTCGATCCAGTTCATTTTATCGGTCGTTATTGAATTTTTTGAAAATTCTCCACCAGTCAGTATCGGGCAAGGGCGCCTTGAGCGCGATTTCCTCCTTTTTGACAGGGTGCATAAATTCCAGTTTCCGAGCATGAAGGGCAATACTTCCATCTTCCAGGGGTTTCGAAGAACCGTATTTTACATCTCCTTTTACAGGGCAACCCATAAAAGCGAGTTGTGCGCGAATCTGGTGGGGTCGGCCCGTCACGGGCTCAACCGATAAAAGCCATTGGTTTCCGATACTGGCGATCACTTGATAACTAAGCTCAGAACGCGATGCTCCCGCTGTCTCTCTGGGGTAGGCTGTGGTTTTGTTTCTTTTCTCGTCCTTGGCCAGCCAGTGTATTAAATTACCCGATTCCAATGGCGGTTTGTTTTCTGTTATAGCCCAATACGTCTTTTTTGTCTCCCTTTCGCGGAAGAGGGCATTCATTCTCTCCAGGGATTTGGAAGTTCTTGCCAGCAACACTATCCCGCTTACGGGCCGGTCAATCCTGTGCACCACTCCTAAAAAGACGGCCCCTGGTTTCCGGTATTTTCTTCCGACGTAAACTTTACACAAGTCAACCAAAGGCACATCGCCTGTGATATCGCCCTGAACCAGGATACCCGATGATTTATTCACAACCAAAAGGTGATTGTCTTCATAAAGTACTTGAAAAGGCACTTTCATCCCGCCAAATTAAAATAATGATACTCGATAATTTTTAGAAAAAGCTTACACCGATTAATTTAAAATGTGCCGAAAGGCTTATTTTTGTTTTCGACCCGAACCTTATGCGACTGAAATTAGCGACACCCTCCCTTTTCATTTTGATTGTTTTTTTTGCGGGATGTAATTCAGAAGAACTCGCCAGGCTGCAATCTGAAAATGATTCCCTGCGTAACGAGCTGACTTCCAGACACAACGTTCTCACCAGCCTGAAAGATGTCAGGGGTTTACTGGATTCAATCGATGCCAATCGCAACTCTCTTCGGTCGAATTTAAGCGAGGGAACCAGTTATGAAGAGTTTTCCACCCGTCTGAAGGATATCAACGAGTTTGTCAAGATGTCGGAAGAAAAGATCGGCATGATCCAGGCCGCATTAAAGAACTCCAAACACGAGGCAGCTGCCTATTTAATGCTTGTTGACGCGTTAAAGAGTGAAGTTCAGATACGGGTCGACGAGATTGTAAAGCTGGAGGAAGAGGTGACCAAGTTCAAGGGTGAAAATCATGGACTGCTTCAGGAAATCAAAGTGAAGGAGGATGAAGTGAAGAACATCAACATCAAGATCTCTGAAAAACAGCAGGAACTGTTCCTTTTGGAAGCCCGGATTGAAGCTATGGTAAACAGTTTCAAGGTTACCGAAGCAGATGCTTATTACGCCCGCGCCCGTGCCGTTGAAGAAGCTGCGAAACGCACCAAACTTGCACCCCACAAAAAACGCGAGACCTATAAAGAGGCGCTGGAACTCTACAAGCGTTCTCTGTCCCTGGGAAAACAGGAAGCCAAAGTTGACATCGCCAATCTGGAGCAGAAGCTGAAATAGTCAGTGGTGATTGTGAGTCAGGGCGTGCTGCTAATTCATTTGGGATCTGTTGCTGGATTTTTCCTGTCATATTTGGTGATTCACGCGTCACGATTCACAAAACTCAAGAGCACAAAATAATGCGGTGGAAAGAAATCTGGCCCGCGCACGAACACACTCACCATTCACAACCTGCCTGACGGCGCGCAGGCCACCCGTATGGCAGGCAGGCTCACAACTCACCTTAAAACTCCGACGTAAAGTGGAAATCAATATCCGGAAAGTTGTCCTGCACCATCTGGAGCCAGGCTTTCGATTCTGCCATGAAGACCAGCTTGCCGTCTTTGTCGCGCGCGATGTGCCGCTGTTTTGAATCCATGAATTCGGCGAGTTTCTTTGAATCCTTGCTGCTGATCCAGCACGCCTTGTAAATATTCTGAGCGGCGAACCGCACCGTGGCCGTGTATTCGTTCTTCAGGCGGAACTGGATTACCTCGAATTGAAGGGCGCCGACGACGCCTACTACCTTCTTTTTCCCGAGTTCATAGGTGAATAGTTGCGCCACCCCTTCTTCCATCAACTGTAGTAATCCCTTTTCAAGTTGTTTTGTTTTCATGGCATCCAGGTTGATGACCTCCTTGAAAATTTCGGGAGAAAAACTGGGAATCCCTGTATAAATAAGCTTTTCGCCTTCTGTTAACGTATCCCCTATCTTCAGATTACCCGTGTCAAAGATGCCGACAATATCGCCAGGCCAGGCTTCCTCCACTGTCTCGCGATCCTGGGCCATAAAAGCCGTGGCGTTCGAGAACCGCACAGACTTATCATGACGCACGTGATAATAATTGCTGCCCCTTTCGAATTTACCGGAGCAGACCCTGAGGAAAGCGATGCGGTTCCGGTGTTTGGGGTCCATGTTCGCGTGGATCTTAAAGACAAAACCGGTAAACCTGGTCTCGTCAGGTTCAACCACTCTTATGGTCGTTTCCCTCGGGGCCGGAGGTGGTGCAATCCGGATAAAAGTGTCCAGCAATTCTTTCACACCGAAATTATTTACGGCACTTCCAAAAAATACGGGAGCGACTTTTCCACTGAGATAATCGCTGACGTCAAAATCCGGATACACACCTTCGATGAGCTCGATGTCCGCGCGAAGTTGTCTGGCGTTATTTTCACCCACATAATCATCGAGCAGGGTGGAATTGATATCGGTTATCTCGATGCCTTCTTCAACGGTGATCTTGCTGGGGGTGAAGAGATGAAGACTCTTCCCGTACAAACTGTAAACTCCCTTAAAATTCTTTCCCATGTTGATAGGCCAGCTCAGGGGGCGAACTTTGATCTTCAACTTCTCTTCTATTTCGTCGAGAAGTTCAAAAGGATCGCGTCCTTCCCGGTCGAGTTTATTGATAAAACAAATCACCGGTGTGCGGCGCATACGACAGACTTCCATCAGCTTCTCCGTCTGGATCTCCACACCCTTCACACAATCAATTACCATGATCACACTGTCCACGGCTGTCAGGGTGCGATAGGTATCTTCCGCAAAATCCTGGTGACCGGGTGTGTCGAGCAGGTTGATCTTTACGTCACGGTAATTGAAACCCATCACGGAGGTGGCAACGGAGATCCCGCGTTGCTTCTCAATTTCCATCCAATCTGAGCGGGCGTGGTCTTTTATCTTGCTCGACTTTACCGCTCCGGCTTTCTGGATGGCACCTCCAAAAAGCAGAAGTTTCTCCGTCAACGTTGTCTTGCCCGCGTCAGGGTGACTGATGATCCCAAACGTTCTTCTTTTATCTATTTCTTCTTCTAAGGTCATATATGTTCCCCACACAACTGGGCCGCTTGGCTGGCCACACTTGATTTGAAGGTTGCAAAAGTAATAAAATGTATTGGTTGTGCATTCAATCTACTTTCTAACCGTTCCTGCCTCCTGTAAATGAGCTTCCGGTCTATTGCCAACCGATGGAAGGATGTTATATTGAAGTCGTTAACAAGGGGAAACAAGTCATGCAATACAGAACATTCGGAAGAACAGATCTTAAAGTCAGTGAAATCGGTTACGGCATGTGGGGCCTGGCCGGATGGACGGGCACCGATACATCGGAACTCGAACAGGCCTTGAACAAGGCGGTTGAACTCGGCTGTAATTTTTATGATACGGCCTGGGGCTACGGAGCGGGAAAAAGTGAGCAGATCCTGGGAGAGCTCATACGCCGGCATCACACCAAGAGACTTTATCACGCCACCAAAATCCCTCCCATGAATTTTAAGTGGCCCAGTACACCGGAGTATAAGCTGAAGGACTGTTTCCCCTATGACCATATTGTAGAATACACGGAAAAAAGCCTCAAAAACCTGAAGGTGGATTGTATTGACCTGCAGCAATTCCACGTGTGGGAGGATGGTTGGGCGCAACACGATGAATGGAAGAAAGCGGTTGAAAAACTGAAAAAAGAAGGTAAAATACGGTTCATCGGTGTCAGTGTTAACCGCTGGGAACCTGACAACGCGCTGGAGACGCTGCGCACCGGTCTCATCGACGCCGTACAGGTGATCTACAACATCTTTGACCAGGCACCGGAAGACAATTTATTTCCTCTCTGCAGGAAAATGAATATCGGCGTGATCGCCAGAGTTCCATTTGATGAGGGTTCGCTGACGGGAACGTTGACTAAAGAAACTACCTTCCCGAAGGATGATTGGCGATCCACATACTTTGTGCCCGATAATTTACACAGCAGTGTGGTACACGCTGATGCCCTGCGTCCATTGATTCCCAAAGGCAT
>JBBEBN010000038.1:0-8280 GCA_040882305.1 Cyclobacteriaceae bacterium
CGAACCGTAAACATCCCCTACCTGAACATTGCAACCATTGACCGTCTGGTGGGCAAGTTGCTGGTTTATATTCCAGTATAGATACCGCGCATTGGAGCGGCACAATACGGTTTCTTCACTATTGCCCACTTGAAGGGTTACTTCCAGAACAATGTCGAAGTTCTTCTTTCCCGGGGACTTCAAATATGGAAGGACTTCAGGTTCCTGTGGCGGACCACTTACGCGAAAAGGTTCCAGGGCGTCAAGGGTCACCAGCCAGGCGGAAATTGTGGAAGCAAAGTTCTTACCTGCAAATGGCCCGAGTGGAACGTACTCCCACTGCTGAATATCACGCGCTGACCAGTCATTGAATAAAACAAATCCCGCGATGTAATCCTCTGCCGCGTCCACAGGGATGGAATGTCCAAGTCTATTTTCGCCACACGTAACGAAGGCCAGTTCCAGTTCGAAATCAAGCTTGCGGGTGGGCGAAAACTCCGGCGAAGGCTTGTCGGGTGATTTGATCTGTCCCTTCGGACGATGTATGGGCGTGCCGGAAACAACAATGGAGGAAGCTCTTCCGTGATACCCCACCGGCAAATGTTTCCAGTTGGGCAGAAGCGGATTCTTCGGATCGCGGAAAATAGAGCCAACGTTGATCGCATGCTCTTCGCTGCTGTAAAAATCCGTGTAGTTCGAAACCCGGATGGGCAGCAACATGTTCACGTCCCCCTGAGCGATCAAAATTTTCTTTCGGACTGGAGAAGGAATGGTATCGTTGTCATGCCGTAATAATCTGGAGACCCGGTCGCGCACACCTCTAATCTTTTCCCTCCCGAGGGCGAGAAAATCGTTCAGGTATGGTTGTCTGAAAATTCCCGTGGGAAGGCCCCGTTCATGAAGATATCCGTCTTCCTGAAGAACCGCCAGATCGATAACACCGTTACCGATCGCAGCACCGGCGCGAGGAATTCCATCAGGTCCCTGAAAGATTCCGAACGGCAGATTCTGGATAGGGAAATCCGAACCGGCGGGCACGTCCACCCAACTCTTCAACTTGGGATCGTTCGTTTCGTGTACAGCCATCATCCGAAGGTAAACCTAATTTTTTGGAGGCATCACAGCAAGCCGCGGAAAGATTAACTTTACACAGAATGATTCCTCTTCCAGAAAAATTTGAAGAATCCATCCGCGCACAATTAGGAGATGAGTTTCCGGCATTCCTGTCAAGCCTTCAGGAGATACCTCCTGTGAGCATACGGCTTCATCCTGGCAAAAAACCGCAGTCACCCCGTCAGCACTCCGTGCCGTGGAGTCAGTATGGAGAATACCTCAGCACACGACCCGTCTTCACACTGGACCCTCTTTTCCACGGAGGAAGTTACTACGCGCAGGAGGCAAGTTCCATGTTCCTGGAACAGGCGCTGAAACAAAGTGTCGACTTAAATAAGCCATTAAATGTTTTGGACCTCTGCGCCGCGCCCGGAGGAAAATCCACTCACTTGTTGAGTCTGTTACACCAGGAAAGTCTTCTCGTTGCGAATGAAGCCATCCGGTCAAGAGCATCCATCCTTTCGGAGAACATCCAGAAGTGGGGATACCCAAATGCGATCGTCACAAACAATGATCCGGGAGATTTTCAAAGACTCACTGGTTTCTTCGACGTCATGGTGGTGGATGCTCCCTGCTCGGGAGAAGGGTTGTTCAGAAAAGATCCCAGGGCTATGAACGAATGGTCGCCTGCAAATGTACAGCTTTGCGCAAGCCGCCAGAGAAGGATCGTGGGTGATGCGTGGGACACACTGCGCAAAAACGGGATCCTGATATATTGTACCTGTACTTATAATGAATGGGAAGATGAGGAAAATCTTCGCTGGCTGAACGCAAATCACCGCGTGGAGTTCCTGAACCTCTCCACCGATCCATCCTGGGGCATAAAAGAGGTAAAGCAGAACGGCATTTATGCTTATCGTTTCTTTCCGCACCGGACCAGAGGTGAGGGATTTTTTATTTCCGTCATGAGAAAAACCGAAGCAACAGCGCCGCTGCTCATAAAAAATAAAACGGGCCTTGCCCGTCCTTTAAGAAAGGTCACGGAGAAACTTCAGGACTGGATTGTCTGCAACGGGCCTGTGAACTTTTTTCAATTTCAGGACCTGGTTTTTTACGTTCCCGATGGTAAGGCCAAAGAAACAGAATTCCTGCTCCAGCATTTAAAGATCGTATATGCGGGAACAAATGTTGCGCGGGTAAAACATGAGAAACTCATCCCGGAACATGCGATGGCGCTGTCCGTTAATATCAATAAGACAAACTTTCCCGTTGCTGCAATTTCGGAAGGTGACGCCCTGAAATATCTGAGGAAAGATGTCATTCGCCTCGAGGGCATATTACCCGGATTTACGTTGCTGGAATACAACCACCTGCCTATTGGATGGGCTAATGTGTTATCGAACAGGGTGAATAACATGTATCCGTCTGACTGGAGGATCAGGATGCCTTCGACAAGCTCAGGCACCGGAGGGGTAGGGAAATAGCTTCTAGTTCCCTATGCGCTGTACGCCAGCCACGCTTCCCATACTCCCTCGGGCAAAGCAACACCGCTGAAAAAAATTCCTACGCAAAACACTTTTTCCAAAAAGGCCGACCGACTGATAGCGAACGGAAGCGAAGCAACAGAGAGCGCAGTGAATGTTATGGAAAATGCCACAACGAGTATGAGTACAAGTATCGGTGAGGATAAGAGGTATATCGCCAGCGTCGTCAACACAATGGCGGTAAAACTCATCCAGAAGATGCGCTCCATTCCATAACGTCTGATGATTTTACTCACCGGCAAAGACAGCAACGCAGATAACAAAAGGATCCCCACTACTATGAACTTTCCGTCGGCATTCAAAACGACACCGAGTTTTTCTTCGAGCAGGATGGGAAACAAATAAAATAGAATGGCAGTGGCAGTTCCCACAGCCAGACCCAGAAAGAAAATAAAACCATGCGGGGATTTGAGCAGCTTCGTTTCAGAAGGGGGAGCTTCCCTGTCACCGCTCCGCTGAAAAAGTCCCAGTGAATTTCTCTTCAACGCGTATCCCGAAAGGAAGACCGCCACGCCTCCCAGCATGAAGGTGATCGGCGCGCCGAGGTAATCAATAATGTCGACGATCACCGGCTCCAGGGAATAAATGAGGTTGGCGGTGATGGTGAGGATAGCCATGGCGTGAGGGAGCTTGTCGACGGGCGTGAACAGTTCCATGGTCGATAAGGCCGGACTGGTGAAAATGCTCATGGCGATCAGCCAGAGAACAATCAGGCCGGGCAGCACCCACTTGAAGACTTCTCCGGGATTTCCCAGCAGCGTAAAGGCCACCGCCATGAAGACCATGGCCGCAAAGCTTATTCCCGAGGTGATGACAGGCAACCGGTGTCCCTTCTCGGCGCGAAAACGATCTCCCAGCCTGCCGGCAATGAGTGGTGTGATCACGAGGATGATCCCCTGCGCCGCCATCAGCAGAAAGGTAAAGTCAGTAAACGCAAACTGAACGAGCAGCCGGGGTTGGTAATTCTGATAGGCGATCCAGCCAATGATCACCGAACCATACAACGCCGCAAGGCTCCACAGCTGTTTCCAATGAATGACGTCATCAGATTTCGACAACCTTTCGGTGGTTTTAGGTACTGACAGGGTTTCCATTAGGTCAGGTTTAAGTGAAATCCAATAGACAAACGGCCTTTCGCATCACCTTGATACTTTGAAAGCAGGTCTGGTGACCGATCGTATGTTCCCTTCTTTCCCGCATAGTCCCGGAGACCGGAGACTATGCGGAGACATCGGGGACGGGTCGTGAGCTTGTCGAAGGACCCTTATTTCCCTATTTTTGCCCCTTAAGTGTTGACCGAATGTCATTATCCACCAAGTACAATCCATCCGAAGTCGAGAACAAGTGGTACAGCTACTGGCTGGAAAAGGGTTTTTTTCACTCTGAACCCAATCCGGGGAAAGAGCCGTTTTGCATTGTGATCCCGCCTCCCAACGTCACGGGCGTGCTCCACATGGGGCATATGTTAAACAATACCATCCAGGATATTCTTGTCAGAAGGGCCCGTATGCAGGGTAAGGAGGCTTGCTGGGTACCGGGCACGGACCACGCCTCCATTGCCACGGAAGCGAAGGTGGTGGCCATGTTGCGCGAACGCGGCATCAGGAAATCGGATCTCACGAGAGATGAATTCGTGAAGTACGCCTGGGAGTGGAGAGAAAAATACGGCGGCATAATCCTCGAACAATTGAAGAAGCTCGGCGCTTCCTGCGACTGGGACCGGACAAAGTTTACCATGGACCCGGATTACTATGAAGCGGTCATCAGCGTCTTCGTCGACTTATACCGCAAAGGTCACATTTACCGCGGTTTGAGAATGGTCAACTGGGACCCCGCAGGTAAAACCGCGCTATCAGACGACGAAGTAATCCACAAGGAAGTTTCATCCAAACTCTATTACATACGATACCTCATTGAGGGAAGCAAAAACGAATCAGTAACCATTGCCACCGTTCGGCCGGAAACGATCATGGCAGATACAGCCATCTGCGTCAACCCGAGCGATGAACGCTTCAAACACCTCAAGGGCAAGAAGGCGATCATACCGCTGATCAACCGCGCAGTGCCGATCATTGAGGACGAGTATGTGGCCATGGACTTCGGGACGGGTTGTCTGAAGGTGACGCCGGCGCATGACATGAACGACTACGAGCTGGGCAAAAAACACAACCTCGAAGTGATCGATATTTTGAATGACGACGGCACGCTGAACCAACAGGCGCAGGTGTTCGTCGGTGAAGACAGATTCATTGCGAGAAAGAAGATTGCAAAAGAACTCGAGGCAAAGGGCTTTTTGATGAAAGTAGAGGACTACCAGACGAGCGTGGGTTTTTCCGAGAGGACCGACGCCGTGATCGAGCCCAGGTTGTCGCTGCAATGGTTCCTGGAAATGAAAAAGGTCACCAGGCCTGCGTACGAGAATGTCATGAACGATGAAGTTCGTCTCATCCCTCCGAAATTCAAGAACACGTACCGCCACTGGATGGAGAATGTCCGCGACTGGTGTATCTCGCGGCAGTTGTGGTGGGGCCACCGTATTCCCGCGTGGTATGACGGGTCTGGAAATTATGTGGTTGCCAAAACCCATGACGAAGCCCTGGAGGAGTACGGCAAGAAATATCCGGAGCAAAAAATTCAGACACTTCAGCAGGATCCGGACGTAATGGATACCTGGTTTTCAAGCTGGCTATGGCCAATGGCCGTATTTGACACAACCATATTTACAAAACCCGATAATAACAAGGGAAACCGCGACCTGAATTATTACTATCCTACCAACGACCTGGTTACAGCTCCGGAAATATTGTTTTTCTGGGTGGCGCGCATGATCATCGCCGGATATGAATACCGTGGTGAAAAGCCCTTCAGCAACGTTTACCTCACGGGCATTGTGCGCGACAAGCTTGGACGTAAAATGTCAAAGTCACTGGGAAATTCACCCGATCCGCTCGATCTCATCGCGCAGTACGGCGCGGACGCTATCCGCACCGGAATGCTGTTCAGCGCCCCGGCAGGAAATGACCTGCTCTATGATGAAAAGCTCGTTGAGCAGGGGCGCAACTTTGCGAACAAGATCTGGAACGCTTTCCGGCTGGTGAACGGCTGGACTTCCGCACGGCTTCCCATTCCTGACGAGAATAAAGTTGCCATCGCCTGGTTTCAGGCGAGGCTGCACCAGGCGCTCGCAGAGATCGAAGATCAATTTTCCAAATTCAGGATATCGGATGCGTTGCATTCCGTCCATAAGCTTATCTGGTATGACTTCTGTTCCTGGTACCTCGAGATCGTGAAGCCGGAATACAGCAAGCCCATCGATGAACAAACGCTAAAGGAAACCACACGCTTCTTCGAAACGCTGCTCAAGATCCTTCATCCGTTCATGCCGTTCATCACGGAAGAGCTATGGCACGAACTGAACGGCAGGAAAGAAGATGACTGCATTATTATTGCGGCCTATCCAACGTCCGAAAAATATGAATCCCCCATCTTATCGGAGGCGGTATTCGCCTTTGAGGTCGTGACTGAGATCCGCAATACGCGCAACACAAAAGGTCTTTCGCCTAAAGAAGCGCTGACGCTGATGGTAAAAAGATCCGAAAGCCTCCCGCTGACGGGCTTCTGGCCGGTGGTTCAGAAACTGGCTAACTTAAAGGACATCGATTTTGTAAAGGATGCGCCCGGCGTGACAGCCACCTCCCTTCTTGTGCGGTCGCACGAGTTTTATATCCCGCTGGAGGGAAAGGTCGACGAAGCAAAGGAGCGTGAAGCTATTCTAAAAGAAATCTCGTATCACAAGGGCTTCCTGGCGATGGTAGATAAGAAATTGGGCAACGAAAAATTCGTCAACAGCGCGCCGCCTCAGGTGGTAGCGTCCGAGCGCAGAAAGAAAGCGGATGCCGAAGCAAAGATCAGCGCCCTGGAAGAGAGCCTCAACAGGATCAGTTTATAGCGATCAATCCGTTGTAATGACCGAAGATCGCTTCCAGGTGATCGCCATCGTTCACGGAAAGCTCATTTACCTTTATAAACCTTTCTACATCGGAAGCGTTCTCACCAAAGAGTGGAAGCAGTTTCTTCTTGTTGTAAGGGAGTTCCCGCACAACGCCATTCCCGGCATAGTAATAATTTCTTTTTTTGACGATGCGCGTGTTCCGGTTCCCCATGTCGAATTTTTCATTGTAGGTGGGGTTCTTTACAACCACTTCCGTTTTGGCCAGCAGGGAAACAGCGCCTTCCGTGATCACTTCAAAAAATCCCGACAGGGGAGCATGCTGTTCATCCTTGAAATCGCGGCCGTTCACAAAATACCGGGGAGACCTTGTAAGGGAATCGATCCAGACAAAACTTTTTACTTTTTCGCCGTTCAGGACTTTCACTCCGGTCGACGACCTGATCTCAAACTGATCATGTTCGATCTCATAGCGCGCTGGAAATCCCTCGATCATTTTTTCCACGTCATACAGCAGGAAAGTGGAGCGGTTCCAGCCGGCATCCAGGTAAGCATTTCCCACCACACTGCCGGGCTCGAGCGGTATGCCGTATAAGTTGTCAAACTTGGACAGGCCGTTTATGTCGAAAAGGTTATCGAGCGTAATGGAAGCGCGGATATTTTTCGGTATGGTAGGGGCGGGTTGGGCGGCAGCGCTCACCACGCATAACAATGCCACCCCCAGGATAGGTGATTTTTTCATAATTAGAAACGGGCTGCAAACAGCAAATCGATGTTTTTATACTTCAACCCGAATTTACGCGCCACGTGTTCGTTTGTCAATCCCCCTTTATACGTGTAAACGCCCTTCATGAACCACTTATGTGAGAAGATCATCTCCTCGAGCCCACCCTCTTCAGCCGCCCTCAGGATGGTCGGCGTGAAAATGTTGCTCAGCGCCGTCGTCGCCGTATGGGCCACGCGTGAAGCAACATTGGGTACGCAATAATGGATGACACCATGCTTGCGGAAAACGGGTTTGCTGAGGGTTGTGATCTCGGATGTCTCAATGCAACCGCCCTGATCGATGCTCAGGTCAATGATGAGTGAATCGGTTTTCATGCGCATGACCATCTCCTCGGAGATGACGTGCCTGGCCCGTCCCTTTTCTGCGCGGAGGGCGCCGATCACCACATCGGCCGACTCAAGTGTCTGCCCGAGCGTAAGGGTGTCGATGGTAGACGTATAGATCTGCTGGCCGAGCATGCTCTTGATCCTGCGCAACTTGTAGATATGGTTGTCGAACACCTGCACCTCGGCACCTAACCCTATGGCTGCACGCGCTGCATATTCCGCGACGGTACCAGCGCCGATGATGACTACTTTCGTGGGAGGCACACCGGTGATCCCTCCCAGGATAATACCCTTGCCGCTGTTGGCTGAACTGAGATTTTCCGCCGCAATGAGCAATACGGTGGTCCCCGCAATTTCACTCATCGCCCGGATGATGGGCATTCCTCCTACCTTGTCTTCAATAAATTCGTAGGCGAGGGCGACAACCTTTTTCTTCATCAACGCCTGCAGGTTATCCGATTTAAGGTGCCCCAGCTGAAGCGCGGAAATCAGCCCCTGGTTGGCATGCATCATTTCAATCTCCTCCAGCGTGGGTGGCTCGATCTTCAGGATCACGTCCGCCTTGTAAACCTCATGGGCGGAGTACACGATCTTGGCGCCCGCCTCACTGTATTGCTTGTCAGTAAACTTGGAGCCAATACC
>JBBEBN010000039.1:0-8268 GCA_040882305.1 Cyclobacteriaceae bacterium
TGCACCGTAGTGCTTGACCGCGCTTATCTCAATGACGAACTCATTGAAGAGACTTACGACTGGTATGCGCAGGATAGGGACGGCAATGTATGGTACATGGGAGAGGCGGTTGATAACTATGTGGGCGGTGTTGTGAACAACCATTACGGATCGTGGGAAGCAGGCGTCGATGGCGCCGAGCCGGGAATTGTCATGCTGGGCAATCCGGTTATCGGACTTCAGTACAGGCAGGAACATTATATCGGAGAGGCAGAGGATCAGGGCAAGGTCTTGAGCAAGACTGAACCGGTAACGGTGCCTGCGGGATCATTTCTCAATTGTCTGAAGATAGAAGAAACGAATCCGCTTGACAAAAATTTTCTCGAATACAAGTACTACGCTAAAGGTGTCGGGCTTGTGAGGGTCGAAGTCATCGATTCGCCCGTCGAGATCGAGGAACTCGTGTCGTATGATTTAAAATGATCATGGCTGCCATTCGGTTCATTTTCCTGGTGTGCGTCCTGGGTACAATATTCCCTGGTACTCTTGCGCAAAAAATTACCATCGGCGGGTATGTGCGGGATGCATCCTCAAAAGAGGCGCTGATCGGCGCGAACGTTTATGATACAATCCAACAAAGAGGAACGACCACCAATCAATATGGTTACTATTCGCTGACGCTTCAATCGGGCGATTCGGTCTCACTTGTCATTTCCTACGTCGGTTACAAACCTGTCGGAATGAAAACTCTGTTTGACGAAAATATGAGAACTGATTTTTTGCTCACATCATCCAACGAACTGGAAGAAGTGGAGATCAATGCTTCGCGAAATGACGACAACGTCAACAAAACCCGGGTGGGTGTTGTCACAGTCCCCATGCGGGAACTGCGCAACCTTCCAGTACTGATGGGGGAGCGCGACATCCTGAAGATCATTCAGCTTCTTCCCGGTGTCCAGCAGGCGCAGGAGGGGACGACGGGATTTTATGTGCGCGGCGGAAACCTCGATCAGAATCTCGTGCAGCTCGATGGCGCTACAGTTTATAATCCGAATCACCTTTTCGGATTGGTCAGTACCTTCAATATTAATGCAGTGAACCACGTGGAACTGATCAAGGGTGGGTTTCCTGCCGAATACGGCGGACGGTTAAGTTCTATTCTTGATATCACCTTGCGGGACGGGAGCAAGGAGAAATTTCAGGGAGAAGGCGGCATCGGGCTGATATCTTCCAACCTCACCTTTGAGGGCCCGATCAAAGAGAACAAGGCATCCTTCATTGTCTCTGCGCGAAGGAGTTACATCGACCTCATACAGAAAGCTTTCATCCCGGACAACACCACGCTTTATTCTTTTTATGACATTAATGCAAAGGCAAATTTTGAAATTGGATCGCGTGACAGACTTTTCATCAGCGCGTTCAACGGAAGGGATAACGGAAGTTATACAGGTCCGAGCAGCCTGAACTATGGCATCGGCTTCGGAAACGGCACGGCCACCGTGCGGTGGAACCACCTGTTCGGAAGTAATATGTTTACCAACACTTCCTTGATTGTCAACGCGTATGATTTGGGATTGAGTACCGAACAGGGAACTTATTACTCCCTGTTTTATACGGGCATCCATGATATCAACGGCAAAACAGATGTCTCCTGGTTTGCAGATACGGAACACGTCGTGAAGTTTGGTGCCAGCTATTTTCATCACACCCTTTTTCCCGCTACATATTCCGATCAGATTCCGAAGAGCGGTAACCGCGTCAAGATTGATCCAGACCTCATCGAAAGAGCGCATGCAAATGCCATGGCTGTGTATGTGAGCCACGAATGGGATCCATCCGGAAGGGTCGGGATCAACTACGGCATTCGCGTTCCATATTATGCGGGCGGAAATAAAGACTATACTTACATCGAACCCCGCCTTACTGTAAGGCTGAGCATCGATGCGTCAACGTCTGTAAAAGCCTCCTGGACAGTCATGAATCAGTTTTTGCATGCGGTTCCGTATAGTTCCGCCAGTCTCCCGGTGGATATCTGGATTGCTTCCGGAAAGGACGTGCAACCGCAGCAAAGTGTTCAGTATTCCCTTGGTGTTTTTAAGAATCTCCGGGACAACGAATATGAAGTGAGTGTTGAGGGATACCACAAGGAAATGAAAAATCAGGTCCTCTTCAAGGAAGGAACGCAGCTGAACACAGAATCGGACCTTGCCGCGAATCTTACGTTCGGGGAAGGTCTGTCCTATGGAGGGGAGCTCCTGTTAAAGAAGAATACCGGTCGCCTCACCGGTTGGTTTGGATATACGTGGTCGAAGACAACGCAGACCTTTCCAGACATGAATTTTGGAAATCCCTTTCCGTTCACCTATGACCGCCGACACAACCTCTCTGTTGTAGGGACTTATGATATCAACGAGCGATGGTCGATGTCTGCGGATTTTGTCTTTCGCACCGGCAGCGCATTCACCCTGCCAACAGGGCGGATACCGGTAACCGATGGAACCCTATACGACGGATGGTACTATGATTTTACGACGCGCAACAATGCACGTCAAAGATCCTACCACCGGTTGGACGTGAGCTTCTCCTATAAGAAGGCGCGGAAGTTCTTCGGTCATGTTTATCAGAGCGAATGGGTTTTCGGATGCTACAACGTATATAGCCGAAAAAATCCCTATTTCGTCTACCTTACCGTGGATCCGCTCACAGAACAACCCGAGGCCAGACAGGTCTCCCTGCTGCCGATCATCCCCAGTGTCAGCTATAATTTCAAATTCTAATCCGCGCGCAATGGCATTTAAACCTGTAATTGCTGACCTCCTCCTGATCCTGACGGCAATGACCTGCTTCAGATGCCAGCAGGAAGTGGCGCTTCCACATCTTCCCTATGAGGAAAGGGTGGTCATACAGGGAATTATGGAGCCGGATTCCGTGCCGATTGTTTACTTCAACCGCACTGTTCCTTACCTGAGTGGCATCACCGACCCGGCCCTGCTGGTGATCCGCGATGCCAGCATGGTCATCACTTCGCCTGGCGAATCCGATCAGCTTTTTCCAGACAGCGTATTCCTTCCACTGGATTGCAAGTACAGTTATTTCTATAAGGGAAACATTCCCGTAAAGGTTAACACAAGCTATACGCTGCTCATCGCTTCAGGTCCTTATACCTATTCCGCAACCACTGCAACTTCACCGAGACCTGTAAATATTGATAAGGTCTCCTACACTCCCGCTTTTAAAGATCTGTATGGTGAACATGAAGGCGTTATCACCTACTTTACGGACATTCCGGGCGAAGAGCACTATTATCGCTTTGAAATGACAAGGCTAGTGGATCGCTCCTCGCGCGACGTTACAGGTAACAGCAGGGATCTGCTCGTTCCCTGCATGGAAGAAGGTGAATCGATGTTGTTCACAGAGGTCGGCCGTTCCGTTTATCACGACCGGGAACAGGAAGGCAAACAGATCAAGCTCATCATCGAGCCCGCGCTCACCCACACAACACCCGTTACGATATACGTGCGCATTCAAACAATCGATAAAGCCATCTACGATTTTTATGACCAGCTCGACAACCAGAAACTCAGTCAGTACAATCCTTTTGTCGAGCCTATCTTCATCCGCGAGGGACAATTTGGCAAAAGGGCGGTGGGATATTTCGGAAGTATGGTGAGAAGTGATTCGGTGAAGTTTGAGATGCCGCCGGATGATTAGTTTTGAACGATGATTAAAACGATTTTTTGATAGGCTGACCTCTCACCCCTTTGGTCAGAAATAAATAATTCCTTAACTTCATCACCCATTGAAGAAAACATCAAAAAATTTCCGTATGCGCAAAGGATCCTTTATCACCCCCGCCCTCATGCTCGCTGCATCCATCACCTTCGCCCAGCATGTGGGTTCTACTCCGGAGATGGTAAAAAACTGGACATCTCAATGGAAAAGCGAACGCTTTGATGACGGACGCCCCAAAGTTCCCGACCTGGTGCTGGAACGACTGGAGAACTGCACGCTTGAGCAAATATGGGGATACCTCGGGCGCAAGGGTTATAATAACCAGGTGGAAAAAAACTGGATCATCCTCAAACCCGGTGAGACTATGGTCGGCCGCGTCGTCACGGCACAGTTCATGCCCTCAAGGCCCGACCTCGACAGCCTCGTAAAAGCCCAGGGCAAAGCAGAAGGACGCTCTCAAAAAGGCGGCATCAATATCTGGCCCATTGATATTCTGACGAAAGGCGACATCTATGTTGCCGACGGATATGGTAAAATAAAGGACGGTACTTTGATAGGTTCCAGTCTGGGAAATGCCATCTTTGGCAAAAGTGGAAAGGGTGTGATCTTCTACGGTTCCGTGCGCGACATGCAGGAACTGAAAGCCACCGAAGGTTTCAACGCCTGGGTAAAAGGGCACGACCCGTCGTATATCCGGAATATGACGCCTACGTCCATTAATGCGCCAATCCGCATCGGGGAGACTACCGTATTTCCCGGCGACGTCGTGTTTGCCAATGAGTACGGCGTGGTATTTATTCCCGCTCACCTGATTGAAGGACTTGTGTCCTCCTCCGAGATGGTCGCCCTGCGCGATGAATTCGAACGGGTTTTATTGCAACAAGCCAAATATCCCTCCGGCCAGATCCACGGCAAGTGGGATGACAACATCAAGAAAGAATTCCGCGCCTGGGTAGCGAAATATCCGAAGAAGCTGGCGATCACATCAAAGGATATTGATGCCTATCTCGCCCGGCAAGACGATTAGTGAGTGGTGAGTAGTGAGTCGGGCGTGCGGTCAAATCGGCTGCATTCCATCGCCTGGTGCGGTGCGTTTATCTTCGTCAATCGTCAATCGTGAATAATCGTGAAGCGTGAATCAATGTCGTTGAATCAAGAAATCCCAGGAACACAAAGGGTAGCCAACTACTACACCGCTCTTCTCCTGAGGAAAAACAAAATGAGCGTACCTGCCACAACGAGCAAGGAAATCACAACCGGCCACACATTCATCTTGCGTGAACGCGCTGTCATGGTGTAATCGGTCAGCAAGAATTTTATGACGGGCGGATTCCAGAGCAGTAAATTGTGATTAACGGAATCTGCGTTAGTCTCCACCACCCTACCGGGCATGTGGATCATGTGTTTGAATTTTCCGGAAGAAGCCTCGGATATCAACTCAATGCGACTTTCCACTTCCTTCGATTTTTTTCGAAAATCCTCCTGCGCAGAGGGTGGCAATGGGATGTGCAATAAGTTGGCGGTAGTCCAGAGGTGTTCATTCTCGTCGTTGCCATCCTCGAGAAATTTCTTGTAGATCACTTCTTTCCTGCGCATGAGCGAGTCCTCCCACCTGGATTCAATGTTGTATTTTCTCATGGTCGAAAGAGTGTGCTTGAACAGTTCTTCGAAGATCGTGCGTCCTCCGTATACCTCATAGATCTTTTCATTCAGCATCGCGAGGTACAGGCTGTCGGCTTTTGTGATGGCCTTCCCTTCCGGGGGAAGGCGGTCAATAAAAGTGAAATCCTCCGTTGTAAAATAATCTTCCAGCGGTAAGGCATGAAACCGGTTGAGGGCAAGGTACGTGTCGCTGTACTCGGTGTAAGTATAAAACCATCCAGGCTTCTTCTCAAAACCCGAACGGATATGAAACAAGGAGTCGGCGCCGCCTGTCATTTCCAGGTTAGCGTCGGCGGCAGAGGCAAAGTGTTTTTTGAACGTGATGTTTTGCGTGGATTTCGGTGCCCCTTCAATTTTATTGCTCACCGACGGCTGAATGGTGGTCTCCCATCCGCCTGCTTCATTTACGTTAAAGATATTGTGCAATGCCAGACTTGAATCGGCATCGTAAAGCACAATTGTGCGTTCGATGGACCCATCCTCGTGCACAGAAGATCCGATCGATAAATCATGGTCGCATGCCGACAGTGACAGGAAAATGCAAAAGCATGCGAAAAGAGCGGGTGGTCTGTTAAATGGTTTCATGGTTTCTGATGAGGTTTGTGAATTTCATCCTGCATTCCGAACAATCGGCGTCCTGCGTTTGCAGGCAAGCCATCACACATTCGTATACAGAAGGACTTGTTTCAGGATTTTTTTCTTCTTCTGTCAAGGCTTCATAAAAGGAAGCCGAATTCATTTTAATGTCAACTCCGGTTTTCACAGTCACGGAATGTCGTAAGGCGGGTTGTCTGTTTTGTTCCCCTATGAAGGCGATAACCAGCATCATCGACAGCGCCGCCATGGCATATCGCACAGGCTTACCGAAAATAATACCAGAAAGGGAATTGAAGACAGATGCTTTTTTCTGTTGGCTTTTCTCCACCTCCCTCATGATCCTTTGGGTGAATCGCACAGGGTCGGAAAGCGTTTGAGGGGTCTGTAGAATTTCCCTCATCATTTCACGTTCCTGATTTACGCGCGCGTTTAGTTGGCCGCAGGAAGCACAGGTTGCGATGTGGCTGTCTGTTTCTTCGCGCTGACGAGGCGTAAGCTCGCGGTAAAGATAAATCTGTTTTACTGCCTTCTTACAGTTCATTGGCTCGTGATTTTTTCATTTGATAGTACATGGTGATCATTTCACCCATCTTCTTGCGTGCATAGTATAAGTTGCTCTTCACATTTCCTGGCGACATTGCCAGGATCTCCCCTACCTCATCGGCGGTGAGGTCTTCCATGTCGCGCAACACAAAAACTGCTTTCTGTTTTGGGGTCAGTTCTGCGCTCAGCATTTCTAACGCGCTCCGCAATTCGTCTGTCAGCAAGGATTGATCACTCGTCCATTCACTGACCATCCCTCCGTGATCATTCAGCTCCACCCTTTGTCTTGCACGCCGGTTGTTTGCGGATCGCAAGAAATCCAGGCACAGGTTCGTGACGATCTTGTAAAGCCAGGTCGTGAGTTTGATCTCGGGCCGGTAACGGTTTAAGTTTTTCCATAGTCGAATAAATGCTTCCTGAGCGATATCTTCGGCATCGCTCGCGTTGCCCACAAAACGGTACGCCAGGGAGCAAACAAACGACTGATTCCGTTCTACCAGCACCCGGAATGCGTGTGTATCACCCTCAAGGGCTTTTTCAACAATCTCCAGATCAGAAAAAGCAGACATTCACGAGGCGTTTAGTACTGATACGATATTCCGTCACTTTGGTCAAATGGGCTTTTGGCTGTTGGGCTTTGGCGATGCTGGTTTTTCCCGATTCCAGGGAGTATCGGATTTATGCCCGGTTCACGGGCAGTTCCATGTCACAATTTGACTATTGAAGAAGTGATCACGCCAAAGGCGAATAGCCAACAGCTACTTCTTAAATGAAATGGTGAATTTCGCGCCTTCGTTGATCTTGCTTTCAACGCTGATCTTTCCGCCGAGGCTTGTTACGTGGTTGTGGACGAGATACAGGCCGATCCCCTTGCTGTCGGAATGGTGGTGGAATTTTTGATGCAGGCCGAAAATTTGATCTTTTACTTTTTCCAGATCAAAGCCAAGTCCGTTATCGGAAATGATCAGCTGGCTAACGCCATTAAGCTTTTCGGAACGAATGGAAATCACGGGAAACACATCCGGCCTCGCATATTTAATAGAATTGGTGATCAGATTAAGGAACACACTTTCCAGATAGGCTCTATTAAACTGGACCTTATCCAGTGAGGAAAAATCGACGTGAACCGTTGTCTTTGAAGTTTGGATCAAAGAACTGACACATTGAAGCACATAGTGCAGGCTTTGCTGCAGGTCTACTTCTTCCGTTTCGGCGCGCACACTATGCTTTTCTTTTAACAGGTCGACGTAATTATTGAGTGTCTGTTTCAAATGTTCACCTGCCAGTTGCAGAATCCCCATGAACTCCAGCGTCTCCTGGTCACTGATCTTCGAAGTGTCGATCAGGCTGAAAACAGCCAGTAAATTGTTCACGGGGGATCTCAGGTCGTGGGAGGTGGTATAGGTAAGCTTCTTGAGGTCTTCATTGATCTTTGCAAGATTGCTGAGCATGTTGTTTCGCTCAGCTTCCAGCCTTTTCTTATGAGTGATATTTTTGGCAATCGCGAATATCAACTGATCGCCATCTACCGGAAGGGAAGTCCATGACAACCACACAATCTCACCATTCTTGGTCAGGTATCTGTTTTCAAAATTGAAAAGCGTTTTGGACTTCGTGAGTTCGTCGCGGACCTTTGCCGTAATACTTTTATCCTCATCATATACAAAGTCATTGATTGGGCGGGAGTACAATTCCTCCATAGAATACCCCAGGACCTCGGAAACGGCGGGGTTGATCATCTTGAAATAACCATCG
>JBBEBN010000040.1:0-8261 GCA_040882305.1 Cyclobacteriaceae bacterium
CAGACTTCTCCAGGTATTTTTTCAGAAAAAACGAAGAAGCGAAGCTGGTGCCCACCAGCACCAAGTCATATTGCATAATAGACAAATACTATCTTCATAATCCATAAAGTTAGCAGAAGATTTCAATAAATTGCAAGGTCTAAACCCCGGCGGAAAATGCACCTTATTAATCACAGGATCGACAAATTCTTTTGGTTCACCTGCTTCCTGATCATGAGTTTATATATTCTCCATGAACATTCTACAAGCGGCGTGGCTATTGATCTCGATACGATGATGGCAAGGCACCGGAATTTTATTAATGGGAATTCAGAATTCTTCAACCCCTGGCAATACAGGATACTCGCTCCCTTCATGCTCGAAGGGCTCGTCCAGATCTTTATCAAGATCTCGCCGGGCGCGCCGGAAGTACTTCCGTATCTTTTCCTGCGCTTCCTCCAAAATATGATCCTTCTGTACATCGCATTCTATTTTTACCGGGAATTGAAGATTTCAAATCCGGTCATTCTTTTTGCAGGAATGTTGCTACTATGTTTCAACATAAGCAATAGTGTTTTTCGATCCGATCTATCCTTCAATACTTACTTTGATGTAATCTTCTATCTGCTTGCAGGATGGGCTATTGTGACAAATCGGTTCATATGGATCATCCCCATCACGTTTTTCGCGGCCCTGAATCGTGAAACGAGCGGATTCATTCCGCTCATGCTGGTAGCGGCGTTCACAGGGAAGGACTGGAAAAATTCACTTAAGGAAAGATTGGTTATCGGCGGCATATCACTTGCGTTGTTTGCAGCCTGTTTTGTGACCATCCGGCTGTACTATGGATATCAGGAGGCAAAAGGAATTCACGGAATTACGAGCCCGATCGATTACTTATCCTTTAATTTCACTTTTTTACGGATGTATCCCCAGCTTTTTGGAACGCTCGCACTAATCCCGGTCGTTGTGATCATATGTTTCAATAAGATTCCACGCATACTCAGGAACTGGTTCTGGCTGATAGTGCCTTCCTGGATTCTTATTCACCTTATAAAAAGTATTACCGCAGAAACGCGGTTGTTTCTCGTCCCGCATGCGTTGATCTTTATTCCAGCCATGCTCTATCTGGCGGAATACTATGTCTCCAGCAACAGCCCGCCTCAAAAAGAACGCATGTAGTCTTGAAATTGAAATTTCGCGTTCGTTGAACCAACCTTAATAAGTTCACACCCCCAGGTCCGCCCCATCCGCGATGATCAGCAGCAGTTCCTTCACCTCCTCCGCCTTGTCGTGGTCACCCATTTTGTCGAAGGACATGATGAGGTTGCGCAATACTCTGCGGATGATTTCGAGGGTGGAGCACGGTTCGAAAAAAGAAGTCTGGGGCGTAAGGTGTAATTCGTTGATGTAATTTTCGATGTCCTGTTTTGAAAAGATGAGCCCCTTGTTGAAGGCGTTGATATAAAACTGATTGTGCCGGTCGTCTTTATAGGTAAGCACAAAAAGATTCGGAAGGTTCACGCCGTAAACGGGTAACTTCAACTTCTGGGATACCAGCATGTAGATGACGCATAAGGTAATGGGATTTCCCTTTCGCGTTTCCAGCACGATGTTGATCATGGAATTTCCAGGACTGTGAAAATTCTTGGTGTTGGCGCCAAACTTCAGCTTGCTGAACAGCACGCTGTTGATCACTTTTATCTGGTCAAAGGGGTAGAGGTCGGGCTTGAACTCCAGCCAGGTCTCATAATAGAGTTGTTCAAGCTCCTGCCGTAACTTCAGTTGTTCGATCTCCGGGTACTGATAGGTTGCCACCAGCCACATTCCTGTGAACAGGTCGTGGTCTTCGCTCTCGAACCATTCTTTCAGCCGCTCTTTTAGAAGTTCGTACTGAAGCGTATGGATGAGGTCCTCGATCCTTCTCTGGACATTTGAATTAAAATTGCTTTCCCATTCCTCCTCCAGGAAAGGAATTATCTCCGTTCCAAGTGAAAGGATCTTTTCCTGAACATGATTAACGATCTGGTCATCATCGTCCTCCAGCAGGGAGATAAGTGCCTTAAATTCTTTTGATTCCATTCCCATCTACTTCACTCATTACTTAGATCACACCACGGTTGATCTTATGCGTTTGATTTAATGGCTTGCATTGCCAAATGCCGTGTAAACAGCGCAAAACGCAGTAAATACACGCTGCTTTCAACATGAAGATAAAACTTTTCTTTTATAAAAAGTCCTCGCATCCTAAAATGGTTCGTAATCAGCGCGGAAAGCGGAGCCTGTTCAGAATGTTTCGACAAATTTCGGGATTTTTCCCTAGCCGGCCGTCGGGTTTCCTTTGCCTGATTCCCAGGGGTAATGTATTTCATCTACTGTTGCTTTGGGAAAAAGATCTTAAAGTTTTAGCAGGAGAAAAGAGAAATGTGCGAATCTGAATCTAAGTTTGGATCACCCCCACATTAAATTTTTCCAAAGGTGCGTGATTGGCAGCCTCGATGCCCATGGAAATCACTTTGCGGGTCTCGATCGGATCGATCACGCCGTCAACCCATAGATGGGATGCAGCGTAGTAAGGATTGAGGTGTTCGTTGTACTGATTGGTGATTTCCTTCAATAAGTTTTCCTCTTCCTCCTTGGTGATCTTCTGACCCCGTCCTTTTAGCGTGTTCACCCTTATCTGCAATAATGTTTTTGCGGCGGAGGCTCCGCTCATGACGGCGATCTGGGCAGTTGGCCATGCAAAGATCAGCCGCGGGTCGTATGCCTTTCCGCACATGGCGTAATTGCCAGCGCCGTAAGAGTTGCCGATGATGATGGTGAATTTAGGAACGGTTGAATTGGCCATGGCATTCACCATCTTCGCGCCATCCTTGATAATGCCCCCATGCTCCGCCTTGCTACCTACCATAAACCCGCTGACATCCTGAATAAAGAGCATTGGAATTTTTCGCTGGTTGCAATTCATGATAAAGCGCGCGGCTTTATCCGCCGAGTCGGAATAGATCACACCGCCCATCTGCATTTCCCCTTTCTTTGTTTTGACCACCTTGCGCTGGTTGGCGATGATACCGACAGCCCACCCGTCAATGCGCGCAACGCCACAGATAAGCGTTTTCCCGTATAGAGCTTTGTATTCGTCAAACTTCGAATTGTCGACCAGCCTTTTGATGATCTCTAAAGTGTCATAGGGCTTTACACGATCGCCTGGCAGTAGTCGATAAATATCCTTTGGATTTTCTTTGGGAGGTTCAGGCTGGGAACGGTGGAATCCGGCCTTTGTTCCCGTGCCGAATTTTTCAAACAGCGAACGGATATGGTCCAGACAGGCTTCATCGTTGGGGAACTTATTATCGGTGACACCGGAAATTTCGCAGTGCGTGGCAGCACCTCCGAGTGTTTCGTTGTCAATGTCTTCGCCAATGGCCGCTTTTACGAGATAAGATCCCGCCAGAAAAATAGAACCTGTTTTGTCGACGATCATTGCTTCATCCGACATGATGGGCAGGTACGCTCCTCCTGCCACACAGCTCCCCATGATCGCCGCGATCTGGATGATCCCCATGGACGACATCTTCGCATTGTTGCGAAATTGTCTTCCGAAGTGTTCTTTGTCCGGGAAGATCTCGTCCTGCATGGGAAGGAACACGCCAGCGCTGTCAACGAGGTAAACGATGGGCACATAGTTTTCCATGGCAATTTCCTGTGCCCTCAGGTTTTTCTTCGCGGTGATGGGAAACCATGCGCCCGCTTTCACGGTGGCGTCATTGGCAACGATCACACATTGCCTTCCCTGGATATATCCGATGCCAGTGACCACACCGCCTCCGGGACACCCTCCCACTTCCTGGTACATTCCGTCTCCGGCAAACAGTCCGATCTCTAAAAACTCCGACCCTTTATCGATCAGGTACTGGACCCGTTCGCGCGCCGTCAGCTTGCCTTTCTGATGTTGCTCTTCAATTTTCTTTTCCCCCCCTCCCAGCCGGGTCTTCTTTTCTTTTGAATGAAGCTGGAAGATGAGTTGCTTCATCTGATCTTCACTCTTATTAAATTCCAGATCCTTTTTCGTCATTGCCACGAAGTTTTTTTTACCGCCAAGGCACTAAAATCAGTCGACAATTGGGCAGTTGCCCGGAAACTGGCAATCGGCAACTCTTCCGTTAGTTCCCCCCATTCTCCCGTTTCCGCTGCTCCTCCAGATCCTTCTCAATCCTCTTTCTGCTTCTGCCCAGCGGGGCCATAAAATGTTTGGGGTTGTTATTGAAGTGGTTGGCCAGAGAGTCAAGGTTCTGGAGCAGGTTGTTTAAGTTCACATACAGGGTATCTTCCGTCATCAGTTTACTCGCCGTATTGTTGCCGTTATTCAGGGCTGTGAGGGTTTGGTTTAATTTTGTCAGCGATTGTTGTGCCTTGCTTATGGTTCCGTTCAGCTGCAATCTCTTCAGGGAGTCGGAGATGGTCTTAAAATTTTCCAAAGTGGGCTTCAGGTCCGTCAAGGCGGTGTTGAGATTGGATCCGACCGTATTAAAGGTGCCGGTCATCTCACCGAGTCTTCCGTTCAGGTTCGCGATGGAGTGGTTGATCATGTTGGGTGTGGGGCGCAGGTCCTCGAACATCTGGTTTAACATAGCCGCGCTCCGGCTGAGCGTATCCAGCATGGTGTTGAGTTTGCGTAGCGTAGTCTGGAGGTTGGCTGCAACGGGTTCGGCATTCTCGGCGAGGAAATCGGCAAGTCCTTTGGCAACATCCGCGCGGATGGTGTCCCTGGGTTTGAGCCTGTCGCCGGTTTTTCCCACCACAAGCTGAATGAAACGCCCGCCGAGGAGTTCTCCGTTTAATATGACTACTGAATTCTTGTTCACCACAATATCGGAGTCGATGGATAATTCAACGAGCACCCTGTCCTTGTTCTGCTGGATCACGATGTCACTGACGCGGCCTACTGCATAACCGTTTAAGAATATCTGGTTTGATTCGGTAAGCTTGTCGACGTTCTTGTAGATCGCGAAATATTTATGGTCTGAGGAGAAAAAATCAATGCCCTTCAGGAAATCGAAACCAACGTATAATAATACAATGGCCGAGATCATGAAAAGGCCCACTTTAACTTCTTTCGATAATTTCATTCGTTGGAGGCTGGTTTGAAAGGGTAGAATCCGCGGTCAATTTATGGAATCTACTTCACTTTTGTACTCTTTAAAGGCTCTGTAAATCCCGGAAGCAATCAGATCCTGACCTTTTTCCTGTGCTAAAAATTGTTCTTCAGTAGGGTGGGAGAGAAATCCTGTCTCTATCAGCACGCTGGGCATCGTCGTACGCCACAAAACCACAAATCCGGCTTGTTTCACCCCACGGCTATGGCGTCCGACCCTGTGTTTGAACTGGTCTTCCACTTTTTGCGCAAATAAGAGACTGCTCTCCTTGTAGGCGGTCTGGGTTAATGAAAAAAGAATATACGATTCAGGGCTGTCCGGGTCAAAGCCCTCATATCTTTCCTTATAATCCTGGTCCATGAGGATCACGGAGTTTTCGCGTTTGGCCACTTCAAAATTGCTTTCATCCTTGTGAAGTCCCATCACATATGTTTCCGTACCCGTAGCTTTTCCTCCGGGCATGGAGTTGGCGTGAATACAGATGAAAAGATCGGCGTTGGCCTTATTGGCAATATCGGCGCGTTCGTCAAGGGAGATGTAGGTATCGTTTTTCCGGGTATAGATAACCTTTACCCCGGGTACATTCTTCTCTATGTAATAGCCGACCTTTAAAGCGATCTTCAGGGCAACGTCCTTTTCCAGGATCTTCTTGCCTCGGGTGCCGGAATCTTTTCCGCCATGGCCGGCATCGATGACCACCACATCCACCTTGAATTCGGGGCTGATGGACGTGCTGGAGGAGTTTAGCAAGGTTATTGCTGCCAGAACCGCTGTAAATCCAATATTCCTCAAGGGCTGTACAATGTTAAACGTATTTGCAATACCTTTACCCAAAATTGTAAATTTTTCCCTAAAACGTAAAGATTTTAGTATCAATTCGGGGGTTGTGCGGCATTCTTTCATATTCCTTGTAATATTTCTTTTCACAGCGGTGACCACAGTCGCTCAGGTCGAAAGACCTGTAAAAAATCCTGCCGGCGATTTACCTGTCAGGCAGGACACAGCACAGATAGCTTCTGATACTATTCCTAACCGTTCCGACAGCCTGAATATTACGTCTGACAGCCTGAATATTCAGCAGGATTCCATTCCCCCAAGGGGAGACATCGAAACTACCATCAACTATACTGCCAGAGATTCTATCAGGGCCAGCGTGGACGGAAAAATGATCTGGTTGTACGGTGATGCGAAGATCAGCTACGGACTGATCGAGTTGGAAGCGGAGGAGATCACCATTGATTATGGCAATAATACGATGACCGCCCATGGCATACGCGATTCGCTGGGGAACAGAGTCGGTTTTCCCGTTTTTAAGAATGGAGCGGAGCTGTATGAAACGAAAGACATTGTCTACAATTTCAAAACAGGCCGTGCGCGCATCAGCGAGGTGGTGACGCAGCAGGGCGAAAGCATCATTCACGGTGAAACTGTTTTCAAAAATGAGGACAATGAATTATTAAGTATCCACAATCGGTTCACAACCTGTAACCTGGAGCATCCGCACTACGCCATTATCTCCACTAAAACCAAGGCCATTCCCAACGACAAGATCGTTTCAGGTCCTTTCTATGTGGAATTCAACGAAATTCCTCTGCCCGCGGGATTTTTATTCGGAATGTTTCCGGCGCAGCGCGAGAGCAAGTCGGGCATCATGTTTCCCAGCTACGGCGAGGAAAGGCGCAGGGGATTTAACTTACGGGGAGGCGGATATTTTTTCGATATCAGCGAGTATATCAAGCTGGCCCTGACGGGGGATCTGTATTCGAAAGGCGGTCATGCTATCTACGCAAATTCCTCTTACATGAAACGGTACGCCTACAACGGGAATTTCAATTTCAGCTATTCCAAGAACAGACTGGGGCAGAACATCGAAGACCGGAACGCCTCCAACGACTTCAGACTCACCTGGAGTCATTCGCCGCAGTCGAAGGGAACCGGTCGCTTTGCTGCATCTGTCAATGCGGCGACGGCCACCTATAACCAGAACAACAACCTCATGTATGGAAGTCTGAATGAGCTTGCTTCCAATAACCTGAGCAACATCAGCACGAAACTGAGTTCGAATGTTTCCTACAACAAGCGGTTTGCTGGAACACCCTTTTCGATGGGTATCAACCTCAGCCACAGTCAGGACCTGCGGACGCGCCTTGTGGACCTTCCCCTTCCAAATTTATCGCTGAACATGACAAACCTCTATCCGTTCCAGCGGAAAGGGAAGACATCCATCCTTGACAATTTTTCCATTGGTTACAGCATGACAGGTACGAACCGGATCACCAACAACCTGGGAAGATTGAATCCGCTCTCGCAGCGCGACAGCATCGCCGCCTTTACTTTTGATAACCTTCCCCTGTTCATTAAGAACGCGCGAAAAGGGATACGCCACAGCATTCCCCTTTCCTATTCCTTCAAGTTCCTCCGATTCTTTACCATGTCGCCTTCCGTGAGCTATGAGGAGAGATGGTACTTTGAAAAGCTGGACTGGCGCTACGTGCAGGATGAGGAGACGGGTAATTTTGTAGCCAAGGCCGATACGATCCATGGGTTCAACCGGATCGCCAATTATAATATGAGTGTGGGCCTCAATACGCGGATTTACGGGATGTACTTTTTCAAGTCGGGCAAAGTGAAGGCTATACGCCATGTGATCAATCCGAGTATTTCGATGGGGCTGACGCCGGATTTTTCGAAGAACCCGAATTACTTTGATATTATGAACCGTCCATCGGGAACTAATATCATTAATGAGCCCACCGTCGAATATCGGTCGCGGCACGAGGGATTTGTTTACGGTTCATCATCACTGGGAAGGGCGGGTTCGATCGGATTCGGGCTCGGCAACAACCTGGAGATGAAAGTGCAGAGCGAGAAGGATACAGTTGAGAGGAAGGTGATGTTGTTGAATAACTTTTCACTCAGTTCAAGTTACAACCTGATGGCTGACTCTTTCAAGCTGGCGAACATCAGCATGTCGGCCAACACGAACATCCTGGACAACATGATCAACCTGAACGTATCGGCGACGATCGACCCGTATAATTATACGAGGACTTATGATGTTGAAACGGGAAGGGTATCCGAACGGCGGATAGATTCTTATGCGTGGAAGGCAGGTTCGGTTGGAAG
>JBBEBN010000041.1:0-8257 GCA_040882305.1 Cyclobacteriaceae bacterium
CTCTATATCTATATCAAAAGTCGCGAATTATTTATTGGTATTGGCAAGTTGCCTGCACGAAGCTGATTTTTGGCCACTATTAGTGAATTAAGAAATTAAGTAATACCTTTGCCCGGCAAATAATGGATCGTAAATTATTTGCTATGCTCGACCGCAATAAATTCCTCTATGAGGCGCTCACCTACGATGATGTGCTTCTTGTCCCTGCTTACTCAGAAATTCTCCCGCGCAATGCCGATACATCTTCCCAGCTGACGCGCAATATCCGGCTGAATATTCCCATCATTTCCGCCGCAATGGATACCGTCACGGAGGCGTCACTCGCCATCAGCGTTGCCCTTGAGGGCGGCCTCGGTTTCATCCATAAGAACATGAAGATCGACCAGCAGGCGGAAAATGTGAGGAAAGTGAAGCGTTCGCAAAGCGGTTTAATTCTGGATCCCATTACGCTTTCCGTTCACTCCACCGTTCAGCAGGCTGAAAATATTATGAGAGAATTGAAGATCGGGGGCATTCCTATTGTGGATGAAGACGGAAAGCTGGCCGGTATACTTACCAACCGCGATCTGCGATTCCAGAAAGACATGCGTGCACCCGTTGAAAAGATCATGACGCGTGAAAACCTAATCACCGCTCCGGAGGGAATCACCCTGGATCAGGCAGAAGACATCCTGAAAAAATATAAGATTGAGAAGCTACCTGTTGTCAATAAGAAAGGCCAGCTCACCGGATTGATCACCTTCAAAGACATTCAGAAGAAAAAGAACAAGCCCCATGCCTGCCAGGATACATTCGGAAGGCTTCGCTGCGGAGCGGCAGTAGGTGTGACCCCGGATATCCTGGAGCGTATTGACGCCTTAAAAGTGGCAGGGGTTGATGTGATCAGCATCGATACGGCGCATGGTCATTCCAAAGGAGTCATTGATGCTGCAAAACAAGTAAAGAAGAAATATCCTGAACTCGACCTGATAATAGGAAATGTGGCTACAGGGGAAGGAGCAAAAGCGCTGGCGAAGGCTGGTGCGGATGCGGTGAAAGTAGGCGTCGGACCAGGGAGCATCTGTACCACCCGAGTTGTTGCCGGCGTGGGATTGCCGCAGCTGTCGGCCGTATACGAAGCTGCAAAAGCGATCCGCGAAACCGGTGTGCCCGTTATTGCCGACGGCGGTATCCGTTTTTCAGGCGACATTGTGAAGGCGTTGGCGGCCGGTGCGGACAGCGTCATGATCGGCTCCCTGCTGGCGGGCACGGAGGAAGCCCCGGGGGAGATGATCATCTATGAGGGAAGGAAGTTTAAGTCCTACAGGGGAATGGGCTCAATCGAGGCCATGGAAGAGGGCTCTAAGGACCGGTATTTTCAGGATGTCGAAGATGACATTAAGAAACTGGTTCCAGAAGGTATTTCCGGAAGGGTACCCTTTAAGGGCCTTGTCTCAGAAGTGTTATACCAGCTTGTGGGTGGCCTGCGCGCCGGCATGGGTTACTGCGGGGCTAAAGACATTGAAACGCTGAAGCAGGCAAAATTTGTTCAGATCACGTCGGCAGGTTTTACAGAAAACCATCCCCATGATGTTACCATCACCCGCGAGGCGCCGAATTACAGTCGCAAATAATTTCGGCGGATTGCAGACTGATTTGATATGGAAAAGTTCCCAGGAAGCACCGCGGCACTTTGACCACGAGGCTGCCGGACCACTTTGAAAATTAAGGTTCGTCGGAGTATTGCGAACGCCCTTACCCTGCCCTTTCATAGACAAAATCCTGGTGATTTATTCATATTATTGCAGGGCCAATCTTGTGATTGGCTTATTTTTTCAGCAAAATACAGGCATCAGAAGTCTTCATGCGAACAAAAGCCATCATCAGGTTGCTATTTACGGTCGGAGTAGTCTTCTGGCTTGCGCTTGTTGTTGTCGACATTTCGATCCTTTTTAGTACTTCAAATAATCTCCCCTCGGGAATTCCTTCCTGGCTTCCCTATGTCATCCTCGACCTTTTTGTCCTTTCACTTTTTTTCTATTACAGACTGAAGTTTGACCGCGATGATGTGCTGAACTTTGTTGACCTGCTCTGGCGCGTATTTGCCACCGGACTGGTCGCGACCGTCGTCTCCCTCGTGCTGAAACTGGTTGAGTATCTTTTAGGATCGACGAGGCTTACTACTGATGTTGTCTTCATTGATCTTGTCTACCTGATCAACCTGGGGTTGATGGTGGGATTTCTGACCATGGCTTTCACTGCGTGGAAAAGGTTGATCCTCTATCAGAAATCCAAGTGGCTGTTGCGGCTTTGGAATTTTTTTGAAGTTACCTTATTGCTTTCTCTGCTGTACAATGCTTTTGATCTTCCTTATGTCGAAAGTGTGTTCTGGTCGATGTTCTCCTTTTTTGTCGTGATTGGTCTCGTCTTGTCAGCCAATATGAAATGGGTTGCTTACCTGAATTTCAGACAAAAATGGACGAGCCTTCTGCTGTTGCTGCTCACGGTGTTTTACCTTCTCTACATATCCTTTACGACCAGCTCTGTCGTCGATGTGCTGTCAGACATGACAACTAATTTCACAGACTACCGTACACATGTTTTTATTTTATCACTGATGACCTTTGTGACGGTGTACAGTATCTTTTCCTTCCTTGTCATTCTTTTCAATCTGCCTACCACCTCCGTATTTGAACAAAAACTGGAGGAGGTTGTGAACTTTCAACGCATCAGCCAGTCGATCCAGACGGAAAAAAACGAAGATAGTGTTTATAATATTTTGCTGGAAACCTCTGTCAGTACGGTGTTTGCCGATGCGGCGTGGCTCGAGCTGAAATCCAGTAACCCCAAACCAAAAGTTTTTACCTATAAGATCACAGAGAAAGAATCGCAGGACGTAATCAATCACCTGAAGGCAAAGAATGTAAAAGGCGTTCTGGATCAGGGCAGTGACAAGACGAAAAACCTCTCAAAGCATTTAGCCACACTGAAGGGCTGTCGCTTCAGGTCCATTCTTGCTTTCCCGATTTATGCCAAAGGGGAAAATATCGGCACCCTGGCGTTGCTGAAAGAGCTTGCAGAAGGGTTTAACCGCGAGATGACGAAAATTGTGTCAACGTTTGCCAACCAGGCGGGTATATCTATTGAGAATTTTCGTCTGATGGAGGAGGCGTTGCAGAATGAGCGGTACAAAGAGGAATTGAAAATTGCGAAAATGGTGCAGAAGAGCCTTCTGCCCGAAGTCCTGGAAAAAGACGCTCAGTTCGAAATCGCCGCCTTTTCGGAGTCAGCTGACGAGGTAGGTGGCGACTACTATGATACGTTGCGCACAAATGACCATCAGGTTTCGCTGATCGTAGCCGATGTCTCAGGAAAGGGGACCACAGCGGCCTTTCACATGTCTCAAATGAAAGGTATTTTTCACAGCCTTGCTCAGGATTGCATCAAACCGGATGACTTTATGTGCCGGGCTAACCAGGCCCTTATTTACTGCCTGGAACGAGGGTCCTTTATTTCAGCAACGTTTTTTATCATCAATACCGATACCAGAAAAGTGCATTACGCACGGGCAGGCCATTGCCCCCTGCTCTTTTACAACGCGTCACTTGATAAAACCGAGTACTTTAAAGATAAAGGTATCGCCCTTGGTATGGTCAAGAACCGGAGTTACAGCAATTTTATTGAGGCCAACGAATTCGAATATAAGTCGGGTGATATCATGGTGCTTTATACCGACGGCGTAACGGAATCGAAAAACTCCAAAGGCGAACAGTTTGGATATGACCGGCTGGCCGAGGTATTGCTCGAAGTCAAGAACCAAGCTCCAAGACAAATCCAGGAGCATCTGAATAACCGGCTTTATGAATTTACGGGTACAACCAATATTAATGATGATTATACGACCATGATTGTAAAATTCACCTGAGGCGCAGAAAGGGCCTAAAATGAGACGAAAAACCCAAACTTTAAGAAAATCTAAACGTTAATAACATGATCCACATAAAGAGACTGCAGGAAGACGGATTAGATATCATCGCCCTGATAGGTGAAATCGACGCCAGTTCTTCCATTGAGCTTGATTTGGCCATTGCCAAAAGTGTGGGAGAAGGATTTTCCAAGATCCTTGTCGACTGCAATTCGCTCGAATACATCTCCTCTGCTGGCCTCGGGGTTTTCATGTCATACATTGAAGAGTTCAAAGATCAGAACATAAAAATGGTATTGTATGGAATGAATGAGAAGGTGGCGAATACCTTTGAAATTTTGGGCTTGAATGAGCTGTTGAAAATTGGAAAAGACAAGGCACAGGCAAAGACCATGGTGAATGAACTATAAACAGAAAGTTGGCTGTAACATCGAGAATTTGAAGGGTGTACGCGATTTTATTCGCAATGCCCTGAAAGGCCATGGCGTGCCCGATCTTCAGATCAGCGAACTTGTCCTGGCACTGGATGAGATGTGTTCAAACCTTATGATCCACTCCCATCAATGTAACCCCAACGAACTGTTTGAAATTAATATCATCTTAAAGAAAGGCGATCCCATTATTTTTGAAATTATTGACGATGGTAATACGTTTGATATTAACCAGTTCGCAGAGCCGGAACTCGGCAACCTTGTTCATGAAAAAAGAAAGGGAGGATTGGGAATCCGCCTGGTAAAATCCATTATGGATAAAATTGAATACCAGAAACGCAGCGGCAAAAATGTGTGTCGGTTAACTAAAAAAATCCAATACGATTAAATAATGATGATGACCCTCAAAAGATCTGCAGTTACTGCGCTGCTTTCTTCGATGATTGTCTTTGCGACGAGCGCACAATCAAACAGCAACAGATCTCAGACACTTTTCACCATTAATAAGAAGCCTGTTTCCACCGGGGAATTTATTTATCTCTATCGGAAAAATCATCAGCACAAACCCGAAGAGTTCACCGAAGAGAAGATTGAAGAATACTTAACCCTTTTCATCAACTACAAGCTTAAGGTCGAGGAGGCGCTGTCAAGGGGAATGGATACGACGGCATCGTTTAAAAAGGAATATCAAACCTACCACGATGAATTGTTGAAGCCTTACCTGCCGGATTCTAGAGTGATCGACAGCATGGTTATGCTTACCTACGGGCGATTGAAAGAGGAGGTGAATGCATCCCACATTCTCATCGCCCTTCAGCCGGACGCGTCACCTGCTGATACGCTTGAAGCATTTAACAAGATATCGGTTCTTCGTGACCGTGCTCTTGCAGAAGAGGATTTCGGCAAGCTGGCCGCTCAATTTTCAGAGGAGCCGGGCGCGTCGTCAAGCGAAGGAAATCTTGGTTTCTTCACGGCGATGCAAATGGTATTTCCTTTTGAACAGGCAGCGTGGGTCACGCCTGTGGGAGGCATCAGCAAACCGGTCAGAACACAATTTGGCTACCATATTGTGAAGGTGTTGGACAGGCAACCCTCAAGGGGCGAAGTGGAGGTGTCGCACATCATGATCCGGACGGGAGACCGTGTCGATAATGAAAATGTCAAAAACACTATTTTCGATATCTACGACCAGCTTCAAAAAGGAATGAAGTGGGAAGATCTTTGCCAGCAGTATTCGGAAGACCCCAACTCAAAAGACAGGGGTGGAAGACTCAGGCCGTTCGGCGTGGGAGGTATGGCAGCGGTCCCCCAATTCCAGGAGATGGCTTTTGCCCTGGAGCGCGAAGGACAGATCTCCGACCCTGTTCAAACGCAGTTCGGTTGGCATATCCTCAGGCTGGAATCAAAAATTCCCGTGCCTCCATACGATGAGATCAAGGCGACCCTTACCCAAAGGGTTAGCCGCGATGAACGCGTTCAGATCTCAAGAAAGGCCCTGAGGGAAAGGATGCGGGCGGAACTGGGCTTTGTGGAAAAAGGAGCGGTGAAATCCGCGTTGATCCAACACGCTGACAGTATTCTGTCAGGTAGTCATTTGTCTGGCCTGGAAGAGCAAACCCTGTTCACCATGCAAAACAAACCTTTTCAGGTAAGGGACTTTTTAGAATACGCTGCCGGTCACAAAAAGGGTCCCGGTTTGAGCGCGTCAGCGTATCTTGATCAGCTCTTCCTGCAGTATGTGGAAGCCGTTCAACTCCAGCTTCTCGAGGAAAAGATCAAACGCGAATCACCGGATTATAAGTGGTTGCTGAAGGAATATTATGAAGGGATTTTGCTGTTTGAGATCATGGAAAAGGAAGTTTGGAACAAAGCTATGGAGGATAGCACCGGCCAAAAGACTTACTTTGAGCGTCACAGCAGCCATTACAACGCCGGTGAGCGAATGGCGGGGAAAATTTACAGTTCCCAATCAAAGGAGTATCTTTGGAAGTTAAAAGAGTTAACAGACCAGCAGGACGCCAGCCTGCCAGCGTTCACAGCTGAAAACCGCATCAGGGAAGACAAGGGTATTTTCAAGAGAACCGACCGCCCGCTGTTTTCTGAAATATCGTGGGCACCCGGCGCACACCTGACCAGTGACAGGGGAATGCATTACCTGGTGGTTATTGAAAAGTTATTGCCGTCAGGACCTGAAACTTTTGAGGAGGCCAGGGCATCTGTAATTTCAGACTACCAAACCTGGCTCGAAGAAATGTGGATCGCGGACCTTAAGGGTAAATTTACGGTAAAGGTGGAAAAAAAGACAAAAAAACGGGCCTTTAGGGAACTGATGGGAAATTAACCTGCTGAGTATTAGATGACAAGATCTTTCTTTTTTATATGTGTGTGCGCCCTTGTATCCGGAAGTTGCGATCTTATCCGGATGAAGGAAAAGCGATTTAGTGAACTGGAGAACCGGGAAGCAGTGGCCAGGGTGAACAACACTTATTTGTATAAAGATGAACTGGCGGGTATCGCTGCTTTAGGATCAACGAACGAGGACAGCGCTGCCCGCGTTGAAGCTTATGTGGATAGCTGGATCCGAAAGGAACTGCTGATTCAGGAGGCTGCCCGCAAGATAAACATCAATGAAGCGGAAGTGGAACGCAAGATTTTGGATTACAGGTACAGCCTTATTGCCTACGAATACCAGTCGTATTACATTAAGCAAAATCTGGATACCGTATTTACGGATGAAGAGATAAAAAAATATTACGAAGACAACATTGACAATTTTATCCTGAAGCAGAATATCGTGCGGGCCACGTTCATCAAGGTTCCCAGGAATGCGCCGAAAATGAACAAATTGAAAGACTGGATCTACTCCAATGACGAAGACGACAAGCAAAATTTAAAGTCTTTTTGTCTGAGTTTTTCGGTTGCTTACCATATTTCAGACTCCACCTGGATAATATTTGATGACCTGGTAAGGAATTCGCCCTTGATGGAGATCCCAAATAAGGTACAGTTCCTGAAGCAGAACCCTTATTATGAGACTGATGACGATAACTATTTGTATTTCCTGAAAGTGGATGAATATCGTATCTCCGATAATGTTTCGCCCCTCGAATTCGTTACCGATGAGATTCAGAACATTATTTTAAATAAGAGAAAAGTAGAACTTGCCAAGAAACTGGAAGACGAGGTTTATGAAAACGCACTTGAAAGAAAAGATTTTGAAATCATCACCCAATAAAATGAAAAGCCCTCCTTCCCTAAAGCGTCGGCGGGCGAGCATTATCGCTATTGCGGCGCTTCTTGCGTTTCCAGGCGTGCACCTTCTGGCGCAGGACACAGGTTTTGTGGTTGATGAGATTATCGCCAAAGTTGATAATCACATTGTACTCAAATCGGAGGTGGACAGGATGTATCAGGATTATCTGACAAACGGCAACCCGCCCTCCCAGGGGGCGAGATGTGAGATACTGGCGCTCATAACCCGGAATAAATTGATGCTCGCCAAGGCAGAGATCGATTCGGTTGTTGTACTCGACGCCGAAGTGGATGCCAATACTCAGCGGAGGATGGATATTATCCTCGCACAATCGGGAAGAACCCCTGACGAACTGGAGACCATTTACGGTAAGCCGCTTGAACAGATCCGGGCGGAACTCCGCGACCAGATACGGGAGCAGATGATCGTCCAAAAAATGGAGGAGGAGATCACGAAAGACCTGGCGGTCACGCCTGCAGAAGTGAACCGTTTTTTTAACCGGATTCCAAAGGACAGCCTGCCCTACTTCTCTGCTTCTGTGGAGGTGGCACAGATGGTAAAGGAGGCCGAGATCAGCCCGGAACAAAAGGCCCTCACGCGTAACCAGTTGCTCGATATCCGCACCAGCGTCGTTGCCGGCGAGGATTTCGCCGCGCTCGCGAGGAAATA
>JBBEBN010000042.1:0-8243 GCA_040882305.1 Cyclobacteriaceae bacterium
CGCAGGGCTGTCGAGCTTACGAGCGGATTAACGTCGGTCAGCAACGGAAAAAGTAGATTGGGGCTTAGCAAGCCCAATCCTTCCAGGGTCCACAAAGCATGAAACCTTCCGATGGGGTTTTCACCTTTTAGCGCGAGTTGCGTCAGTGGCTGAAGCACAATTTTATCTTTTCGATCCACCAGGAGACGCTGCGCGATGTCGCGATACCATCCATCGCCGTGCGAGAGATAGCCGATCAATTGTTCAGGCTGCAGCTGAGAAAGTTTCACCGTTCCGGCTGTCTTCCAATTTTCCGGAACGATCCTCCAAATGCGTCCGCGGTGAATAGGCTGGACAAGCTTTCTTGAAAGGGATTGTTCACGCAGATAGGGCGTCACATAGGCTTTGTGTTGAATGAGACCACGGTACATGTCCACAACATAAAGTGCTCCGTCCGGTCCCTGGGCGAGGTGCACGGGGCGAAAGCGTTCATCTGTTGAAGCGAGAAATTCTTTGCCGGGATTCGGATCCTGCGCCGCAAGGTGGAGGTCTTCACTTTTAACAATATTTCTTTTGATGAGGTTACCGGAGGGTTCGCAAACAAAGGCATTCCCGTAAAATTCCCGGGGCAGCGCTGTGCCGCGGTAGACAAGTGGGGAACATGCCGCCGTAAATTCCTTCAGTCTTTGTTCTTCATCCAGGATTCCGGGTATGTAACCACGGTTCACGGCAGGTGTTGGCCGTATGGGATACACCCTTCGGTCGAGTGTGAGCCCGTAGTCAATGCCGGTGATAGCCGTGTGATTTTTATTTCTCGAAAGGTAGTTCGGCGGAACAAGGTCCGCGTGAAGCTGCGACCAATTGTAATTGTAATAAAGTCTGCCCGCGTCGTCGTGGCTGATACCCCACTGTCCGCGGAACTCGGTGCTGTCCTTCTTCCACACGCCATTAACCAAACGGTATCGAAAGCGTGACTTCGCGTTGTAATACCAGTTGTCTATTCCGCGCCACATTCCATTGGGCGAGTGCTCCGGTAATTTACTCCCGGCGTAAAGAGAATCGACAAGGGTTCTTGAATCTGCGACGAGATCGCCGTTCGTGTCTTTCGTAATCCACAGAGCTTCTTCCCAAACGACAAGCACGCCATCAGACGTAATGGCAAGGGCCCGTGGCATGACCAGGCTGTCCAGATAAACAGTACTGCGGTCCATCACCCCATCCTCGTCCTTATCTTCCAGCACGGACACCCGGCCGATTGGTTCCCGTTCCCCTTCACCGTCGACGTCCGGCATATACGATCGCATCTCTACAACCCAGAGTCTTCCATCCTCGTCAAAGGTGCATACCACAGGATCCTGCACCATGGGTTCGGCCGCAACTAACTCTATCATTAAGCCCGATTCAGTTTGAAAAGATTCCAGTTCTTCCTCCGGGGTGCGTTCTGCAGAAGGCCCTTCCGGAGACCCGGAAGGTTCCATACCCGTGCAACCATAAAGGCCTAACAGGACAATGGCCGTTAAGGTGATCACACCGTAAAAGGAAGCCAATGCTTTTTCTTTCCAACAGCGCAGGCCGTGCTTTTGGAACTCCAATAACCTATCGACCATCCTTCTTAAACTTTATTTACTTCGGGATGGACCCATGGTTTGCGGTAGGACCTTTGGAGCAACTCAGTGGCTTCCCTGTCATTGACGACCTGTCGTTTCTGCTGATCGTACACCAGAGGCCGGCCAAGCTTCATGGAAAGGTTCGCGAGGATACAACTGGCCGTGGAAATATGTCCTTCCTGGATATCGGCAACCGGCCTGCCGTTTTCTGCGATCGCTTTCAGAAAATCGAGCATGTGCAAACGCGTCGCCGGCGCAGCATTCAGTTCAATCCGCTCTTCCTTGAGATCTTCCGGATATTTCTCTTTTTCATAAACAACATCCAGGTGTATTTTCTGTCCGTCGCCCACAGGAGTGAAATCACATTTCATGGTACTTCCTCTCAGCATGCCTTTGTCGCCGTATAATGTAAAGGACCAGGGGTAGTCAGGATCAGCGGGTGTCCCCCAGGTGCGGTGTTGCCAAACGCAATTGATATCATCGTATTTAAAGACGGCAGTTTGCGTATCGGAAATATTGGATTTACCTTCTTTTTGAACGTATATCCCGCCCGTAGAAGAGATACTTTTTGGCCAACCGAGGTTCAGCATCCAACGAACCGTATCAAACATGTGGACACACATGTCGCCGGTGATGCCGTTTCCGTATTCCATAAAAGTCCTCCACCACCGTGTGTGGGGAAGACCATCGTACGCGCGCATGGGTGCCGGGCCGGTCCACATTTCCCAGTCCAGAAAGTCGGGGACGGGTTGTGGCGTCAGGGGGCCGTTATGCCGCATATGAAAATAACAACACATTTCGGCGTGCTTCACATTACCCAACAGACCCGCATCAACAATATTCTTCTTAGCGTCGATCAGGTGCGGCGTGCTTTTGCGCTGCGTTCCAACTTGCACCACGCGATTGTATTTCCGCGCAGCTGCTACCATGGCCTCTCCTTCCATCACATCCACGCTGATCGGTTTCTGAACATACACATGGGCGCCAGCTTTCAGCACATCAATAGTTTGCAGCGCATGCCAGTGATCGGGTGTTCCGATCAATACAATATCCAGTTCATTTTCGGAAAGCAGTTTTTTGTAATCGGTATACAGCTTTGGAGTTTTTCCCGATTTCTGACGTTGTTTTACGATGGCAGCGGCACCGTTCAGCATGTTCTTATCCACATCACAAAGTGCCGTCACTTCCACTGGTGCCACCTGAATAAGGCGGAACAGATCGCTCTTTCCGTACCAGCCTGAACCGATTAATCCAACGCGCAGGGTTTTTTGGGGATGGATGATATCAAGCCCGTAGGCGCCAAATGTAGTAAGCGCAAGGGAGGCCGTGGCGCCTTGAAGAAAACGACGGCGGTTTATGTTGAAATCCTTCATGTTGTTGTTGAATCAGGTTATCGAACCAAATTAGGCGTAATAAAATTGTTTGGCAAGCGATCTGGAATTTTGGGGGCATTCTTTTTACTGAACGGCGGGAGAGGAATAATTTCACACCGCTTGCATAAATCAATTGCCGCTCTTAAAATCACTACCTGCCTGTATCGAGCGCATCGGCGCCGACAGATTGTGGCGAAGCTCCTCCCGGGCAAGGGCATAGTGAAAATAACCATTGACATCGGTCGTTCCTTGAAATGCAGTGTTGCTCAGGTAAGGTTTCGTGTCAGTATCAACGAGATTTTTACTGAAACAGGGAGAGTTGGAGCTGCGCAATAGATGAATGGGAAGATCGAATCATTGAGAAGCGCGCAGGTGAGTGGCGAATATGATAAAGGCGAGTTTCCCTATCCCTGGATGCGATGACAATTTCAGTCCGGCCTGCAATTCTCCTGAAAGAATTTTTGACGAGTTTCGGTGAATTATTGTTTCTTGAAAGATGTGAGAGGAACAGATGACTCATAAAGGGAGGTTTATGCCGGGCAAACAATTCCAGCGCCTGCTCATTCGACATATGTCCTTTGTGTCCGCGGATGCGATTTTGCAGGTATATCGGATAACTTCCGTTGGCCAGCATCGCTTCATCATAATTCGCCTCGAGGAAAGCGGCATGGCATTGTTCAAAATGCCGGATGACATGTTCGCAGGGGAGACCAATGTCCGTGAAGATGCCCACTCTAACGGAAGAACATTCCACAAGAAAGCTGTGCGGATCGCATGCATCGTGAAGTTTTGGAAAAGCGGTAACGGAGAGGTTTCCGATCTTTACCGGCTGATAGGCATGCAGGCCGAAGACGAGATCTTCTTTGATTTCCAGTCTTCCGTTCCGGAAAGTTTCGGGGGTGATGTAGACCGGCAGCCGATATTTTCTTGAGAGGGCGGGAATTCCGTGGACGTGATCCCCATGTTCATGGGAAACGAAGATGGCTTTTATTTTTTTCACTGACAGGCCGAGGCGCTTCAGTCGTTTTTCTGTTTCCCGGCACGACAAGCCACCGTCAACCAGGATGGCTTCTTCCTGATTTCCAAGGTAATAACAGTTGGCGTTGCTTCCGGAATTGAGTGAACAGATAAACATTGACATAATGGCTGTCAAGGTAGATCGTTTTTTGGAGATTGCGGCCAAACGAATCGACGTTTTGATGGAACTTCTTTTTTTGTGACAGCCTGTGTCGAAAAGGTCCACGGCTGATGGTCGACGGTCCACTGCCGCGCGCAGTTCTTTACTTGCTCAATAGAGAATGAGCAAACTGATTCGCCAGTTCAAGTATTACTATTTCATTGTGACCAAATTCTTTCTGTATCAATTCATTGCGCGGAGGAAACGAAGAGACAACTCACGATCGGTTTACCCCCACAGCCGTGGACCGTGGACTAAAACGCCACTTCCATTTGAAGGCGATACATCAGCGCGTCATCCTTGTTCGTCTCCTCAATGAAAGAGACATCCGTCTGGATCTTGAGATTGTGACCCACGAAATATCTTGACACGCCCAGAGTATATTGGCTGTTGGGATTTCTTCCCGTGATGACTTCCGGCGTAACATGCGTATAACGCCCAGCTACTTCCAGGTTATTTTTGAATAGATACCCCGCTTGCCAGTTAAATCCTTCACCGGTGTAGAACGCGTCCAGCACACCCCCATCAATGTCGTAAACGAGCGGGCCATCAGGAGCTTTTTTATTTGCGTATTCGATCATGGAGGAAAATCCGCGGTATTTGAAATGCGCGTCGACGAATATGGAGCTGAGGTCAGTGGTGGTTGGAAAAAATTCTCCCAATTGAGCGCCTTTTCGACTAGCCCTATCGTTGAAATCATAAGTGAGAGCCAGTGAAAGCTTTGGAGTTGGTTCGCGTCCAAGGTCAGACCCGAAATAATCGCCTCCATTTGTAAATTCCCCAAATGGAAGATATTCGCCACGCAAAGTATAATCGTATCCTCCTATGTTTTCGATAATCATATTCCTTCCTTCCCCCATGGTGAGAGCACCAATGAGATTGACTTTATCGCTGCAATATACCAATTGAACGCCGGCATCGCGATCAATATTGAATTTTGAATTCAGGTTGCTTCTGTCAACAAATTGGAGGTTCTGGGAGGAGATAACCCTTTCCCGGTTCCCCGGTAGTTTCTTTTGTCCAAATATGAGACTCCAGTTCTTGTAGAAGTTCCAGGCGACATAGGCATCGAGTACGATGTTGGAGACATTTCCCGATTCAGGGATTGCTCCGCTAGTGATATCTGAATTCGAAATCGCCAATTCTATTTTATACTGAAGTTTTGGGTCATACACAAATCCGTCAAATTTCAGCCGGAAGCGCCGTACCTGGAACGCGTCCTCGTACTCATTGGTGGTAAGGTTGAGTTGGCCATCATACAGACTCTGCATGCGCACGCCGAATTTCATGCTGAAGGAAGAATCAGCGGCGAGCACTTTGATGCCTTTTCCAAAGCGATTACTGGTCTTATCCTGCGCCAGGGAAGCCATTGTCGCAAAGATCAAAACGGCTGAAAGAATCGCGGACCTAATAAGGGAATTCATAGTGCATTTAAGATTTATGTGCAAAAGAATTAATAATTACGTCAAGTATTGTTTACCTGGATTTAAAATAACCTAAGCTTAACTTTCCGCCAATGGACTTAACATAAACTTAACATTGGCGTGATCCATATGCGATGGGAACCCGTTATCTTTGCACTTCAATAACCACTAATTATATGACCTTCAGGGCTTTAACAATCTCAAGTGTAGTTGTCCTTTCTTTGCTTGTTGCCAGTTGCGGCTCAAAGAACGATTCGGGGAGAAAAGGTGGCCCGTTGCAAGGCGAAGTAAAAATCGACGGTTCCAGTACTGTATATCCGATTACCGAGGCTGTTGCTGAAGAATTCAGGATTGATCAGGCGGACGTGCAAGTAACAGTCGGTGTTTCAGGTACCGGCGGAGGTTTCAATAAATTCGGCCGTGGAGAAATTGACATCAACGATGCCTCAAGGCCGATCAAAGAACAGGAGGCAGCTGAATGCAAGAAGAATAACATTGGATTTGTGGAATTAAAGGTTGCATTTGATGGTCTTGTGGTAGTCGTTAATAAAGAGAATACATGGATAAATGAAATAACTGTTCAGGACCTGAAAAAGATCTGGGAGCCTGAGGCCCAGGAAACGATTAACCGGTGGAATCAGATCAACCCTGCCTGGCCAGCAGAGGAATTTAATTTATATGGACCTGGAATAGCGTCAGGCACCTATGATTATTTCACCGAAGTGATTGTCGGTGAAAGCGGATCCAGCAGGGGCGACTATACCGCCAGCGAAGACGATAACGTTTTGGTGCAGGGGATTGCAGGCGACAAAAACGGTCTTGGATTTTTTGGATTAGCGTATTACGAAGAAAACAAGGACAAACTGAAATTAGTGGGTGTTGATGACGGAAGCGGAGTAACGTTGCCCAGTTTGGAAACCGTAAAGAGCGGAATTTACAAACCTTTATCGCGACCGGTGTTTATCTACGTTTCAGATGTGGCTGCCAAACGACCAGAGGTTGTAAAGTTTGTGGAGTTCTATTTGGATAATGCCGCGAACCTGGTTCTGGATGTGGGATATATTCCCCTTTCTGATCGGGAATACGAAACCGAGCAAGGCAAATTCCAGAGTTTTGTTTCTCCTGTTCAATAGGTTATTGCAATCCGCTTAATAATTTGGAATTTTAAGCCGGGATTGTCTTATGCTGATACGTTGAAAAAGACGAGCGAAAAAATAATAGAAAAGGTACTTGCCTTCTCGGGGCTCGTTACGGTACTTACTACAATTGGAATCATTTGGGTACTCATTTCAGAATCGTGGGGATTCTTTACGACTGTCCCCTTAAACGAATTTCTGTTTGATACCGAATGGACACCACTCTTTACGCAGAAAAGATATGGCATTCTTCCTTTGTTATCGGGGACTTTTCTGACCACATCCATAGCGATCATCACGGCAGTCCCTTTAGGAATCATCATAGCCGTTTATCTCAGCGAATATGCAAACCGCGGATTCCGGAAGACCGCTAAACCCGTTTTAGAGGTACTTGCTGCAGTGCCTACGGTAGTGTATGGCTTTTTTGCGCTCACTGTTGTAACACCTTTTCTTCAAAACTTTATTCCGGGCCTCGGAAGCTTCAATGCCCTCTCTGCCGGGCTTGTTATGGGCATCATGATCATCCCGGTGATTTCCTCACTGAGCGAGGATGCTCTGTATGCAGTACCTAAGTCGTTGCGGGAAGCTTCGTATGGCATGGGCGCAACAAGATTTCAGACCTCATTTAGGGTGGTGGTTCCGGCAGCGTCTTCGGGGATCATGGTATCGGTGATACTGGGCATTGCCCGTGCGGTAGGAGAGACCATGGTGGTTGCTATTGCCGCCGGACAGCAGCCCAACCTCACGCTGGATCCCCGTGAGGCCGTTGAAACCATTACGGCGTACATCGTTCAGGTAAGCCTGGGAGATGTAGAACACGGATCTCTTGAGTATAAGACGATATTTGCAGCAGGCATTACGTTGTTCATCCTTACATTTCTGCTGAACAACTTAAGCTTCTGGCTGAAGAAGAAATACCAGGAAAAATATGAGTAATATCCGCACAAACAGGCTGATTGATCTAATATTCAAGTACATCGGTATTGTTTGTACTCTTTCCGGAATGATAGTCCTGGCGATTTTCCTTGGTGACATCCTTTTAGAAGGCCTGACGCGGATTAACTGGGACTTTCTCACCAATCTTCCTTCCAGAAGCGCGGAAAGAGCGGGCATTCTTACGGCATGGACAGGCACCGCGTGGATCCTTGCGCTCACGGCCCTCATTGCCATACCGCTTGGGGTATGCGCAGGAATATACCTGCAGGAATACGGTACAAGAAACCGGCTGGCGCATTTTATCGAATTAAATATCGCCAACCTCGCAGGCGTACCCTCCATCATATATGGATTGCTGGGCTTGCAGATATTTGTGCGGATCTTCAATTTCGGCGGCAGCCTCCTGGCCGGAGCATTTACACTCGCCCTGCTCATCCTGCCCATTATTATTGTCTCCACACGCGAAGCGCTCAAGGCGGTTCCAAATTCTCTCCGGGAAGCATCCTATGGCATGGGCGCTACAAAGTGGCAAACCACCTGGTACCAGATCTTGCCGGCGGCATCCGGCGGAATCCTTACAGGTATTATCCTGGCGCTCTCGCGCGCCGTAG
>JBBEBN010000043.1:0-8221 GCA_040882305.1 Cyclobacteriaceae bacterium
GTACCTCTTTATCTTCAGGTTTCTCAGCATCCATCTGGGTGAACAGACCGAACATCTTTCAGGAGATATTCACATTTGTAAAGGTTTCATCGTTCTGGTATTTGGTAAAGAATTTCGAGATGACATCCTGTGCGTTAGCCGCGGTGAGGGTTATCATCAGGATCATGATCACACCAATCTTTTTCATATCTTTCATTTTTAAGTTCAATTTGAAATTTCTTTAGGGAAATTGTTCGCTGTTATAATTCTGGTTTTACTTCTTCTTTTCGGATCTCTTCCTGGGCTTCGTTGAACAGGTTTATTTTTTTCGCCTGTTCTTCAGCGGTTCCGAAGCTTTTAGAGATCATCATCAAAGCTTTTTTTGTCTCTTCAAAGGCAATTTTCGGGTCGTCATAGGTATCGGTCATTTCCTGAGGGGAGGATTTTCTCACCTCGAGCCTGACCAGCCATACTGCCAGTATGAGCACAACGATTCCGGCTGCAATGCGCATGCTGTTGAAGATGAGTGTTCTTATTGCGCCTTTTCCCGGAGTCCGGATCTTTTTCAATACGGAACCGTCGAAGGAGGCATCGGTTAATGACGTCATTTTCTGTTCATGAAAGTAGCGGAACAGTGTTGCGGTCTCTTTATACTGGTCAGGTGTGGAAGAATTTCGGAAGTAAGCCTGCAACTGTTCTTCTTCCTCGAGGGAAGTTTCACAATTCCAGTACTTATTCAATAGGTCATCAATTTTTTCAGAGTCCATAGGCATCTATTTTGGTCATCTTCTCGCGCACCGCATTTCTTGCCCGGAACAGGTTCACTTTAACCTGATTCATGTCGAGTTCCAGGATCTCACAAATTTCCTGGTAGCTGTATCCTTCTACGTCGCGAAGGTGCATCACCTGCCGCTGCTTTTCGGGCAGTGCGGCGATCATCTGGGTTATCTTTTGCATACTTTCGCCCATTTCGGCGGATTCAAGTGGGGTTAAGGCATCATGGTGGAGGTCAAAGCTTTCTTCTATGGGACGGGTCTTCTTTTTGGCTAAAACCCGGATGCGGTCCAGGGAGAGGTTTTTGGTGATGCGCATGCACCAGGCCTCCCAATTTTGAACTGCCGCCATCTGGTCGCGTCCGTTCCACACCCGGATAAATACCTCCTGAACGATGTCTTTCGCTTCATCTTCGTTTCCCAGAAGCCGGAAAGCAAAGCGAAAAAGCTTGTTTTTGGATGGTAAGACCCGGTTTTCAAAAGCTTCAAGATCCATTCGCTGAAATTCAATAACAAGACGCAAAGGTACGGTAGATGTTACAAACTATTTTTAAAATAGTTCGAGCGGGGCATACAGCCACTAAGAAATGCAGATTTAGCTAAAAATTCTCTCGCCTTTGCGGCAAAAATTATAAAAATCTTCCACCCACTTCTTTCCAGTTGTTCAGCCTCTGATAATGGTTAAGGTGGATGTTGTGGGGAGCGGTAAAAATGAATTTTTCTCCTTTGAAAGGTTCAAGGTTATGAACGAGGTCGTCGATCATATAATCGCCGTACACAACGGTCTTGCTACCGCAAAAGACGAACTGTTTCCAGGAGAGAAAAGGGAAATGCTCCTGGAGCCATGACAATTTCTCTTGCAGGGACCGGGGAAACTCCATGGCAGCCGACACAATAAATACTTCATACTTCTTATTCAGCTTCTCCATCACTTCCTGACAATGTTCATGCACTGACATGGTGCGGAAAAAATTTTCACGGTATGGAAATTCAGCAATGGCACGGTGGTTATTGGGAAAGCCCTCACCCTCGCCTTTTCCGTGTAATACCGCCCGGTCAATCCTTACACCAAATTCTTTTTCGTAATAATCTATAAACTGACCCGTGGCATCCGCCATCACATCATCCATATCTATGATCAACCTTTTCATACGTTCTCATGTTATAGTGATTCCATTCACCTTCACGGAAGGCTTTGAGTCTGGAATTATTAAATATTTGCTATCTTTTCATCATTACAAAGTTGGTATTTTAGGCCGTTCAGTCAAAGTTAATAATGCCGGAAGTCCACCGAAACGCAATGATCCCCAAAATGAGCGAAAACAGAGACGATATCATTGTTTTTCAACATTTCGACAGCGCCATCGATGCCAATATTGCAAAGACCAAACTCGACGCCTATGGCATACCCTGTTTTCTTACTGAAGAAAATATGGCTGGCCTTTATCCCGGCCAGAGTTTCAATGCTTTCAAAATAAGACTGCACCTTTTCGCAACCGATCGCGAACACGCATCCAGTGTGCTGATGAACCGGGATTCTGCTTTGACGAATGAAACTTCCACCGTTTGTCCGCGATGTCAGTCTGATAAGATCACGAGGGACTTTCCGAAGAAGGTGGCCGATCAGTTAGTCTACGTTTTCTTCGGAATTTTTTTTCCTCATAAGAAGGTCAACCATTGCCTGGATTGCGGCCTTGAATTCTGATTTGTATATAACGGATTCAGTATTAATTTAGGGACACCAAAGGGATTTATGGGAAAACCGATCGTGGGTATTATGGGCCCGGGAGAAAACGCCCGCCCGGAGGAAAATGAAATGGCATTTGAATTAGGGAAGGCTATCGCCGAACAGGGTTGGGTTGTTCTTACCGGTGGCAGAAGTTTTGGTATTATGGAAGCCGCCATGAAGGGAGCCCACGAAGTGAATGGTTTGACCATCGGGATCCTACCCACCGACAGTGCCGAAAATGCTTCCTCTAATGCTGATATCAAGATACTCACCGGGATGGGGAGCGGCAGAAATATCATAAATGTTCTGTCAAGCAATATCCTGGTGGTGATTGGAATGGCGGCAGGAACGGCCTCTGAAGTCGCCCTCGCAATTAAAGCCAATAAAAAGATCATTTTACTTCACCAGGATGAGATCACTGTCCGTTTTTTTAAGAATATCGGTACCTATAAGATCGTTGTCGCCAACACCATCGATGAAACCATGCGCTTCATCAGGGATTACCTGCGAGTAAATCCCGCGCATGCCCCGGAAGGGGAGGAGATGCTTTAGAAAGGCTTTTGGCGCCGATCCAGCCAACTGCCAGCAGCTATAGTCAACAGCCGGACTTATTTCTTCATTACGGTGAATTCAACTCTTCGGTTATTGGCCCGGCCGTCATCCGAATCGTTCGTGTCAATAGGTTTGGATTCTCCATAACCATGGGCGGCCAGACGAAAGCTGTCTATACCCTGGCTGATGAGATAATTTACCACCGCTTCTGATCTGCCCTGAGATAGCGTCTCGTTGTAATCATCCGACCCCTTGTCATCGGTGTGGCCCGAAATCTCAATTTCCACAGAGGCGTTTTGTTTCAGGAAGTCAACTACCTTGTCGAGTTCGGGGAAAGATTCGTTTTTGAGGGTTGTCTTGTCAAAATCAAAATAAATATTTTTCAAACGAACGGTGACACCCACTTCGATCGGTTGCAGTACCATATCTTTTGTGACGGGCGTGAAATCCCCGTCGTTGATCCAGATACTGTCAACGGCGTTGAGATAACCTTCCGCCGACGCGGTGATGATATACCATCCGAGTTGCTCGATCTCCTGCTGATAAGAGCCCCGCGCGGCATTTATATTCATGGACGCGCCCGTGTTGCCTTTTAAAACCACCTCCAGCTTTGCCGAAATTTGTTTATTTGTTTTCTGATCGTACACCTTTCCGTTCAGTACCAATTGCTTGGCCACCGGCGTAAGCGGAAGATCAATATAGATGGTGGTGTCACTGTATATCACGGGGATTTTCACTGACTCCGACACAGGTAAAAATCCTTCCAGACTTGCCGTTACAGCATATCCGCTTACCTCAGGGATCTTCGATTCAAATTTACCAGAGGCATCCGCCCGCAGTTTTAAGGGATCCTGATCCACCAGCCTGATCTCTACGTTGGCCTGAAGCGGATCGTTCGTCTTCTGGTTGTAAACGGTACCTGCCAACGTGATGCCAAAAGTTCTGGGCGCTAGCATGTAGAGATCGAGTTGCGCACCCTCCAGTGCCTTGTTTGCGCGGCTCGTAAATATATTTCCCGCCGCATCGATGGTGAAGTAAAAGTCGAGCGCGGCTGTATTGATCGGCTTGCCCAGGTTTACGGGTTCCGACCAGTTCAGCCACGATTCATCCAGGCGCGTGCATTTATAAATATCCACACCGCCCTGCCTTCCGGGAGCCTGGCGCGCACTTCCGAAATACAGCGACTTCTGATCAGGGCTGATGAACGGCCCTACTTCGTCCAAGTTGGTGCTGAGTTTCATTTTAACCGGTTGAGAATAGGATCCGTCAGCCTGAAGTTGGCTGGCATACAGGTCGCTGATGGGGCTGTTTTCCCTTTCGCTGAAATACATGACGATATGCTTCCTGTCTGCCGACATCGTGGCGCCATAGAAGCGTCCCCGATTCATTTTTTTAAACTCTTTTACATCGAGTTCCACAAGGCCGCCATTGGGCCTGGCAATGGAAAATCCTTTTTCGCCTTTACTTCTTCCACCCTTAATGAAGATGTTCCCATCGGGCAGTATGGTAAATACCTGGTTTGAGGGATGAATGTTGAAGGGGGACGGCATATGTTCGGCCGCAGACCATACGCCATTCTCATCTTTTCTCGAAACCCAGATATCCTGAGTGTCATCCTTTCCGAATGTATTTTCCGGATGGTTTTGCACAAAGAAATAGAGTGACTTTCCATCGGGAGAAACTACCGGAGCAGCTTCATGGCGAAAGGTATTGACGGTTTTGTCCATTTTGACCAGTTCATATCTGGCTGATACCTCCTGTCCGAAAAGGATAAAACCGAAGGCCGTAAATAAAAGCGTGAGAAACAGTCTCATAGTCGTGGGTTTAGCTCTAAAAATTAGTTTTCACAATATTATGTATCCCCTGCAAGGAGAAACTGTAACTTCCATTTATCGGACTAATCAACGGAAAAGGAGAAAATCCCTGCCGCTGATAGATATCGTGAGTACAATGATGACCAGAGCAATCAGGTTAAAGATAAACATGCGTCTATGTCTTGCCCGACCTTCGGTCATTTTTTTTGAAGTGGTTCTCGCCAGCGTAATAAAAACGATGGCAATGAGCATGGCGCTGTTGTGTTCCACCAGCCAGTATCGCGTGATGGCGTCCTTCATGGCCGCGCCTGAAAACTGTACCACTGGGCTGATGAAAAATAAGATCAGTCCTAGAAGAAGTTGCAAATGGGTGGCGATAAAAAGGTACAAACCTAGTTTGTTATCCCCATCCGTATAGGCCTTCTTACTGATCATCCCCAGCAGGGCCGCGATGATCACCACCGTGAGGAGTATCAGGATGATGTACCGAAGGTAAGAATGGGAAACGAGTAATCCGTTATGCATGTCTTTGATTTAGCGTTGAAATTAGCACTCCAAACTGAGACTTCCGAACAATGGTCCGGTCACATTTGCCCTCCGTACCTTTGGATTGGAAAAGCGGCATCAGAAATCGTGTACCTTCCTATTGAAAAATGGGGGAAAAGTTGCTATTTCGCCGCGTAGATGCGCTTTCGGACGCGATTTGCTGCATTAATAAACAGGTGATTCGCTATTTTTACCCATTCGAATACCTGTAATAAATTACAGGTTTACCATTGTTAATCCATTAACTTAAAAGGCAGGACGATACCTTTTTTTGAATGAAAAAATCCTGATTATTGCAGCTTAAAATAAAATAACCATGAACAAAATCCCATACTGTCTTACCATGCTTGTGTTGCTTGCCTTTGGCTGTTCCGATAAAGAAAACGGAGTGGGTGATGGAAATGCAGCTGAAACATATACGGGTAAAAGATTTGAATCTGAAAAACTGACCTATGGTGTCGATACCATTGCCAACAACCTTAAAAACCCCTGGGCCATTGAATTTCTGCCCGATGGAAGGATGCTGGTGACGGAACGCGCAGGCGAGGTTTTGATCTTTCAGGATGGCAAGCAATTGCCCGAGACCATTCAGATCCCCGACGTTTTTGTAAAGGGACAGGGCGGTCTCCTGGACATAACCTTGCACCCTGATTACGAAGACAACGGTTGGATCTACCTCAGCTACGCAAAAAAAGGTGAAGGCGGAGGTGGGACAGTCATTGTCCGGACGAAACTGGAGGGAAATAAATTCACTGCCCTGGAGGAATTGTTTGCCGCCCAGCCCCTTTCCGAATCCGGAGTGCACTTCGGATCCCGCATTGTGTTTGACGGAAACGGATATATGTTTTTCTCCTCCGGAGAACGCGGCACAAAGGAAAATGCACAAACCCTCAGCAACCATCTGGGGAAGGTCCACCGGTTACACGACGATGGAAAAGTGCCAACTGACAATCCTTTTGTCGACACCGAAGGCGCAAAACCGGAGATCTGGAGTTATGGTCACCGCAACCCCCAGGGCCTGGTTTACGATGCCGATACTAAAACCCTCTGGGATGTTGAACACGGCCCGCGCGGTGGCGATGAGCTTAATAAAGTTGAGAAAGGAAAAAATTACGGATGGCCCGTGATTACCTACGGTATCAACTACGATGGTACACCCATCACGGACAAAACAGCTCAGGAAGGAATGGAACAACCCGTTACGTATTGGGTTCCTTCCATTGCTCCATGCGGCATGACACAACTTAAAGGCGACAAATATCCAGGATGGAAAAACAGTTTCCTGGTAGGAGCTTTGTCTCTCCAGCATATCGCCCGCGTTGAAGTTGCGGGTGGCAAATATGTTGGCCAGGAAAGGCTGATCGACCAAATGGCCCGTGTACGTGCCGTTGAAGAAAGTCCGGATGGTTTCATTTATGTGGTCACCGAAGGGCCGGGCATGCTGCTGAAGTTTGTTCCGCTGGAGGAGAAGGGGAAATAAGTTGCCAGTTACCGGTTGACTATGACTAATGACTAATGACTAATTTTACTGCCCCATCATGACAAATGCTCCCCAGTAATACGGTTCTTTGTATTTCGTCATCAGTTGCAGCTGTGCTTGCTTGAAGGCTTTTTGTTTGTTTCGAAGTTTGATCCAGTTGCTGTAAAAGTTTTTCATCAGTTGCTGGGTGGCTGTGTCGTCGACCTTCCAGAGGCTCATAATGAGGGCGTCGGCTCCAGCCACTAAAAATGCACGTTGCAGCCCATACACGCCTTCTCCGGCTTTCACTTCGCCAAGTCCGGTTTCGCAGGCGCTCAATACGATCAATTGCGTTCCTTCCAGATTGAGGTTCATGGCTTCATAAGCTGTAAGGATACCGTTATCGTTGCTCACGAGGTTTGGTGTGGTGGCGCCGCTCAAAGTTCTGGCCGCACCCGCCAGCATGATCCCTGAGCGAAGGAGCGGATTGTCGTTTGCATTCTCCAGGTGAACACCAAATGCTTCGCCAGTTTTTTCCACATCCTCCAGGAAATAACCATGCGTTGCAATATGCAAAAGCTCAGGTCCCTTTACGGATTTTAATTTGGCTTCCGTGGCCCCTGCCTGGGTGAGGACATTCAGGTTATAGCCGGATGCCTTCAGGATGGCTGAGATGCCATCGATCTCCACTTTTGTTCCGGGAAGGGGAGCAAGGGATGGCCCGCCATAATCGGGAAATCCTACCAGTGTTGCGTTTTTTGCTGGTGCTGCAGATTTCTTATTTTTCAGGGCAACGAGGTCTTTCGAATTTCCAAGTATGGTGATGTCATAACGGTTAATGACATAATCGGCGCCTGGCTTTTTCAACGTATTTAAGTTCAGCTGGTTGTAGACGCCGTCAGGGGAGAAGTAAATGACTTTCTTGTTTTGCAACCCGGGCTCGATACGTGCCCAATATTGATCATAGGAATAATCGTCCTGAACTTTTTGTTGGATGGCATTCCGGTAAAATTTTGCGTAACGGGTTTCCAGTTGCTGGCCATTTTCCATCACTTTCATGACCGGAGCGTCCAGACCTTTTTTGAGTACCAGTGCAATATATTTCGACTCATTGGTGAAGACCTGATCAAATTTTCTCACGCGGATGATCTCCACCACGGCTTCATAATCCAGGAGAAGCTCCCGGATCCTGGAATAGCTGATCCTTGCGGTAGCATAGCCTTCGGAAAAATCCCTGGATCGTTCGGAAAGTTTTTTCTCCATGGCATTGGTGGCGCGCTCGATGGAGTCCAGATTTATTTTTTGTTCCCTGAGCTCACTTTTTGAATACGCATACAGACGGGCAAGCTGTTCTTTCTGGTCCATCCAC
>JBBEBN010000044.1:0-8220 GCA_040882305.1 Cyclobacteriaceae bacterium
AGGATTTGGCGGCAGGTAATAGGGATACGACAAAATCGGCATGTTTGTATGCATAATCCTCCGCCCATTGAACGATCATGATAAAAGGATGCCATTTTGAATAATTTCCAAATTCCATCGGAGATAAAGGCCATAAATCATGGACTTCAAAACAAAATTTTGCACCGAACTTTTTTGCAAGCCAGCGAGAGGGAAAACTATCCATGGGATAAGTGGATGAAGCAATAATTAGATCGGGTTTGAAGTATTCTAATTTATTCTTTAATAGATACAATCGAATTGTAAAGAGTAACATGCTGAAAATACGTCCAAGGCCATTCCCGTCGTATCTGTTGGTCCTTAACCATAAATAATCAGCACCGTCAATTGTCTCATGAGTTACGGCTGCATTGATTTCAGGCTGCCGTGAGCGTAAATGCGCAAAGCTCCCCGCCACAATGATCACCTTATGACCCAGCTTGATCCATTCTTTTGCGAGGTAAAAGGGTCGGAATTCCATTCCAAAACTGGTCCCACCTGCGTAGTGGTTTATAATTACAATATTCATCCGGTTGTATCAGGTTCGAAAGTATTTCTATATTTAGTCTTGAATGAACTCAAGAATCCGCGCGCAAACATAATCGATCTGTTCCTCGGTTAATTCAGGGTACATTGGCAAGGATAAGATTTCCCTTTGATAGTTGCTGGCTACCGGAAAGTCGGCCTCCTGATGATTCAAGTATTTATAAGATGGTAAGTTTGGCAATGCTGTTGGATAATGGATTGCTGTTTGAACACCTTTGCTTTCAACATACGCTTTCAGTTGATCTCTTTTCCGGGATCTGATTACATACAAGTGAAAGGAATGCTTGGTTAAGGGCCTCACCCGTGGGAGAACCAGGTTCGACTCCTTCAATTTATTTGAATAGATGTTGGCGTTAGCGATGCGCTGATCAGTCCATTTTTTAAGATATGGAAGTTTGGCCGACAGTATCGCCGCCTGGATAGCGTCCAGCCTGCTGTTAACTCCTTCAATTTTATGCTCATGTTTTTTTAATGCGCCGTGGTTTGCATACATCCTGATTTTTTCTGCAAGGGTGTCATCATTTGTTATCACAGCGCCTGCGTCTCCGTAAGCACCTAAATTTTTGCCTGGGTAAAAGCTGAGTGTACCTGCAGTGCCCCACGTGCCCACAAGTTTTCCTTTTTCTTCCGTGAGATGTGATTGTGCGCAATCTTCGATCAGGAATAACCCCTGTTCATCACATAGTTCCTTGATCGATTGTATGTGTGCGGCCTGTCCGTACAGGTGAACGGGAATCACGGCTTTTGTTCTGGCGTTGATTTTTTTCGCGATCAGGTCAGGATCTATCGTGTATGTATCCGGATGAATGTCGACGAAAACCGGTCTTGCGCCGGTCTGAGTAATTGTTTCAGACGTTGAAATCCAACTGGATGCGCTTGTGATAACTTCATCACCAGGGCCAATACCCAGCATTTTCATGGTGATGTATAGGGCATCGGTGCCATTGGCGACGCCAATGCAATGTTTTACACCATACACTTTCGCAAATTCGCTTTCAAATGTTTTAACGTGAGGACCACCAATGAACGATGTTTCATTAATTACGTCGTCAATAGCTGTGTCGATTTGGCGCTTTATGGAAGTATATTGGGATTTCAGGTCTACGAACGGAATTGTCATTTTGTTATTTGTCTTTTAGGCCTTATTGCATTCAGAATTTGCGCATCAATTCTGCAGGATTTCCGGTGTAAATGCCGGGTACTGTAATGTTCTTTGTTACCACTGAACCAGCGCCGATCACAACACCATCACAAATTTCAACAGGTAGGATTGTTGCGTTTGATCCGATCGACACCTGATTGCCAATTGTGGTTTCCTTCCATAGTGTCCGATCTCCCTGCGCTGGTCCGCCCCTCGCAAAAGCGTCATTGATAAACATGACCCCATGTCCAATAAAGCAATGGTTCCCGATCTTTACGAGTTCGCAGATAAAAGTATGTGACTGCACTTTGGTGCTATTTCCGATGACAACGTTGCGCTGGATCTCTGTGAAAGGACCGATAAAACAGTTATTGCCGATCTGGCATCCGTAGATGTTAACAGGTTTGACAATCTTTACATTCTCTCCAAATGTAACTCCAACGATTGCTGATTCGAACAACTCAGGACTCATACAATCACTTTTGCAGCAGAATAGATCTTGTCAATGATTTCAATCGTTTTCAATCCCTCAAAACCATTTGTGGCGATGACGCCTTCATGATTCAATACATCAATGATATTTTCGTACACCTTATCATGGTTTGACATGGAGCCCTGATATTGGCCGTAATTATTGGCCGGGTTCCCTTTCGGCAAATTCTTGATCTCGTACCCTTCGATGTTCTGATACTCGAGTTCATTCAGGTACTGGCCGCCGATCTTTAGCGTACCCTTTTCGCCAAAAATCGTGAGCGATCCCTCCATATTCTTCCCAAAGCTATTTACAGAGTAATTGATCGTTCCAATAACACCATTGTAAAATTCCAGCGCTACGACGCCACTATCCTCAAATTCGATAATACCCTGATGAGCGAAATTGCCGGTATAAGCTTTAACGCTCTTAACGTCTCCAATGATCCAATATAAAAGATCAATAAAATGGCTGAATTGCGTATACAAAGTGCCACCATCCATGTCCCTGGTTCCCTTCCAGGAGTTGTTATAATAGTCATTGTTGCGGTTCCAAAAACAACTCAGCTGCACGCTAAAAATTCTCCCTAGCCGTTCCTCATCAATAATTTGCTTAACGGCCGCTACGGGCGGGTTGAAGCGGTTCTGCTTAACAATGAAGAGCCGGCGATTGGCCTTTTCTGCAGCTTTGATCATCTCACCACAATCCTGGACTGACAATGCCATGGGTTTTTCCACCAGGACATGGTGGTTGGCGGCCAATGCCTTCAAAGTGTGTTGCGCATGAAGACCATTAGGAGTACAGATGGAGACAAGATCGATTGCTTTTTCCTGCTTTAAGAGCTCCTCAATGGATCCGAAGACTTTCGCGTCATATTGCTGGCCCAGTACTTCGGCATTCTTTAACTCAATGTCACAGACCGCCGACAGAATTCCATTATTCGATATATGTTGAGCATGGCGCTGGCCGATCCGCCCACAACCCACTAAAGCAAACCTTATTTTATTCATGAAGAGACCTGGCTTTTATAAATTTGGCAAATATAAAGAAAAAGGCCTTATTCACACCCCCGAAATTGTTGTCAGGTTTGCGATTGAATAAAAGTGCATTCACATCCCTTGCGTTTAGCAAGATAGTCTAAGCGGTCTTATAAATTTGATCGAAGACGCTGCTTAGGATTGGCTCCTCGTATTCCCAGGCAAATGAATCCCGAACCTTTTCGAGGCAACTCTTTTTCTTGTTCAAGTCAGCCTGTGTAATGTTTTTTATCAATTTGGTTAAAGATTCTTCGTTTACACTTACGGTCCAGCCAATATTGTACTGTTTAACGGGACGTGACATGTCAGGGAAATCACTTACAATAAGCGGGACGCCAGCGGCGATATATTCGAAAAACTTATTCGGTAAGCAATAATAATAGCTCAGACACAGATTTTCGATCACACTTAAGCCAACATCCGCGCTACAAGTGTAATAAAGGATCTGATCTGGCGGCAATGCCGGATGAAAATGAACGTTGGGAAATTTCATGGCGAATTCCCGGACAATGGGTTCCATAGGGCCATAGCCGATGATGACAAGGTGTTGGTGATTATTGAGTTTTGAAAAAACATTCAGGTACAATTCTATACCTCTTCCTTCGCTAATTAACCCCTGGTAAAGGAACACCTGATGATCTGTGGAGATTTTAAGTTTTTCCTTCAGGATATTGCTTTTTATGGGATGTGTTTTTTGAGGGATGTTTTTGATCGTAAATACGTTATTCAATTGATAAGTGTTCCTGTACCAATCGCGGATCGACTCACTCACCACAATAATTGCATCAGTTTGATATATCAATTTTTTCTCAACCCACTTTGATAGTTTTTGGAAGACTCCTCGAAGTCCGATCCGTTCGGTTTCCAATTCATGGGGATCATATATTAGTTTGCTCCTTTGAATTCTCTTTACGAGCACGGCAACTGGAAGCATCATCAGGCTGTGGCAATTAATGACATTTGCCCGGACGCAAAGACTGAATATGGTAGTCCTGATATAAAACTCAAGGTAAAAGATAGCCTTATTCAATTTCGCGAATGGAACAGACGGAATCGAGGGTTTTACTCTGACGACCTTAATTTTATCCGAAATATTTTCCTCCGCCAGCTGAGTCCTTTCACCGGAACTGACGATAATGACTCTTGAAGCTAGCCCAAGCCTGATAATGCTGTGGGTTTCTTTCAGGATTCGGCTTTCGAATTTAAAGACCGACGGATATATATGAAGATTTACGATTTCCAAGGTCGTACGAAGCATTACCAATTAACTATATGCAAGCCCTTTGCCTCTCAGGCGATTGAGGGTCTTTTTCAAGAAACTTAAGAATTCATATTGATTAGGATAATCCCTGTACGTCTTAGATGCCGAATCCATGATCTTCTGAAAAGATTCGCGTGTGAGTGAAAGTTTTTTGATCACAAATATCTTGTCCTCCTCGAGCAATTCCGGGGGATAAATCGGTTGCTTAAGTTCTTTCAGCGCTTGTTCCCGGCTAATTTGTTGTGAAAAGATTAATGTCGACAAATGTGCCTTTCGCTTGTCTATCGCAAATTTCTCTGGCAAAATGTACCCCTGGTAAAAGCGGGTGTAAATAGATTCGTAGTGTTTCCCCCCATAGTACTTCCATCCCAGTTCATTTTGAAGAATGTTCATTGCTTCATCCCTGTTATACGGCAGATAATTCAGAATGGAAATAATCCTTATCCCCTTGACAAATGTGTAGTGGGCGTATCGGAGTGGCGTAATGTACGGGTAATCATTTAATTTTTTGGTTCCGAAAAGCCGATTAATCGTTTGAATATATTTCCAATCGATATGACCGTATGACCAGGTCGGAGGCATCACCGATTCGGTCGCAAAATTATTTCCATTGACTATGTACTTGATCCTCTTCTCATTGGCAATCCTAAAGAGAACGGCGCCGATGGCATGGTCCGTCGGCACCTCACCATCCGGAGTGGATGCCGCCAGAAAAGCAAGCTGAAGGGATTTGAATTCTTCCCAATCTATCACATAAGTGACCAGATCAATTTTAAGTTTATCAAGAATATGTTCTATATTTTTTACCGCAAGTTCTGAATTCCATCCATTGTCGAAATGAACTGCCAGCGGGCGAAGCCCGAGTTGCTTTGCCAGATAGGCAACATAAGTACTGTCTACACCACCGCTAACACCAATCACACAATCATATTCCGCGCCTCTGCCTGCGTGCTTTATTTTTTGAATAAGCACATCAAATTTGCTTCGATCTTTTTCAGTGTTGAATAATCGCAGTTTTGCCTTGTCCTGATACTCATGATAATAATTACAAACGCCGTCGTCGTCAAACATGATGTCAGGATCTGCTGTCGTATCCATTACGCTTTTTGTGCATATTCTGTGTTCTTTCGAAACTTTCATTTGTATACCCGCCTGTCTAAGGTTTCTTTTTTCTAAAAATTTCATTAAGGATCTTGTATTCGGGGTAAGTAATCAGTACTGCCCGGTGCTTCCCGCGATAGACGAACATACTTCCGGCTCCGGCTGCAGAGGCGTTTGCCTGATTGATCACCCTATCAATATCATCAACTGTTCCTGCTCCTCCACAAGCGATCACGGGAATATCGACCGCCTCCGCAATTTTCTTAACGATACTTAAGTCATATCCGCTCATCATGCCATCCAGATCAACATTATTCACTAGTAATTCCCCTACGCCGAGCGCTTCAAGGCTTTCTGCATATGTCACTGCGTCCTTGGACAACGATTTTGTGCCCACATGCGTGTAAACCTGGTATGATCCAAAGAAATTCTTTTTGATATCCATGGCTCCTACAATGGTTGAACTTCCAAAAGCATCAATTGCAGATTTAACAAACCCCGGGTTTACAAGCGCATGGTGATTGATAATTATCTTTTCAATGCCACTTTGGATCAAAATGCGGATCTGTTTGAGCGAAGAAACACCGCCTCCGTATGCCAGTGGCATAAAACATTCAGAGGCAATTTCACTTAGCAATTGGTAATTCGGCTCGCGGTTTTCTCTCGATGCGTCAATATCGATAAACGCAAGTTCATCGACCTCCTTTTCGTTCAGAATTTTTACAGTGTTGATCGGATCGCCGATATACTTATGATCCTTGAATCTGATGGATTTAACAAGCCCTTTGTTTCTAAGTAAGAGGATGGGTATAACACGCGGTAATGCCATGGTGGGTTACAGGCCGATAAAATTTTTCAAAAGTTGCTTGCCGAAATTGTGGCTTTTTTCAGGATGGAATTGAACACCTAGTATATTATCACGTTCAAACGCGGAATCATAATTGACGCCGTATTGATTGATGAGTAATTTATCTTCTGGTTCCCGGCAATTGATGTAATAGGAATGGACAAAATAAAAGCGCGACGGGTCAGGAAGATCTTGAAGTAATTTACTGTTTTTTTTCCTGGCGATTGTTTCCCATCCCATGTGCGGCACCCGGTAACGGTTACCATCGGCATCAGTAGGGAATTTTTTGACGTCAGCATCAATCCAGCCTAAGCCTGGTAGAATGCCTTCTTCACTTCTATTGCACATTAATTGCGCTCCTAAGCAAATGCCGAGTATCGGCACTTTATCCTCCATTACCCTTTTCTGGAGGATCGGAAGCAGGTCAAGTTCTTTGAGTTTTGCCATCCCATAGTCAAACGCCCCCACCCCTGGTAATATCAAATAAGACGCTTCACTCAGCCTGTGTGAATCGGCTGTGACGATGGCGTCTGCACCAATTCTTTTCAACATATTTTGGATCGACGCGATGTTACCGGCCTGATAATCAATAATGGCTACCATTTGAAAAAATAAGGCCGCAAATTACGCTATTTTAACGAAAAAGAATAGCCGAAATGAGGTGTCGCAGGCCTTATGATGTTCTCCAGACATAATTTTTCACTGATGAGTCTGACAATCGGAAGCGATGTAGTGCTCATGGGGCAGTGAAAAATGCCACCAACTCGCTAAGCGGCAAGAAAGCGTTTTTTAAATACGGCCGATTCGCGTAAATTTACCCATCAAGTTTGTTAGAACTCGCCAAAATGCTGATTTCAAAGACAAACCGTTAGTAAACTCTGTTTTATATGATGTATGGTCGGGCCCTACTAAGGGTTAGTGCTATCTTATTCACTTTCAGCTATGCCTCTGCTCAGGGCATCGTTATTAATGAAATAAGGCCGGTCGCTACATTGACGGCCTCAGCTGAAGATATTGACCTTCCCTGGATCGAGTTGAGGAACAATTCGATTGATACGCTCGCACTATCAGATTATACCCTTTCATTTGATTCTATCCTTTTTGTCCCCCTCCCCGACATTCGTGTAGCGTCCTTTCAATACTTTATCATTTGGTTAGGTGAAGAAAATAGGAGAGAAGAAAACGGCTCCATCATCAATGTTAAGCTGCCTGAGGGAACGGAGAGAATTTATCTGATAAGTGATCATTTCACTTCACAGGTTTCTATTCCGTTAGGTATTACTGCGACTGAGTCGTACGGCCAGTATCCGGAAACGTCCGACGAATGGATTTTTTTCTCCGATACAACAGTAACACCGGGCCTTAGAAATGAATACCCCGGTCCATGGCAAAAAATTGCGAATAAAACTTCATTCAGTCCCCGCGATTCCTCTCCTAATGGTGTGTTGGTTTTTGACAACAAGGTATGGGTACTTGAGGGCTATAAGTACATCAGCGATGAAATGCACTATTCTACTTCGGATATCTATAGTTCAGTGGATGCTGTAAACTGGGAGCTGGTAAATAGCAATCCCCCTTACGATCCGTATTCAGTATTTATCGTGTTTGATGGTTGGATGTGGGCTATTGAGCAAAGGGCCTATCGGTCAAAGGACGGAATTACATGGGAAGAAATGGGCGCCACAGGATTGTCATTAGGGGGGCGCGGGACATTGCATGATGGCAAATTATATTGGACAGGTGGATCGTCTGTCTACCGTTCCGAGGATGCTATTACCTGGCAGCGATTGCTTAATA
>JBBEBN010000045.1:0-8160 GCA_040882305.1 Cyclobacteriaceae bacterium
CTCCTCATTTCCATTTTGTTGATTGAAATAAGTCCGGATATTAAAATTGCGGCTGTCGATCCGGTTGATGGCCCCTACCAAAGGGAGGTTCACCATCCGTTTGAATTTTTCCGGTGTTCGGATGGCGCCATCCATCAGCTCAATACCAACGATCGCCACGATACAGAAGAACAGGCTTGTGAAGGCCGCCAACCCGATAATGATTAACCTGATTCCAGGTTCAGGGTCTACCGGTGGAGTAGCCGTCAGCACCAGGCGGAGATCGTTGCCCGACATCTGGCGGTTTTTTGCTTCGTTGTATTTGTCCTGAGCCTGCAAATATTCCTGATTGGCCAGATCCACTTCTTGCCCAATGGCTGACAGTTGAGCTTCCTTGTTAGCATATCCGGAAAAGCTATAATTTATCGCCCGGATCTTTGACTCAAGCATACGGAGAGCGTCCTTTTGAACCTGTAACTCGATCTCTTTCTCTTTTAGTTGATTCCGCAGGTCAGCCACAGTATAACCCGTCGAGACAGAAGGTCCTATCCGTGTAGATTTTTCCTGTTCCATGCCCAGTTCTTCCCGTAGCATGTTCAAAGAATCCAGGAGCGCCCGATTATTGCTACCCCCGGTTATATAACGGCCGTTCATCTCGCGGATCATTGAGTGGAGTTCCAATATTCGCTGATTGCTTCCTGAAGTGACCGGCCCGGAAAGTTGCGCGATATCTCTGCTCAACTGACGGATGGTGAGTTCAAGCCGGTTAATATCACTTCGTGTGGTTGCCGCCTGCCCATCCAGGACGGAGAGCTGGCCCATCTTCATTCCACTTTCTCCCTCCAGGTTAAACACATTGTTGTTAGCCTTGAACATTTTTTGGGTATCAAGCTTTCTTTGCAGCTCATTGTGTTTCTTTTCAACCAGATCTCTCAGAAATTCAACGGACTCACTGCTGCGTTCTGATTTTAGCGATTCATTATAGCGCAGAAACTCCTCGCAGAAAGCATTTGCACCCAGCGCAGCCAATCCGGGTTGATCCTCAGCTAAATAAACCTCGATGAAATCGGTATTGGGAATGCGCTCGATGGTAAGCCTTTCGTCGATATCCTCATAACCGTAGTCGTATGCTTCCAAAAATTCATCCACGAGCTCAAATTCGGGATCATTTGATGCCAGGGGAGAAAACTTCTCCAGCTTTCGTGCGACAATGCTTCTTACTTTTTCAATTTCTTCCGGCGTAGCCCTGAAGTCGGACGGATCTGGTCGGTGATAGGGTACGTTCTTGGGGTCCAGGTCATGGAGTAACAGGCGGTAAGACGTGAGGTTGACAGAAAGGCCTGAGTTCATGGAACTTATCAGGTTGCTGAATTTAACATCCGCTTCACGACCATTGAATTTTTCTTCCGTAAGCTGAACCTGATCATTCATCGTAAAACCTGTGGCTAGCTGGGCTTTGGATACGTAGGTGTCAGACATATCCATGGTGAAAATGTAGGCTGCAAACGCCGCGATGAGGGGAACGGATACGAGGATCCATAATTTTCTCAACAATACTTTCCCTAAAAATAAAAGATCCATTTGTCGTTGTTTCGAGGTTTTTGTTTGTGCGTCTAAACTGTTTCCGGCCTACCCGCACCTGTTGCACCTGTGGGTAGCACATCACCCGTTGATATACTAAAATTGCGAGCCAACCCCCCGGCCTGCCTGCCATGGCAGGCATGTCTGTTAGGCCGATGGCTTCCCCAATAAACGAAGAGGTGCAATCATTTTTAGGTAAACAGTCAAAGACCGGCATTAAGAATCTTTCTAGGACATTAAAAAGCAATGCCAATTGCCGGTCATGAATACGTGGAACAGTATTTTACGCACGCTTCGTGTACCCATATGCTCCACCATCCTTAATAAGCAATCAATTCAGTGAAAGTTTTAGGAATCTCAGCCTTCTATCATGATTCAGCCGCCGCTATTATCGAAGATGGAGAAATTGTCGCTGCCGCGCAGGAAGAACGGTTTACCCGGAAAAAACACGACCCTGGCTTTCCGGCGAACGCGGTAAAATTCTGCCTTGAATATTCCGGGGCTTCGCTCGATAAACTGGACGCCATTGCATTCTATGATAAACCCCTTTTGAAGTTTGAGCGGTTGCTGGAGACGTATTATGCCTTTGTCCCCAGAGGCTTACCCTCGTTTATGACAGCCATCCCGGTGTGGCTGAAAGAAAAAATGTTCCTGAAGCGCCTCCTTTACGAAGAGCTGGAGAAAATAGGGACACTCGAAAGGAAGAAAACAAAACTGCTCTTTCCCGAGCACCACCTCTCTCATGCCGCAAGTGCATTTTATCCATCTCCGTTCAGTGAAGCGGCCATCCTCACCATCGATGGCGTCGGCGAATGGGCAACGGCCTCCATTTGTCATGGTAAGGGGAAAGAAATCTCGATTTTAAAAGAATTAAAATTTCCCCATTCGCTGGGACTGCTTTACTCGGCCTTTACTTACTTCCTGGGCTTTAAAGTGAATTCCGGCGAATATAAACTCATGGGACTCGCACCCTATGGCGTGGCCGGCAGTGAACAGGTAAGAAAATATACAGACATTATCCGGTCAACCCTGATGGAGATCAAGGATGACGGATCGATATGGCTCAATCAGGATTATTTTAACTATGCCACGGGGCTGACAATGGTGCACAAGGAAAAATGGTCGCGGTTGTTTGGATTCAAGGCACGGAAACCTGAAGAAGAATTACAAACCCATCATTGTAACCTCGGACTTGCAATTCAAGGGATAACGGAAGAGGTAGTTATAAAAATGGCAACCGAGGCAAAGAGGCTCACACAGTCCTCTTACTTATGCATGGCCGGTGGTGTGGCACTTAATTGCGTGGCGAACGGAAAACTTTACAACTCCGGACTATTCAAAAATATTTTTATTCAACCGGCTGCCGGGGACGCCGGCGGTGCGCTCGGGGCGGCCCAGGCTGCATACCATATATATTTTGGAAAAGAACGAGACACCCTCGCGACACCAGACGCCATGAAGGGCTCTTATCTGGGTCCGGACTTTTGTGACAAGGACGTTCTTTCTATAGCCAGGAAATACACTGCTGTATTTCGACAGTTTCAGAATTCGGATGAAATGTGCAGAGAAGTTGCGCGAAAATTATCTGAGGGCAGTGTCATCGGTTGGATGCAGGGGCGGATGGAGTTTGGTCCCCGCGCGCTTGGGGGTAGAAGCATTCTCGGTGATCCCAGAAATGAAGAAATGCAGAGAAAACTCAACGTTAAGATAAAATTTCGGGAATCATTCCGGCCTTTTGCACCTTCCGTGCTGGCGGAAGACTGCGCAGAATATTTTGAACACGATTCCATCTCTCCCTACATGCTTCTTGTACAGCCGGTGTCTTGCAAAAGACGAAAGCCGCTACCCCCTGATTATCAAACGTTTTCATTGAAAGATAAATTGTACCACCTGCGGTCAGATATGCCAGCGATCACGCACATTGATTATTCCGCCAGGATACAGACGGTTCATAAGCAAACGAACCCGGTGTACTACAACCTGGTACAAGAGTTTAAGAACCTTACCGGATATGGGGTGATCGTCAACACAAGCTTTAACGTGCGCGGTGAACCCATTATCTGTACCCCCGAGGACGCCTACCGGTGCTTTATGCGCACCGGGATGGATTTTCTCGTGATCGGGAACTTCCTTTTCGAAAAGAGACTTCAACCCGAGTGGCAGGAAAAAGACAACTGGAAAGAGGAGTTCACACTGGACTAAATAACATTAAAAAAGAAACTCAATTAACCTTCAACCATATGGATTTTGTGAGAGACATGTTCAGTTTTTTAACGGAACGGAAAAAATGGTGGCTAACCCCCATCATCCTGCTGTTGATATTTATCGGTGTACTCATTGTTATTGGCGGAAGCTCGGCCGTGGCACCATTTATTTATACACTATTTTAAGGATAGATCGTGCAATCTCAGGATAGATTCAAGACGATACTCGTCATCGTTACAGGCTTGCTTGCCCTCGCATGGATTTTTAGTATCCCTTTATTGGCCAAGATCGCCGTGTTGACAGGCGCTCTATCGATCTTCATTCCTGCGTTCGCCCGGGCCATCGAGTGGGTGTGGTTCAAAATAGCCCTCGCCCTGGGATGGGTGAACTCCAGGATACTTTTAAGCATCGTGTATTTTTTGTTCCTGATGCCTATCGCCTGGTTATCGAGATTATTCACAAAGGATCCGCTGGCCCTTAGAAAAGTAAAGCGCGAAACGCTATTTGCCACGCGCAATCATCTGTACACCGGAAAAGATTTGGAGAACATTTGGTAGTGAAGCATGGAATCGACTAGTACAACAGGTGCAACAACCGCAGCACCCGCCAGCAGCACGGAAAGGCACATAACCGCAGCACCATCCTGGTCCCTGCAGGATATCATCCGGGGTCAGGTTTCCTATGGAAGATCAATTATCAATCTGATCAGAGTAAGACAATGGGTAAAAAATCTCTTTCTGTTCATTCCATCATTTTTTGCAGGACACCTCTTTAAAACAGAAGAACTGCTCATGGTAGGGATCGGCGCCGTGGCATTCAGCCTCGTCGCCTCAGGCGTCTATGTGATCAACGATTACCGCGATCGCTTCGTCGACAGACTTCATCCAACAAAGAAACTCAGGCCAATAGCTTCAGGTGAAATTGGCACTGTAAGCGCATGGATGATGGTGGTTGTGCTGATCTCTTCGGGCTTTTTTATCGCCGCGTCTCTGGATATGGCCTTCTTTTACATCCTGGTGACGTATCTTGTCATGAACCTGGGCTACTCGTTTGGTTTGAAGAATATTCCCATTGTGGACCTGTTTATCGTAGCCATTGGATTTTTGCTTCGCGTCTACAGCGGTGGCGCAATTGCCGACCTGCCCGTCACCCACTGGCTATCCTTAATGATCCTGCTGCTTGCCCTGTTTTTGATTATCGCAAAACGGAGAGACGACATCCTCATCAATGCGAAGAATGGATGTGTGATCCGCAAATCATCCCAAAGCTACAACCTTGATTTTATAAATTCCTGCATTACGTTACTGTCAGCCGTGGTGCTGGTCGCTTATATTATGTATACTGTTTCCCCGGAAGTGACGGAACGTTTTAACAGCGATTACCTTTTCATCACCACCATTTTTGTCATCGCCGGCGTAATGCGTTACCTCCAGATCATCTTTGTGGAAAACAAATCCGGGTCTCCAAGCAGGATCTTTGTGAAGGACAAGTTCATCCTCATAACCATAGCGGGGTGGATATTGAGCTTTTACCTCATCATTTACGCCCTCTGATGGTTATGCGGTTACAGGATCATGTAGGCATGATTTGCCTGGAATAAATGTTCTGGCGATATTTATCAAGTCAGCAAGTGAGCATTCAAACAGCACATAACACCGCCGCCGGATCAACACGTCCGCGCGCTGGTACCAGGAAACTGGTGCTTTTCGACTTTGACGGCACTATCACCACCAAAGATACGCTCATCGAATTCGTCCATTTCTACCGCGGAAGGAAAAACTACCTCGTCGGAATGCTGAAGCTTGCGCCAATCATGGCGTTGTATGCCCTTAAGGTAATTCCCAACTGGAAAGCAAAACAATTTTTCCTCACCCGTTTTTTTAAGGGCGAAAAAATGGATGACTTTAACCGGAAGTGTATCAATTTTTCCACAGTTGTGTTACCCTCCCTGATACGGAGGGAAGCGCAAGACGCCATTGAAAAATACAGGTCGGAACAAGCCACGGTGGCAGTCGTCTCAGCCTCCGCTGAAAACTGGGTAAAACCCTGGTGCGACCGAAACGACATCATCTGCCTCGGTACACGCCTTGAAGTAAACGATGGCATCATCACAGGAAAATTCAGCGGTCGCAACTGTTACGGCGATGAAAAGGTCTGCCGCATCCGGGAGCACTTCAACCTCGCCGACTTCGATCATATCGTTGCCTACGGCGATTCACGGGGTGATAAAGAAATGCTGGCACTCGCGCAGGAACAGCATTATAAGCCGTTCAGGGGTGATCGGAGATCAGTAGATCGGTAATCAGTGATGATGAGTGATCAGTCATTACTTCGGCGTTAGCAGGCCATAGCTTGCGTGGAAGGCGAAGAAATTGGGCATCATTCAAACAACCTGATCTCGACGGCCCCCTGTTTTGACTTTTCGATCGCGTCTACCTGTTCCGTTATGATGCGTTCTTCGCCAACGCCTGACTGCACGAGCTGGTCGGAGATGGCTTTTAACCTGGCAGAAGAAAGGGTTGGGATTTCCTCTTCTTTAACCACCAGGTGAATGAGAATATTTTTCTGCAGTTGAATTTTATTGGCGATGTAGAAGAGCAATTCCTGCTGTGAGGCACTTAGTTTAGAGTTCTGGGCTGGAAAAGTGATGCTATTGGAAACCGGACCGCCCAAGTTCCTGTTCCATTCATTTCTGGAAAGGTAGCGCTGACCCGATTTCAGCACGCTTCGGCCACGCGTGACTTTTGCTTCAAAGAGGTCGGCAAACTTGCCGTCCTGGTTGCTGGCGAAGAAAGCGATGGAATCGCCATAGATGGAAAAGTAAGCATCAAACTTTTTCGAGTTTACGTTTTTGCCCAGGTTTATGGGCAGAGACCAGGTCTCCCATGAATTATAAAGTCTTTCGCTGTAAAAGATATCGGCGTCTCCTTCCCCTCCATGACCGTTACTGGAGAAATAGAGTCTTTTCTTATCAGCGGACAAAAAAGGAGAAATTTCATATCCGTTAGTATTAATGGTGGATCCCATGTTTTTAGGCATCGACCATTGTCCGGAAGAACTCCTGACACTGAAATAGAGATCTTCTTCACCGCGGCTGTCCGCAGCCTTCATGGAGAAAATCATTACATCAAAATCCGGGGAAATATACACACCCAGGAAATTCTCGTTTTCAATACCCGGAACTATCACAAATTCCGGACGTGTCCAGTAATTATTGATACGGGAAACGGCGTAAATGCCATTCACCTTTTGATTCGGCGTGGCGCTGAGGAAATACTTTTTATTTCCATCGTGGCTCATGCCAATAAGGGCGTTATGCCCCTCATTGTTGATTCCGCCGGGCAAAACATTGGAGGGATTTTTCCAGCTATCACCGGAAACTTCACTGAACCATACATCCACGCCTGAAAATTTTCCACCGGTATTTCCGGCAAACAACGCCCGGCTGAAAAACAATTGCCGGCCGTCGTGAGAAAGCAAAGGCAGACCTTCCTCGCCAGTGCTGTTCACCGACGAAGGCAGTTTTTTCACGGAATGAAATTCCAGCAGTTGACCCATTACGACGGCGGGCAGCGCCAGTAAGAATATGAAGACACTAATTTTTGCTACCATGTGTATTGCGTATATTTTCTTAAATTGTTTAATCGCAACGCCAGCACCAATTCATGGCTGCCGTCATTAAATTGTTTGAATTCCCCCAGAGACATCTCATAAGAGTATGAAGCGCTCAGTCGTTCGTTAAAGTTCCAGCCCAGAACAGCCACACCGCTTTTAATATCCCTGTAAGTGATGCCGAGCCAGATGTTTTGTTTGAAGAAGGCTTTTACATTAAAATCCACGATCACGTCATTGTTCATTTGAAGGAGCGCAAGCACGCTGGGTTTCAATATCACGTCGGCATTCATGGGAATCGAGACGCCTGCCTGGACCGATCCACGATAAAATGGTTGCGCCATCTCCAACTCGGATGCCTCCAGTACGGTATAGAGAAGAGGTAAGTAACTTAATCCCAGGTAGAAATTCTGGCCGTACAGGAGCACGCCCGCACGAAGGTTAAGATCTGTTTGTGATGTGGAGCCGCTGAGCAGGTGGTTGTAATATTCATCGGGATCCCTGACCGTCACTTCACTTATATCCAGCTTCCTGTTTTCGATCAACATGGCAAGTCCGCCGGCAAATCTCAATTTCTTTCCCACGGGATAATGGATGGAATAGTTAACATTTGCCCCAACGGATTTTAAAACACCCACCTCTGAATGGAAGAGGTTCCCGCCGAGGCCGTGGATCATTCTCTTCGACAGTGGCATATTCTCAGGGTTCAGCGCGGCGGGATCGCTTAACCGAAGGGAGTTATACGCCAGGTCCAGAGGCTCCTTGAGCCTGGTGTGGTAAGAA
>JBBEBN010000046.1:0-8106 GCA_040882305.1 Cyclobacteriaceae bacterium
TGGGAATTGCTGCGCCCATCATTGTGCTCATCCTGCGATTGTTACAGGGCCTTGCCCTGGGAGGTGAATATGGCGGGGCGGCAACGTACGTAGCCGAACACGCGCCCGCTGCCCGAAGAGGATATTACACGAGCTTTATTCAAACTACCGCCACTCTGGGACTATTCGTCTCCATCGGCGTGATCCTTACTGTACGCTATTGGGTAGGCGTGGAGGACTTTAATGACTGGGGATGGAGGATTCCATTTCTCCTCTCTGCACTCCTGGTAGGCATATCCATTTACATCCGTCTAAAAATGTCGGAATCTCCGTTGTTTGCAAAGATTAAGTCGGAAGGAACACTGTCAAAGAACCCCATAAAGGAAAGTTTTGGCAAGAAAGCGAATCTGAAACTCGTGTTGCTCGCCTTGTTTGGTGCAACCGCTGGCCAAGGCGTTGTGTGGTATACCGGCCAGTTCTATGCTATGACCTTCATAGAAAGGACGCTGCATGTGAATCAAAGTGAGACCTGGAATATTATTGCCATCGCGATCCTGATCGGCACGCCGCTTTTCGTTTACTTTGGCTCCTTGTCCGACAGGATCGGCCGCAAAATGATCATGATGGCAGGGATGATCCTTGCCGTCATTCTTTATATCCCTATTTACAAGCAAATGCACGCGCTGGCCGATGTAAACCAGAGCGTGCAGGTGGGTGTACCCAGGATAAGTACTGGCCCAACCGTAAATGAACATGGTGATTCTGTTATCGTCACCAGAACGGAGCGGACTTTTGCGGATGGAAATATCCAGGTGCATAGTGTTACCAAATTGCTGGATGATGTGTCGCCCGACCCCGTGGTCGCCACGAAAAATGAAATCAGCCTCAGCACACGGAATTTCTGGATCATGGTCTTTCTGGTTTTTGTGCAGGTGATTTTTGTGGCGATGGTGTACGGTCCTATTGCCGCGTTCCTAGTGGAGCTCTTTCCAACACGTATCCGCTATACGTCCATGTCCTTGCCCTATCATATCGGCAATGGTATCTTCGGAGGTCTCACACCGTATATTGCCACGAGTATATACGTGGCGACCATCACAGAGGCTAATCCTGAGGGCGATCCGTACGCCGGACTTTATTACCCCATCGCCGTGGCGGCGATCTGCTTTGTCATTGGGATGTTCTTCCTATCCAATAAACGGAAGGCGGATGTGATGCATTAGCGAGTCACTGTTGCCGCGCCCGCCTGCGCGAAGCCGCTTCGGCATAGGCAGGCCATCGCCTGCGACTGGATACGTGTATGAAGCGATGGTCGGGCTCCCGGGGTTTGGCTTTTAGCCGTGGTCCAAGTTCATTCGCTTCTCAAACACTGCGCCGGATTCACCCCTGCAGCTTTCATGGTGTGGATCCCTACCGTGAGCCAGGCAATGAGCAGGGCGGCGAGGCCCGACGCGACAAAGAACCACCACTCCAGCTCGATCCTGAAAACAAAGTTCCCGAGCCACAGGTCGGCGAGATAGTAACTTGTGGGCAGGGCAATTGCGATGGCGGCGACTACCATGATTGTGAATTCACCTGTGAGGAGATAGACAATCCCCGCGTCTGAGGATCCTAGGATCTTTCTGATGCCGATCTCTTTGGTCCTGCGCTCGGTGGTGAAAGCGGCCAGTCCGAACAAACCCCAGACATGAAATAATGATGGCCAGGCCTGCAAAATACTTTGAAAGCGCGGCTACTCGCTGCTCAGCCACATAAAGCGCCTGGTAATCGTTGTCGAGGAACCGGTAGGTCAACGGGAAACCCGGGTTGAATGAAATGTAAAAGTTTTCGATGCCGGCAAGCGCTTCCTGTTCCATTCCCTTTTCGATCTTGATCATGATGGAGCCCGTATTTTTAGGGTTGAGGAAAAAGAACAATGGTTTCACTACTTCATGAAACGATTCGAAGTTAAAGTTCTTCACCACACCAATGATCTCTCGTTCTTCACCCCAGAGTTTTACTTTTTTCCCGATGGGGTCCTTCATGTCCATGTACTCGATGGCTGCCTCATTGAAGACGATCTTTTCCCATTCTGCACCAGATTCCTTTGAGAACGTCCGGCCTTCTTTAACTTCAATTCCCAACAGCTCTGTCAGGCCATAGTCGACCGTAACACGTTCGAACTCCGTGCGGTCCTCCGGATCCTTGCCCGGCCACTCTATCCCGTATGTCCCGCCATTGTGGCCCGTCATGTCATGCCCCGTGGCGGATGCCGCCATGACGCCGGCCAGCTTCTCAACTTCCGCCAGCAGGGTTTCCTGTTTTTCAATCACCACCCCCTCCCGTGGTATGATGATGATATTATTTCGATCATAACCCAGGTTCCTGGTCTGTACAAAACTGATCTGCTCATACACCACCCAAACTGATACAATAAGAATGATGGACAATGTAAACTGAAACACGACGAGTGCTTTGCGCGCCCATACTTCACCCATAAAATTGGTAAGCCTTCCCTTGAGCACTGTTGCAGGATGAAACTTGGCCAGGTACAGCGCCGGGTAACTGCCAGAGACCAGCCCTGTGATCAATACGATGCCCAGGAGAGAATTATTAAAATTCCTGTCCTTCAATACATTGTCTTCAGTAAAACTAATACAGTTTAGGTTTATTTGAATGGAATTCTCTGTAATTTCGACCGGTTCATTATGATCAGAAATTAAATGGCCAAGAAGAACACACAATGGACGCAGGTAGGAAAACGCAAATTGGAATTGTCCAACCTGGACAAGGTTCTTTTCCCGGAAGATGGCATTGTGAAGGCGGAGGTGATCGCCTATTATCTAAACATCGCTCCCACCATTCTCAACCACATCAAAGGCCGGGCGCTGACGATGATCCGTTTCCCCGATGGCATTCACGGCGAAAGTTTTTACCAGAAGAACAGACCGGAGTGGGCACCCGACTGGATCGAGTTCGCCACGCTCGGTTCCGTTGAGAAAGATTATATCATCGCCACGGAACCCGCGCTGCTCGTGTGGCTCGCCAACCTCGCGGGACTTGAACTGCATCAGCTTCACAGCCGCAGCCCGCATTTTGACAAGCCGGATTACATGGTATTCGACCTCGATCCACCCGAGGGGTATACGTTCACCAACCTCCTTCCAATTGCTTCTGACCTGAAGGAGCACATTGAAACTTATGGCTACACCACCTTCGTGAAAACCACTGGCGGGAAAGGCATTCACATCTGTTGTCCCCTTTCGGCGCAGCAAAATTTCTCGGAGGTGTTTGAGGCTGCGCAGGAAATTGCCCGGCCCTTTGTTGAACGATTTCCCAATGACACGACGCTGCATATAAAGAAAGAGGCGAGGAAGGGAAGGATCCTTGTGGACATCTACCGCATTCGCAGCGGACAAAGCATTGTTTCTCCCTACAGTCTTCGCGGAAGGATCGGAGCACCCGTGTCCATGCCACTGACATGGGAGGAACTCAATCATGTTAAGAAGCCGGTGGAATTTAATATCCATACGGCAGTCGACAAAGTGCTGCAGGATGGCGATTCCTGGGAGGGAATGGGTGCCTATGCGGTGGCATTGCACACGCATCGGAAAACTCAGGTGACGAAGCCCAAAGATCTTCCTCCTTCAAAAAAACACAAGACGCCCGAACAGTTGGAGACTTACAAGCAGAAACGGGATTTTGAGAAGACACCGGAACCCGCGGGAAAGATCTTGCCCGGAGGGAGCAACAATTTTGTCGTTCACCGTCACCATGCCTCTCACCTTCATTATGATCTGAGGCTGGAACAGGACGGTGTATTAAAATCGTGGGCGGTACCCAAAGGACTGCCGCCCAGGCCTGGCATTAAACGCCTCGCCGTGCAGACGGAAGATCACCCCATGGAATACCTGAAGTTTGATGGCAAGATCCCTAAAGGACAGTACGGCGCAGGGGAGATGTGGATCTACGCTTTGGGTAAATACCAGATCACAAAGGAAAAAAAGGACGGATTTTATTTCCGGCTGAACAGCAAGGAAATGTCGGGCGAATACCGTATGCACAAGACGAAAGAAAGGGAATACCTGCTGGAACGCGTCGATGAACCCCAACTGGATTATGTGAACACGTTTGTCGAGCCAATGCTTTCAGAAAACCTGGATAAACCTCCGAAGGGTGATGATTATATCTTCGAGATCAAGTGGGATGGCATCCGGGCGCTCATCTCCTGGGAAGAAGGGAAAATCAAAATTCAAACAAGAAACCAGAACGATGTCACCTCCAAATTTCCGGAGTTGCTCGACGGCGAAAAAGCCTTTCGGGCGACGAATGCCGTCTTCGATGCTGAGATCGTTTTTCTCGACGCTGCGGGCAAACCTGTTTTCAAAAAAGTTATCAACCGTCTGATGAGCTCCGGTGAAGCCAACATTCAGAAGTTATCAAAGACCTTTCCATGTTATTGCTATGTCTTCGATTGTCTTTACCTCGATGGAAGACCGTTGGTCAATGAACCCCTGACAAAAAGAAAGGAATGGTTGAAGGATGCCATCAGATCCGACACACCCTATCGCGTAAGCGAATTCGTCGAAGACGGCAATTCTCTTTTCGAGGCGGCACGCGACCACGGGCTGGAAGGGATCATGGCAAAAAAGCGCGACAGCAAATACACCCCCGCAAGAAGAAGCGATTGCTGGTACAAGATCAAGATCAGGCAAACGCGCGAAGTATTTATTGTTGGTTACACGAAGGGGAAAGGAGATCGCGGCGTAACTTTCGGCGCGCTCCACATAGCGGAGATGTCAGGCGATGAATTACATTATCGCGGCAAGGTAGGGACAGGATTTGATGACGCCACCATCAAAGATATTGTGAAGGTAATGAAGCAGGTAAAGGAAGTGAAAAAAGCGGATGTGGTAGGCACCGTCTTTGATCCAAAGATCAGCGTCTGGCTGGAGCCCAAGATCGTTGCTGAGGTGACCTACTCTAAACTTACCCCGGACAAAATGTTTCGCGAGCCCGTCTTTGTAAAGCTGAGAGTGGATTTAAGTGAGATCTGAAATCATCACGCTGCCCTGACCACATCACTTCCCCATTTCCGATTCGATTTTCCTCACCATTTCATCATACTTTTCGTGCGCGTTATTGCAGAGGAGAATGAGTGTCTTGCGTGAATCTATATAACGGATGATAATTGATTTATAGCCGGGATTGTCTCCGGTGTGGTAAACTTTCTTCCCAAGCTGAGGATGTTGTCTGATATTCCATCCAAAGCCATACGGTGAAAAGGTACCGTTATTTAAGCGGGCAGGTGTGAAAGCGTCCTCAAGCGTTTCTTCTTTTATCAGAGATTCCGAGTACAGTGCGCGGTCCCATTTCAACAGGTCCAACGCTGAGCCGCTGACACGGCCGGGTCCTTTCCTGTTGCCCAGCCAGATCGCATAGTTGAAGGCGGGGAAAGAGTCGGCGTGGACATAGGTTTGCTTTTCAGGAACGTAGAGGTGACCCCATGCCATCTCTGTGAGTTTAAGTTTATCTTCCCTGGTGCGTATGTCGGTCTGTGTCATTTTGAGGGGAACGAAGATGCGCTGCCTGGAAAGTTCGATAAAATCTCTTTCTGACGCCTTCTCTGCGATGGTGGCCAGGAACATATATCCGGTGTTGCTGTATTCATATTTTTCTCCGGGGGCAAAACGTCTTTCGGGATGGTATTGTATGAGGTAGGCGATGTTGTCGTCATTGCCGGCCACCTTGGATTTATCCCAGTGTTCGTCCATGACTGCCTGATAATCGGGTAGCCCGGACGTGTGATGAAGCAGATGGCGGATGGTGATCCCGGGGTAAGGCAGGTCAGGGATATATTTTTCTACGAAGTCGTCGTATTCGAGTTTTCCCTCCTCCTTCAGCATCATGATGATCATGGCGGTAAACTGTTTTGAGACAGAGGCAAGTTCAAAGATGTCGTTCTCCTCCAACAGATTTTTTTCCGCAAACCTTCGGTAGCCGTAAGCCTTGTGATAAAGAGCATTTCCGTTTTCGGCAACCAGTACCACGCCGCTGAAGTCCGGAACAGTTTGTAAGAGAGAATCCAGATTTTTTGAGAGGGTGCTCTGGGTCGATGGTTCGTTCGGCTGACAGGAAGCGAATAAAAGGAAAACTGGAAGGATGAAGAGGTATCTGATGGTCATGAATTGATGTTCAACTAAGAGCAATGTAGTGTTAAAATATGAAAAAAATTTGAGCTAAGGAATTGCTGCATGGTTCATTAGAGTCTTGGTTTTAAGAACGTTTTGATAACGCCCCTTGATTTTTTTGTTTGAGTCGTGTTCGCGGAAGGTAAGCTTCGTGATTTCAATTTGACTTTATGTGTGAGAAAATCGTGCGTGCTGCTTGAAAACAGTCGAACCCTTCCGCCTTCGCATGTGCTCAGGCGCCTTCCCTCATCCGAGGGAAGGAGGTTTTCCCTCCGCGCTCAATATAAACAACGGGTAGCGATTTGCCTCCGAAAACTGGAAAAGAGTACCCACCGTTTAACTTTACCCTGTCCTCCAGATACACACGCGGGAAGCTGGCATCTGGTAACCGGCATCAGGCGAGGAGTCCCCCCGTCCCCTAATCCTCGGTATTTTTCCGTCGTCTTGTAAAATTGTCTGATTGCGAACAGTCTGTGCCAGGTAGGTTTTCGTATATAAGAATCAACAACTAAACCGCTTTAACAATGAAAACACCATTACACCTCGTCGTTGTACTGACGTTCCTGACGCTCTCGTCTTATAGCCAGATCATGCCGCTCACGGCGGCGCCTCCCGGCGGAAATAAGAAAGCTTCTGTTTCCGAACAGGTCGGCATCGTCAAGGTCTCCATCACCTATAACCGGCCGGGCGTGAAAGGTCGGGAAGGGAAAATTTATAACACACCGGTTGCGCATTACGGATTCGTCGACCTGGGACACGGCACCAGCAGCGCCGCACCCTGGCGGGCCGGAGCAAATGAAAATACGGCCATCACGTTCTCCCACCCCGTGAAGGTCGAGGGTCACGATCTTCCGGCGGGATCCTACGGGTTTTTTATCGCCCTGGGTGAAGAAGAGAGTACACTGATCTTTTCGAAGATCTCCAATTCGTGGGGAAGTTTTTACTATGATCCCACCCAGGACGCCTTTCGCGTCACGGTAAAAAACGCTTCACTGGATAAGAGCGTCGAGTGGCTTAAGTACGAGTTTACCGACCAGACGGAAAACAGTGCGACAATAGCCATGTCGTGGGAGAAGAGAATGATCTCTTTTAAGGTGGAGGCTGACGTCCACGGCTTACAAATTGCCTCGTTTGAAAATGACTTCAGGACGACCAGACCCTATTACGACTACATCCAGGCTGCCCAGTATTGCATACAAAACAATGTAGCCCTCGATAAAGCACTGGCCTGGATGGACCGTGCCATTTATTTCCGGGTAATGGGCGAAAAGAATTTCCGGACACTGAGCACGCGAGCTGGCGTGCTGATGAAAATGAACCGTTTGGAAGAAGCTAAACGCGTGATGGAAGAAGCCCTTCCCCTGGGCAACGCAACGGATATCCATTATTACGGACGGTCACTCCTGAACCTGAAACAGGCGGACGAAGCTTTCAAGGTCTTTAGGCTTAACTATGACAAACATCCGAATGTCTTCACGACCAACGTTGGCATGGGAAGAGGTTATTCCGCTGTCGGTGATTACAAGAAAGCGCTGAGCTATATGAAAGCGGCCCTTCCGCAGGCGCCGGATACTCTGAACAAGAACAGTGTGGAAGGGATGATCAGGAGGTTGGAGCAGCACGAGGACGTGAATTAGTGGGTGGTCAGTGGTCAGTTGTGAGTAGCCTCGCTCGCGCTGAGTAGTGTCGAAGGGAGCCTGCCGAGGGGCAGCGAAGGGTTCGTTCTGGACCAGGTGATAATAGGAAAAACATCAAACCAAATTAAGTCACGAAAGATAAATTTCTACTTCAACATTTCGCCAGTCTTGACTTTTTTCACCATAGACCTCAAAATCGTATTTGTAGGCCCGGTCTATTTTGGCGTTCCAGGTCTCCTTCCAGGCATTGGCTATACAATCGGGCATCGGTCCTTTTGCGAGAATCCTGTTATAATTTTGAGCGGGAATGAATAAGCCAT
>JBBEBN010000047.1:0-8094 GCA_040882305.1 Cyclobacteriaceae bacterium
CGAGCCGAAGATCATGGCGCACGGGAAAGGGTCCATACGGTTACAGGATCACGGGAATCCCACCAGCTTTCGGAATATCTGGGTGCGGGAGTTGTAGTCATTCGACATTAGGCATTAGGCATTCGAAGGTCGGACGGCCGATCGGATCCCTACAGCGGATGATTTAGCCGAATGCCTCTGCTCATCCTGATGTAAACGAAAATGATAACTGCCAGCACGCACAGCGCGATGAACTGCGAGTGTGAGATATAATTTTTAATGAGATAGCCACGACCAATATCCCCTCTGAAGAATTCAAGAATGAAGCGGCCGGCCGCGTACAACTTTAAGTAGCTTAAAAACAATTGGCCATAAAAACGGCGTTTGTTCCTCCGGTAAAAAAGTAAGAGCATGACGAGAAAAATGTACCCCGCCTCCAATAATTGCGTGGGATATAACGGAGTGTTCAGGGGTTCTGCATAACATGCCGGATCGGTAAATGTCACGCCCAACACCGAATCTGTCAGCTTGCCATAGCAACAACCGGCAAGGAAACACCCTATCCGTCCAAACAGGTGAACGAAGCAGGCTGTGATGGCCATCACATCCAGCATTCTGTAGCCAGGCAGCTCATGTTTTCTGAAAAACCACCACATCGTGGGGATGGCCAGTAAAAACGATCCATAAAAAACAAATCCACGGCCCGTGAGGAGCCTGGCTGGATCTTGAACATATCCGGGGGGGTCCTCCAGGAAGAGAAAAAGTTTTCCGCCGACAACAGCAGCAAAAAAAATGAAAAGAAAGAGGGCATTGGCCTGATCGAATGTCAGCCCTGCTTCCTTTTTTCCCTCAATGATTAGATAACCCATGCCGGCCACAATGCCGAGTGCTATCATGAATCCGTAACTGTATACTGTAAACGACCCCGCCTCAAATAATATCGGATGCATTTATCGATGTTGTTTTCCTCCTGGATAGTCGCAAAGAAATACGAGCAGACCATAGCAGATCGCGTCTGGACATTTCGTCCGCGGGGACATTGGCTTCCGACATTATTATCATGATACTGCTGCACTATCGCGGAATGAGGTCAATTGCGGTAAGATATCCTGTAAATAACGTTGGCAGTATCGTCAGAAACAAGCATTGATCCATCCGGCAAAATAACTACATCCACGGGCCGTCCCCACGCTTTCTGCGATTCGTTATCCAGCCATCCCGTTGCAAATGTTTCCAGGCCCCTGGATTTATTGTTGTCGATCTTCACCAGCGCGATATCATACCCGATCTTTTCTGTGCGGTTCCACGACCCATGCCGCGCAACGAATAAATGATGCTTGTAAGTGGAGGGGAACATGTCACCTGTATAGAATTTCAGGCCCAGCGGGGCAACATGCGGTCCCATCTTCTGAACAGGCGGGGCAAAAGCGCTGCAAGGTCTTTTATTCCCAAACTCCGGATCCTTAATAGAGCCCTCATGGCAATAGGGATAGCCAAAATGCATCCCCGCGCGCGGGGCGTGGTTCAGTTCACAGTTGGGAACGTTGTCTCCCAGCATATCCCGCCCGTTGTCAGTAAACCACAGGTCCCCGGTTTCCGGATGCCAGGTAAAGCCCACCGTATTCCGGATACCTCTTGCGAAGATCTCCCTTCCGCCACCATCAGGATCCATTCTCGTGATAGAGGCGAAGATCTCTTCTTTCCGGTCGCACAGGTTGCAGGGAGCCCCGACAGGTACATATAATTTTCCATCGGGGCCGAAGGCGATGTATTTCCTGCCGTGATGCGTTTCAGTGGGGTAATCATCGGTGACCACCTCAGGCTTACCCGGATTATTTAATTTTTTTTCAACCTCGGGAAACCTGAGAATGCGGCTGATCTCCGCGACATACAGGTTTCCGTCCCTGAACGCCACGCCGTTGGGAGAATTTAGTCCGGAGGCAATCACCCATTTTTTATCCGCCTGGTGATCCCCATCCGTATCCTGCACGGCAAACACTTTATTGCCGTTCCCGTTTCCCGCATAAACAACTCCTGACGGGCTCAGGGCCAATGAACGAGCATCTTCCACCTCTGCAAACACGGTGATCTCAAACCCCACAGGAAGTTTAATCTTATCCAAAGGGAGCTTTCCTGAAGTCTGGGTAATGGCGGGTACACTGTTATCTGCGGCAACCACCTCCACAGTGGCCTTATCCTTCTGCGTTTCTTCTGATCGGCCGCTGTTGCATCCCTCCAACAGCAACAGGGGGGTAAAGAAATATAGTGCGATGATCCGTTTCATAGGATTTGTGATTTAAGAAGAGTAATTAATTATTTTTTTGATATTAATCCCACTCTTTTGGCAAATATGGTTCAGGCCGAAAGGCGGCATCATCAGATCAAAAACTGTGACGGCAACCAAATAGTGATTATTTTTGCTCTTTAGTTCTTCAAAAAAAGCATATAATCCCTTTTAACCGTACGGCTGAGGCCATTATGTCGCTTCGCTACGATATGAAACCATGATCTCTGTTACCAATCTCTCTTATTATATCGGCGGCCGTCCGCTTTATGAAAACGCAAACATGTTCATAAAGCCGAAAGACAAGATCGGCCTTATAGGCCTGAACGGGACAGGTAAATCCACCCTACTGAAGCTCATTAACGGCGATTTCACATCCGACGGCGGCAGCATCAGCAAAAGCAATGATTGCACCATCGGCTTTCTAAATCAGGACCTTCTTTCGTATCAGACCGACGATGCTATCGTAACGGTGGCGATGGAGGCTTTTAAGGATGCCGTGGACACGCAAAGGGAGATCGAAAAAATACTGCACAAGCTCGAAACAGAATATTCAGATGGCCTGGTGGAGAAACTCACCAGACTACAGGAAAAATTCGAGCATCTTGACGGCTATTCCATGCAGGCAAAGGCTGAGGAGGTACTGGAAGGTATAGGCTTCTCCACGACGGACCTTCACCGGCCCCTCAAAGAGTTTTCCGGAGGCTGGCGCATGCGTGTCATGCTGGCCAAACTACTGCTGGAGAAACCCTCCCTGCTGATGCTGGACGAACCCACCAACCACCTTGACCTCCCCTCTATCGAGTGGGTCGAAAACTATCTGCGAAATTATGAAGGCGCCGTCATCGTGGTGTCGCACGACCGGACGTTCATCGATAACGTGGTGAACAAGATCGTGGAAGTGACCCAACAGCAACTTTTTACTTATGAGGGCAACTACTCCTTTTACCTCGAGGAAAAAGGGCTGCGCGAAGAGATCCAGCAAAATGCTTACGAGAACCAACAACAGAAGATCAGGCAAACCGAAAGATTCATCGAACGTTTCAGAGCGAAGGCCACCAAAGCGAGGCAGGTACAGTCACGGGTGAAGGCTTTGAAGCGTATGGACAAAATTGAAGAAGTCGTTGATGATACCGCTGCAGTGAATTTCAGGTTTAAGTTCTCGCAGCAACCGGGCCGTTTTATCACTACCCTTAATAATATCTCAAAATCCTACGGTCCACTGGAAATCCTGAAGAACACCTCCATCGCCATTGAGCGCGGCGACAAAATTGCACTCATTGGGGCCAATGGAAAGGGGAAATCCACCTTGCTGAGGATCATCGCGGGCCAGGAGCCCATCGAAGGTGAACGGATCATGGGGTATAATGTGATCCAGGCGTTTTATGCGCAGCACCAGTTGGAATCCCTCCATGTGGAGAATGAGATCATCGAAGAACTGAAGCAGGCAGGATCAGGCAAGACTGAACAGGAGCTGCGCAATGTTCTGGGTTGCTTCCTTTTTTCCGATGAAGACCAGTTCAAGAAAATAAAAGTGCTGTCGGGTGGGGAGAAATCAAGGGTCGCACTGGCCAAGACGTTGATATCGGAGGCCAACTTTTTGTTATTGGATGAGCCAACGAACCACCTGGACTTCATATCGGAGAATATACTCATCCAGGCCCTGCAACAATATCAGGGAAGTTTCGTGGTGGTCTCGCACAATCGCCATTTCGTGAATCAGGTAGCGAACAAGATCTGGTATATCGAGGACAAGCAGATCAAGGAGTACCCTGGAACCTATGAGGAATATGAATACTGGAAAAAGAAAAATCAGTTAAATGGCGCCGCGGGCCTGCCGGAGACAAAAAAAAGCAAAGCAGAAAAGAAACCTGAATCCCAACAGCAAAAAACGCCTTCTCAGGAAGCGCAGTTGAAAAATCTGGAGAAGGAGCTGAAGAAAGTGGAGGAGCGGATTGAATCCCTGCAGGCGGAGAAGACAAAACTTGAAACAGAAATGACGCGGTCTGAAATTTATTCCGATTTCGGAAAACTGATTGTTGTCCAGGAAAAATTCAACGCCGTGAACAGGCAGTTCAATGAAGCCAATGCGCGATGGGAAGAACTCGCCACGGCTATCGATGAATTAGCCAGATAGATCTGACTTCGTCGGAGGTCCGGAGGGCACCTGTCTAATGGAATCCAAATCCCATCTGAATGACCATACGTTCGGTGTCCTGGCCGACATAGGTTTTACCGCCATTGCCTCCCCAGGACCACCCGTATTCAATCATCTGAAACTTATATCCTGCGGAAAGGTAAAGGTTGAATTTGTCCCCGATCATCCGATATGCCAGGAGCGGATTCAGGAAGATATTGCCATGTTCGTAATAAAGAAATTCGTTTTCGCGCAGCATCGGATTCCATATCTTTGACTTCCCGGCGTTCAGTTGGATGTAAAGTGAATTAGTGCGAATACGCAAATAATCATAGGTGAAGCTTGCAAATAAAGGCATCGCGCGCCAATCATCGGAATAGGTATCGTATCCAATGCCAATTCCAAAGGCGAAGCGTTTATGGCGAACTCCCTGTATTAAAGACCAAGTGAAAGAGGTACCAAACTCTTTCTTACCCACCAGCGCCCCGGAATGAAGTGAAAAAAAATAACTGGGTTTTGAAGCGACGCTGTCACGCTGTGCGGCTCCCGGAATCGAAATCAGTAAAAGTGTGAGGATGCCCAGTACAGCCCTAATCTGCATGTGTCACGTCGATCTTGCTTAAAAGCTTCATGTCCTTTGGATCGCTGTAATCGAACTGGAAGATGCCGTCCTCCCCGATCATCATAAGAATGTTATTGAAAGGGATGACATCAAGGGCGTTGATATCTTTGTAGTGGGCGATCAGGTTCTTATCTATGGCGTTGATATCCGTCGCATCAAAAGTTTTGAGGCCAGCTTCGCCATCGCAGATGAACAAAGTATTGCCATCGATTCCAAGGCCGTGTGGGTTGGTCATGGGATATGTTTTCAACAGTTGTGGAGATTCAAGATTTTTGATGTCGATGATCTCCAGTTGGTTGGTAAATCCCTGACAGGCCGTTCCTGACCGAAGTGTTACATACGCGTAGTCATCATCCACCACGACAGGATCGCAGCTGCTCACGTGCTGATAGGTGCCGACCTGTACCGGTAATTCTGGCGCAGCAATGTTGAGGATATACATGCCGCTGCTAGAGCCGACAAAAAGATGTGTTTTGTATGGGAAGATAGTTTCGATGTCCCAGGAAAGGTATGCCCTGTTCTTTGCGACGGGATCTGTTTCTGTCGTGATATTTACGACCTGCAGATCACCCCCGTCAAGAAGGTAAAGGTGATCATTGCTAATGGTGAACCTCGCCAAAGAGCCGCCCACCCCGGGGCCAGAGCCGGTCCCCGGAGCGATGGCAGCCTTTGCACTAAAATTTGCGACCATGTCACTTCTCATTGCGATACCGCCCTCAAACATCACCCCTCCCCAGGGTTGTATACCAGAGCCGCAATCAGATTCATTGATATTGACGATCTTCTTCTCTTCAAAAGTGGTGATGACGCAACAATTTGCGTCAATGGAATAACCCAGCACGCGATAGTTCTGGAAAATTCCCTCAAGCCTGGTCACCTCTTTGATGTTTGAGATCTCACTGATGTCAAAGGCAATGAGGTCAACATAGCTGTCCGCATAAAGCGTATTGCCCTTGATGGCGAGGTCATAATTTCCGGGGATCCTCAGGAAATTCAGCGGAACCGGACTGGCGGGATTTTGATTGTTGATGATGTGGATCCCTTCCCCGGGCTCATTTATAAACAGGAACCCGTCTTTAAAATAGATTTTCCCCAGCGCTTCCACAGGTTGCGGTTCGAGCAGGCCCACGCTTGCCCGGATCTCTTCCACTGTTGTGTATACCGGTTCGTAATAGACATATTCAGTGGTTGTCTCACACCGGTCCGTACATCCTTCTAACAATACGCTCAATCCCAACAGGGTGGTGAGGAATAATAATGCGTAAAGTGAAACGTGAATTCTTTTCTGGAGTCTGTTTTCGAGCGTTTCCATAGGCGTTAGGGTCATTAACCCTTTAGACACCGGCCTCCCGGGAATGGTTGGAAGGCTAATGGAAAATATAGCGGAATCTTAACCCAACATCGAAAGTAAGCGGGGTAGATTGAACCCCAAGCTCGGTTTTGTAAATGGTATTGAAGGGATAGCGGACGCCGGGATTCAGGGCTATCCTGTAATGTTCACCGAAACGGTAACTCAACTCCGTGCCGAACAGCCCGCTGAGATTAACTGTCCTGTAGGGAGAATCCGATCCGCCGCCCTGGCTTGATTTATCCAGTTGATCGCTGTCGGCGGTTACGGTGTTCTGCAAGAAAAGATCGGTTGCCACGCCGGCATTCAACTGCAATCCAAATGTTTTATTGACGAGCAGGTAACCCGCCTGCATGGGTATGCTTAAATACCGCATGCTGTTGTTGACATTATACGGCGCGGAATAAACGATCTTATTACTCAGGTCATCTGCGCTGGCATTAATCAGTTCATTGGTAGTGGCCGGCTTAAAGCGTTGTTGCTGAAAGCCGTTGGTGGACGATACCACCACATTATTCGCCGTATATTCGGAAGCTTGGGTCAGGTAATTGACACCACCCTGGAGGACCCATCGCTCAGAAATTTTTGTTCCTAAATTGACACCCATAGAATAGGAGTAGCCAGAACCTTTGGTTTCCTGATCGACGATGGGGGCCGCCAAAAATGACATGGTCGCCGGGGCCGGGCTTGACGCGGGCGTGGAAGATTGCATGGTATTAAAAGATCCCGCTGCAAAACCGATGGAAGTCCAGAGGTTTTCATCAACACTGCCCTTATCCTTTTTGTTTTTCTCTTCGCCCTGTACTTCTTTTTCGCGTTGTTCGAGCTGCGCCATCATAGCCACCACAGGATCAACTGTTTCCTGTTGCGAGGGAATATTCAATAGCACCTCTTTTCGTGTATACAGTGCCGGCAGGAAACGGTCATCAAGAGCATCAGGTAAATCAGGATAGGCCTCCTCCCTGTTTACGAGGACCAATGCCTGGCCGTCATCCACCCTCCGGCCGTCGATGCTGTTTGGATCATTTTCCGGAACCGACGCGATCACACCATCTGTGCGTATAACGCCTGCGTTATTTTCTGCGGCTGCAACGTCGCCCGTGGAAGGTGAGTTGATTTCCGGTTGATCAGACGTCGTGTTTTCCGCAGAGGGGGAAGTTGTTGCGGGTCTTTCGACGCCAGATGCGGAAGGAAGATCGGTTTCTTCAGCGTTGGTGGCAGGAGGAGCAGGAACGATCCCGGAAGGCAGTGGTGCTTGCAGGGCAACGTTATTGGCGGCCGGCTGGACGGAATTAAAGTTGTAGTACAATCCGACTCCGCCGATGGCCATGGCAAAGACCACGGAAGCTGCGGCGAGCATCTGGTAAAAGAGGAGGCGTTTCTTCAGATCTCCGCCTTTTTCTCTTTCAAGGTCAAGCTCGATGTTGGTCCATACCTTATCGGAGGGCGCGATCTCGGCCTTGTCAAAAGCATTCCTCAAAGACTCTTCAAACTTTTCCCTCTCCATATTTTTCATAATATGACGATTCCTTTAACAATTTCGCCTGCATGAGGCTCCTTGCGCGCGCGTACTGGGATTTTGAAGTGCCCTCCGAAACGCCCAGCAGTTCCGCGATCTCCTTGTGGTTGTATCCTTCAATCGCAAATAGGTTAAAAACCACCTGGCAGCGCTGCGGAAGGGACTGTATCATCTCCAGCAACTGCACAAAATGAATTCCCGAAAG
>JBBEBN010000048.1:0-8093 GCA_040882305.1 Cyclobacteriaceae bacterium
GGAGCTATGCGGGCTGGGAACCTCCACCCACAATAGCAAACCGAGTTCGTCTGCGAGATTATAGATCCTCGGATCTATTCCGGCGATGTGAACACGAACGAGATTGCAGCCCAATGCTTTCATGCTCCTCATGTGATGTTTCATTTGCTCGTAGGTGGCGGTTCCCGGTTGGTATAAAACGCCATCGAGGTACAGGGGTTTGTTGTTGAGGTAGATGTATCGCCCTCTTGCTTCTACTTTTCTCAATCCGAAGTGCGCCTGAATCGCCGCATTATATCCGTCCGGATGAATAAGCTGCGCCACCAGGCGGTAGCAATAAGGTTGGTCCGGTGACCAAAGCTTTGCTCCAGGTACCTCCAGGACGAGACGTTGATCTTTCTGGCCAGCCTGAAGAAACAAGGGATAATCGGAAGTTGCCACCGGGTTTTGTTCCGGCTCATGCAATTCGAACACCGACAAGCGAATGGTATAATTGCCGGGATCATGGATGCGGGTGGTCAGATTAAAACGAACCAGTTGATCTTCCACAGTGCTCAACACGCTCACGCGGGAGCGAAGGCGGTTGCGTTCAACGGTTTCAATCCATACACTTCGCACCGCTCCGGTATAGGTCTGATACCATATGCCTCCCCGCTTATAGACGTGCGACTCTTGTTTTCCTCTTGGTATTTCCGCATCCATGGTATCGGCGATCCTTACCGTTATGCGGCTTACGGGAAGCAGAATCTCTTCATTGAGCTCGTAGGAAAACGAAGTGTATTCGCCGTAATGAACTTCTTCACCTTCGATCGTCTTCAGGGGATATCCGTTCAGCCAAACACGCGTATCATAACCACAGGCGCCGAAGGTAAGTTGAAACATGAGATGTGACTGGTCTTTCGTGCGACTCGGTAGTTCAAAGTTACGCTCATACCACACCACGACTTTATCACGCCAGGCGACCTCCTGTGTTTCTCCTTTCGCCTGCGCCATGTGCGCTTCCACTGAACCGGGCCACACTGCTCTATGGACGTAGTCGTGCTTCAGATGCCATCCTTTCCTCAACCCTTCATCATCAGGGTCATGAGAAAATTTCCACTCTCCGTCCAATAAAACATATGCATTGGTTCGCAGGACTGCCCGCGGAAGAAGGTTTGATGGCTTCTGAATGTCGAGGTTACCTTCTTTAACCTCCGTTGAAGCCAGATTGAGTTTTCGTTCCTCCATGCCGGGTGATGCTGTTCAAAGGAGAAGTATGGAGTAAAACCATGCCAATCCGGCCGGCTGGCCTCAGTTGACAATAGACAGTTGACAGTCACACAATCGGGAAAGCTAGCCGTTGACTACAATTCCTAATGCCTCGCCTTCCCTGCCAACGCACATGGCCCTGGCAAGCCTGCCTGCCAGAGCAATGCCCCTCAGCGCGGGCAGGCGGGCGAAGCAATGCCTAATGCCTACTCTGCATCAAGGGGTTTGGGGGTAGGTTTGGCTTGACGGATCCGGTAGGTGAGCGTGAGATTGACCTGTCTGCGGCGCATCTGGTTGTTTCCCTGGGAATAAAAGTTTCCACCTTCGGTGATCGAACGCATGCGGCGGCTATTGAACACATCCAGCACATTGAAGTTGACAGTACCCCTGCCAGCGAACACATCTTTGCTGAGGGCGAAGTCAACGTAATAAAGGGCCAGGCGTTTTCCCTGCGCAGTTTTCTGGGGTGCTTCGTAATTCCCCCTTAACTGAGCGTCAAAGTGGTGCGGCAGCATGAACCGCGAAGTTTGTCTCGCAAACCAACTGTAGGTGGTATTATTATAGCTGGAGAAAATATTTGTTCCGTCGATCTCGGCATAGAAGAAATTAACGTTCATATCAAGTTTCCACCAGGGATAGAGTGAAAACTCACCAGTAAACTCCGCTCCGGTGGCTTCTTCTGACCGTAGGTTTTCCGGAAGGGTGGTTGAATTGCCCTGGTCATCAACAGTGCGGATACGCTCAATTTTTCCCCGCGTGCTGCGGTGATACACGGCGGAAGTGAACGATCCTTGCTCAAAATATTTGATGTGACCGAGCTCAAACACATTGCTGAATTCCGGATCGAGGTCCGGGTTTCCACTGAAGTAATTGCGGTTGTCTACATAGGTCATAAAGGGAGAAAGATCATTATAAAATGGCCTTCTGACCCTCCTGCTATAACTTGCCTGAATGCCATTTTGTTTCTGAAGGTTCCAGGTCACATGGGCGCTGGGAAAAAGGTTAACATATTCACGGGGGTTCACTTCATTTGTTTCCTCCAGCGTGGTCTTCACGTCCGTCCATTCTGCGCGCAAGCCGGCCTGGTAAGAAAATTTACTTCCTTTCTTTGCGAGGATGCCGTAAGCGGCGTGGATGTTTTCATCGTAAAGGAAAACATTGTCAAGGGATGCGAATGGGATAAATTCACGGTCTGCATTTCTACGGGCGACCACAAAATCATTCACCATTTCGCGGGAACTGCTTCTGAGTCCCGTTTCGAACTTTCCACCGTTGCCAAAAGGTTTGGTATAATCCACCTGGAACAGGAGTTGTTTTTCCAATTCGTCGTTCAGCGAGCGTTCAAGAGTACCCCGGGCGTTATCTTCTGTGCCATCGGTATTGTAATACCGGTGCGTGAACAACTGATAGGAGCTTTCCCAGTTGTCCAGGAATTTTACTTCGGCAAGCAGTTCGTGGTCTTTTTCTGCGAATGTTTTTTTGTATATCAGGGAGTATTCGGAGTTGGGTTCCGTTTCTTCTTCATCCTGTCGGCGGGTTTCCAAACCTTCCAGATTGGAAAGGTCGTGACGATAATTTTCGTATTCGAGGTCGGTCACGCGAGTGGCATCGCTTCTTCGGAACAGGTACGATCCTGTCAGAATACTGGTTTCGGTAAAATAGAAATCAATTCCCCCGCGAATGTTGTTGTTGAACCCAATGATGGATCCCTCATTTTTCTGCTTCAGAAAAGTAGTATCTACTCCGTACACTTCCTGGTACAACGAGGAGCGGCCAGGCTGTACCCGATAAGCAATTCCATAGTTGATGAAAAAGTTTACTCTCCGGTGACGATAATTCAGGTTGGCCGCACCACCGAAATTACTGGGCGTTCCGGTGATCAACTCAAAGGAGCCGTTGAATCCCTGATTCCTCTCTTTTCTCAAAACTATATTGATGATCCCCGCCATACCTTCCGCTTCGTAGCGCGCCGAAGGGTTGGTGATGACCTCCACACGCTCGACCATGCTGGCCTGTAATTGCTGCAACCCGTTTCCGCCCTTAAAGCTCACCAGGCCTGAAGGTTTTCCATCGATCAGGATGCGCACATTACTACTCCCCCTCAACCTCACGCCGCCTTCAGGATCTACCTGCACAGAAGGAATATTCATCAGGATGTCCGTAGCGGTACCCCCCGCGTTGGAGAGGTCTTTGCCAACGTTGAAGATCTTTTTGTCCAGCGACAGTTCCATCGAACTCTTCTCGGCCTGCACCACGATTTCGTCAAGCGTATTTACCGAGGCCCCAAGTTTTATCACGCCAAGGTCATGTTCTTTGCGGTCATCGGAAAGCTGAAATGGCGGTGTTGTCAGTGACCGGTAGCCCATGAATTCTATTTCCGCATAATAGCGGCCATATGGCACCTCAATGAAAAAATCGCCCGATTCTGAGGTAATGTTTCCGTTCACGAGTTTTTTATCACCGCTGTCAAAGATGCGGACGCTGGCGAACGCCAGCGTGCCTGAAGACAAAGAGTCAAGCACCTTACCCTTTATCACGGCCTTTTTTGACGTCTGACCGAAGCTTTCCTCTCTGGAAAAAAGTGATGAGGCAAAGAAGGTCAAAAGCAAAAGACGCAGTATAAGCGGGCTGGAATTTTTCATCATGATATTTAAAGCGATGAAAGTACTACTTTTTTGCATTTCAGGGCAGCGATTTTCAATAGACGGATTCATAATTTTTTAAAGAGTGGCGATTCCTTTCCAAAATTTGTACTTTTAGCCATGAGATTAATGCTGACTATCCCCGCGCTTCTGGTAGCCCTGCTCCTCGCGGGTTGTGGCAAAAAAGAAAATGACACGGAGAAATGGTATAAAGGAAACCTGCATACCCACTCCTACTGGAGCGATGGCGATGAGTTTCCCGAGATGATCATGGACTGGTATAAAACCGGGGGTTACGACTTTGTTGCGCTTACAGACCACAACATCCTGGCGGAGGGGGAGAAGTGGTTGGTTGTGCCGAAGGGGCGCGTCTATGAAGAGGCTTTTGATAAATACCTGCAAAAATTTGGCGAACAATGGGTCACCTATAAAAGGGATACGGGCCGAATACAGGTGAAACTGAAAAGCTATGCAGAATATAAGCCTAAGTTTGAAGATAAGGACTTTCTCATCATGCAGGCGGAAGAGATCTCCGACAGATTTGATGGTAAACCGATCCACATGAATGCCACCAACATCCAGAAGCTCGTTTCTCCTCAGGGCGGAGAAAGTGTCACGGATGTCATGCAACGCAACCTTGATGCAGTGATGAAACAGAGGGAGGAAACCGGGGTGCCCATGTTTCCACATATCAACCATCCAAATTTTCATTACGCCATCACGCTGCAGGATATGATCGACCTGAAGGGTGAACGCTTCTTTGAAGTTTACAACGGACACCCACAGGTACATAACTATGGCGACAGCCTGCGACCGGGAACGGAATATATGTGGGATGAGATCAACGTCGCTTACCACAGAAAAAATCAACCCTTTCTGTACGGTCTGGCTACTGACGACAGCCACAACTACCACCTCTTTGGCGCCGAATACAGCAATGCAGGAAGAGGCTGGGTGATGGTGCTCGCCGATTCACTAACCCCTTCCTCCCTGATCAGTGCAATGGAAAAAGGAAACTTCTATTCAACGACAGGAGTGATTCTTGAAGAAGTGGAGATTGCCCTCGGTGCATTGACTATTAAAGTGAAGGAAGACCCCGGAGTGCAGTATAACATACAATTCATCGGCACCACCGGACAGGACCAACACACCCGCATTCTGAAACAGGTATCCGGAACGAAAGCCAGCCTCGAACTTCTCGACAGTTATATTTTCGTTCGCGCCCGGATCACTTCGGACAAGTTGAAGGAGAATCCTTTCCAGGACGGCGATTATGAGACGGCCTGGACGCAACCTGTGAGCGGTGATCGGTAAGGGAAGGTTTGAAAGGTTTGTCCATGGGACTCCTACGGAGAGCAGTTTGGGAAGTTTGAGAAGTAAGCGTGGATCTTGATAGATTCTTGCTCATTCCGCTTTTCAATTTCAATTTTCCAACTGTTCAGGTAGCGTATATTTCCTTCCCTGGTTCTCACGCTTCAGCCAGACCATAAGCGGTTCAAAATACCGGAGCATCGCTTTAGCATTCATATCTTCACCTGTGGCTTCTTTCAGTATGTCACGCCAGTTCCGGGAAGCACCTGGATACATTATCTTCTTCAGAAAATCCCCCACCTCTTTATTTCCGTAATAGTTGGTGGCAATCGGGCGTTGCTTCAGGATCTTTTCGGAAATATGCTGATGCAGCTGAAACATGAGCACGGTGGATAAAGCATAATCATAATACTGTGCTGCATCATCGTTGATATGGGTTTTCGTCGCTGCATCACAATATTCTTCACCGCGCGCTCCCGGAGGAACGATTCCCTGATATTGTTTTGCAAGTGCCCACCATTTTTCATTGAACTTATCGGAGGGAAGGTCATCCGCGTACAGCGCTTTTTCAAATTCGCTCATCACGCCGGCAGAAAATGGAATGAAGACAACATGTTGCAAGGCCTCTTTCAGTAATAATCTGATGGAGTCTGTCCTGGCATTTGAATCGATGAGTCCGCGGCCGATGAGATACGGTTTTTGCATTGCCGCCATTCCCATCATACTGCCCATGGCTTCGTGGAAAGCGCGGTTGGCTCCATTCCGCAGTATGGGTGGAACATCCTTATTGGTATAGGTCATGAAATAATAAATGTGGCCTAGCTCGTGGTTGGAAGTTTCAAACCATTCCGAATTCGGTTCTACACTCATGAGGCTGCGGACATCCTCGTGTAAGTCGAGATGCCAGGCGGAGGCATGATTGTTTTTCTTAACGGAAGAGTCGGCAGGGTAGGGATATAAACTTGATTTGCTCCAAAACGTCTGCGGCAAGCCGGCAAAGCCAAGACTTTGATAAAAATTTTCACCCTCCTTTACAATCCATTCCGGATTTTTTGTCGACAAAACACTGTCGATATTGAGACCTTTCACCTCGACCATCGCACCCCAGTCCTGAGCCCAGCGGTTAGGCAGCCAGTGAGCGGGAAGGAGATCCGGCACTTCCTTAACTCCGTATTTTTTGGCGAGTTCATAACGCGCATAAGTATGCAGTTCCCGGTAAAGAGGACGAAGTTCCTGGTTTAAACGCTGCATCATGTCCATCATCTCCGCTGTGGTGAGTCCGTAGTCTGAGACCTGGTAAGCAAAGAAGTCCCGATAATCCAGTGCCTGAACAGTTTGGTTGCGCAACCTCCGCAGGTTGATCAATCCTTCCCTTAGTTCTTTTCCGACCTCCTTGCTGGCTTCCCATGCTCTCAATCTCCTGTTGAGATCATTTTCTTTGCGAAGGATCTCATCCAACTCATTGGTGGTTACCGGTTTTCGATCCAGGGTAAAGGCGAATCCAAAAAGCTTTTCCGTCTGGGCGATGGACGCTTTGATCTTTTCCTTTACAATCGGGGCGACGGTCTGCGGATCGCTCCCGGCGTTGTATAATATTGCCTCGAGTTGGCGTACCTGCAGCGAATCGAGATCGTCTTTTTGAGTCAAAAATGTTTTTGCCTTGTCAATATTCCCGACGCTTCCTGTAAAGGACGCTAAGGCCTCATCTGCCAGCCTGGAATGGTGCGCATTCAGCGTGTCGCCTTCGCGGATCTCCGTATTCGTTTTCCATGCGGCCTGCGAAGAAGCGTAATATAGCCTGCCATAAGTTTCGTTATAATCATCGAGGAAATTCTGCACGGTGGATTTTTGATCGGCGCAGCCATCCAATAGGAGTAGGAGCACAGCGAAACGCAGTTTTTTCATTTGTTTCCTTATTAAGTTATGCAGCGGTTCGCATCCTTTCTAACGGACTCTAAATAAGTAGGGCCGGCAGTCATCGGATGCGTTTCAGCCGTTGAAGGTAATAACCTTTGTGTTAATAGGAAAAACCTACTAATAAGAATAATCCTGGGGGAAAGCCCTGTCTTCCAGAGAGAATAGAAACGCGGATTCGCCTACAGTACGCGCAATCGTGAGGTTTTTCTAAATTGTCAACTGTAACTCTATCGAATAAAGGAATCTGTCTTATCTTCGGTAAAAAATTAAACTGTCAATGAAACTTTACAAAACCTCCCGGGGCATTGTACTCGCGCATAACAACGATCAATTTCTTTTGGAGAATGAAGATTGGGATACGTTGATAAACGATGATAATCTCTATTCAAAACTTTTCGGGATAACACAGAATAGCAAACCGCAGACCGTTCTGATAGAAAATGGTGTCTTGCCTCCTATCGGCAGGCAGGAGATATGGGCTGCAGGAGTCACCTATTACCGCAGCAAAGTGGGCAGGCAGGAAGAATCGAAAGACGCTGGCGGCGGCGATTTTTACGCACGTGTATATGAAGCCAAACGTCCGGAATTATTTTTTAAGGGCCCCGCCCATAGGGCAGTCGGCCATGGTGATAATGTCCGTATCCGGAAAGACTCCACCTGGGATGTTCCCGAGCCGGAACTGACACTTGTTATCACCGGTTCCGGAAAGATCATCGGGTATACCATCGGCAATGACATGAGTTCGCGAAGTATCGAAGGAGAAAATCCCCTCTACCTTCCACAGGCGAAATGCTATGATAAGAGTGCCGCGATCGGCCCCTGCATCTTCGTTACGGACAAGCCTCTGCCTGAAGACACTTCCATCAGCGTGGAGATCCACCGTGGAAAGAAAGTATTCGAAGGGAAAACCGGTATCAACCAGATCAAACGGAGTTTCCACGAACTGGTTGATTACCTGTTCATGGAAACGACTTTTCCCCAGGGCTGTTTATTAAT
>JBBEBN010000049.1:0-8084 GCA_040882305.1 Cyclobacteriaceae bacterium
CCAGGAACATTTCGTACATCCTCAAAGTATCCGCACCGTATGCATCAATAATATCATCTGGGTTGACAACGTTATAATAGGCCTTGCTCATTTTTTCGATGGCCGCACCGCATATATACTTTCCGTCTTCCAGGATAAACTCAGCGTCAGCAAAATCGGGCCGCCATTGTGTGAAGGCCTCCGTGTTCAGCTCGAGACCATTTACAAATTTGATATCCACGTGCAATGGATCCGTTTTATACTTGTCTTTTAATCCGGCCGAGACGAATTTTTTGGTGCCGCGCACGCGGTAAACAAAACGAGAGTCGCCCGTGATCTTGCCCTGGTTGATCAGTTTCTTAAAAGGCTCCTCAAAGCCCAGGTATCCCAGGTCGTAAAGTATCTTCACCCACAACCGTGAATACAACAGGTGGGCTACGGCATGCTCTGATCCTCCGATGTACACATCCACCTGGCCCCAGTAATCCAGCGCATCCCGGCTGGCGAACGCCTTTTTGTTATGGGGATCGGCAAACCGCAGGAAATACCATGCTGCGCCCGCGTGGGTGGGCATGGTGTTGGTGTCCCTCCGCTCACCATCGCTGATCTGTACCCAGTCCTTCAGGTTTGCCAGCGGTCCTTCACCTGTGCCCGAGGGGTGGAAATCATTTGAGTCCGGCAACTCGAGGGGCAGGTCATTTTCATCCATCGCATAGGGAAAATCGTCGCGGTAAATTACCGGGAACGGCTCGCCCCAGTAGCGCTGCCGGCTCCATCCTGCATCCCGCATTTTGTAGTTTACCTGCCGTTGCCCGATGCCGAGCTCTTCCAGTTTGTCGACCACCACCGGGATCGCCTCACGCATAGGCAGGCCGTTGAGAAAATCGGAATTCTCCAGGATCGCGTCGTAGGTGGGGTTAGCTTCCCCGCCGACGTAGTGAGAACCGATGATATTGGTGATGGGCAAATTAAAATGTTTCGCGAATTTATGATCGCGTTCATCGCCACAGGGAACACCCATAATGGCGCCCGTGCCATAGCCGGCCAATACGTACTCACTTATCCAGATGGGAATTTCCCGTTGATTGAAAGGATTGATAGCATAGGCGCCCGTAAATGCTCCCGTGATCTTTTTTACTTCGGCCATACGGTCGATTTCCGAACGGCTTTCCACATATTTCAAATATTTTTCCACTTCGTCGCGCTGGGCTTCGCTGATAATCTCCTTCACCATTTCATGTTCCGGCGCCACAACCATGAAATCAACACCAAAGATCGTGTCAGGACGCGTAGTGAACACAACCATCTCCATGATGTGTGATGGCTCACTCTTTACGGGGAAACGGACCTTCGCACCCGTGCTCTTGCCGATCCAGTTCCTTTGGATCTCTTTCATGGAATCGCTGAAGTCGATTTCTTCAAGGCCCTTCAGCAGGCGTTCCGCATATTCGGTGATGCGCAGGCTCCACTGGCGCATCTGCCTTTTTATGACAGGATACCCCCCGCGGTAACTCACACCATTAACCACTTCATCATTTGCCAGCACCGTCCCCAGCGCTTCACACCAGTTGACGTCAGTATACGCCAGGTAGGCCAGGCGGTACTGCATCAATATTTCCTGCCGGCTTTTCTCATCGTACGATTTCCATTCCCTCGCGCTGAATACCGTTTTTCCTGAGGATGCGAGTTTGTATTTGATATTGGGGAAAGGGTGGCTGATATTCCCTTCCGTTTCAAAGGCCTTCGTCAGTTCGGTGATGCGTTCCGCCTTGTCTTTCCTGCGGTTGTACCAACTGTCCAGGATCTGCAGAAAGATCCATTGCGTCCATTTATAGTAAGAAGGATCACACGTTCTCACCTCACGGGTCCAGTCGTAACAAAATCCGATCTTATCCATCTGCCGGATAAAATTCCTGATGTTCTGTTCCGTGGATCTTGCCGGATGTATGCCGTGTTCGATCGCGTACTGTTCGGCGGGCAATCCAAAGGCATCGAACCCCATGGGGTGCAGCACATTGTAACCCTTCAGCCGTTTAAAGCGGGCAACAATGTCGGAGGCGATATAGCCCAGCGGATGGCCCACATGCAAACCCGCACCTGAGGGATATGGGAACATGTCCAACACATAGTATTTGGGCTTCTTTGATAATTCTACTCTGTAAACACCGCGTTTTACCCACTCCTTGCGCCACTTTTCTTCAATGTGTTTGATCTCTTCCTTGCTGTAATCGCTCATCATAAATCAAAAATGAGCCCAAAATTAAGTATTCCTGTGAATAGGGAAACAGCCTTTATGTCAGGAAAGGTGGAATTTATGCCCTTGAGCTTGCCTCAACCCTTATCCCGACGGCTAGCGGGACCCCTGAACGGGCCATTTACGGGGAGCGGGTGTTCAAAAAAATTCTTACCTTAATTAATGTTAAGGCTGGATTTTCGTCAGGCTAAACAGACAGGCGGGGGATGGGTAGCCTTTCAGTTGGATGGTAACTATGAGGGGAAGAATGTCGCGCTAACGATTTGGAAATCCGGCCGCGGAAGTCATCAACGCGAAGTGATCAGGAGAAAAAATTAACCGGTGACCAAGATCTGTACGGCCTCAATATCGGATTGCTTGAGCGGTTTGGTGATCATATGGATGACATTGTCGTAGAGAAACACCTGTTCGCGGTCGGTCACGCTGTTGGAACTGGTCAGCACAACAATTCGGGAGTCTTTTTTTATTTTTTCCGGCAGCTGGCTGAAAAGCTTCAAAAAAGAAAACCCGTCGATCACGGGCATGTTCAGATCCAGGAAAATGATGTTGGGAGGTTCCTCGCCGTTCAGGTTCCTGAGCGACTCAAGGGCACTTTCTGCTGATTTGTAAGCGGTCAATTCTTTGGAAAAGTTACAGAGCTCGAGGAACCGTCGGTGAATAAACAGGTCAATCTCACTATCATCAATCAGCATGGTTTTGTTCACAAGTTTCGACATAATGTTCTATAAATCAGCGCTTTCCAAACTTATCACAAAAAGCCCTCAAAAACCATAAATAAGCTCAAAAATATAACGGGGGATTTTTTATACCATTAAAAAATGTATTAAAATTGAATCTTATATTTTATGAACTTATTGAAACCCATTGTGCGCCAGCTCATTCAACAAAAATTTTAAGCTTGACTGTTGAAGTTCCCGCCGGGTTTTGATAAGCGATAAAAATTCAAAACGAACCCATATGAAATTACACCGTCCCCTTTTTTACTTTCTAATAGCAACATTTGCCCTGGCTTTTGCCTCTTGTTCAAAGTCAGGGGAGGATAAAGACCAGAATTCAAGGGAGTTTGATGAAGCCGAAGAAGGAACGATCTCGGATGAGATTGAAGGATTAACGAACAATATTCCGCCGCCAACTGAAATTCCCTACATGCTTCAGGCTACGGGAGCGGAATTTAATCAGAGTCTGGTAAACAGTCGGGAAAAAGTGGATCAGTATACAACGCAGAATGACAAGGCCGCGATGAACCTTGGTGTGTACGCCGCGGATATCGGATACCTTACGTCGTATGATAAAACTCAGGAGGCCATTGATTATCTAACCGCTTGCAAAACGCTTTCGGAAGGCCTTGGACTCATCGGAACTTTTGATGCGGAGTTACTGGAGGAATTTGAGAAGAATATTTCAAATAAGGATTCCCTGACGCGAATGCTTGACCGGACGATGAAGGAAAGTGAACAGTTCCTCAGAGAGGGAAACCGCAAGCAACTTTCCGCACTGGTCGTAGCCGGAGGTTTTATTGAAGGATTATATATTGCCACCGGACTCATCAGGACCTATCCCAAAGATATTCTCCCGGAAGATAGCCGGAATGTTGTGCTCACACCGTTGATGAAGGTTATCCTGGATCAAAAAAAATCCGTTTCGGAAATGGTAAAGATCCTGGATGCGGCGGAAGAGTCGGAAATGGTGAAAGACATTCGCGCAGACTTCAGGAAGCTCGAGGAAACCTATCAGGATCTGAATATTGAAGAGCAGATCAGGAACAACCGCGCAGACCTCGTGTTGAGCGATAAAAATCTGGAAGGGATCGCCGCTATCGTAGAAAAGATACGCACGAGAATTACCGGATAAAATTCAATGGATTTTCAGGAAGGAGGGACTGGCGTAAATACCAGTCTTCTTTTTTTGGAGGCGGTTTTCTTTCGCTATCTTTAATGGCCTAACCCCGCTTTTCTATGAGTGAACCATTACTGAGGGCCATTTTGCGATTGTTTGCTGTTGTTGCCAAAGAAGGAGATGTGACCCGCCAGGAACGCGATCAAATCCGGATCTTCCTCCAGGAACATTTGAGCCACTCCACAGTGGAATCCTATTTGAATTTTTTTGATGAGATCACCAGGATTCCTCATGGCGCTGCCGGCGATGCTACGAAAATAAGACAATTGTGCCAGGAGATCAATCCCGAGCTAACGCAAAAACAAAAGATCATCATCATTCTGGACCTGATGAGCATTATCCAGGCGGATGGATATATTTCTGAAATAGAGGAAAATCTTGTCAACACCATCGGGGAAAGTTTCAAGATCAGTCAGGCAGAGATCGAGGCAATGAAAATGTTTGTCCTGGGACCAAAAGCCGCAGACCTTGACGACGGTCATATCCTTCTCGTCGACTCTTCCCCGAGATCCACTTTTTCAAAAGCAAAACATTTTATCAGGGAAAACCTCAGTGGTTTTATCGCCATTCTATACCTGGAAGAGAACGGCATCTACTTTATGAAATATTCCGGCAGTTCAGCAGTGTACCTCAATGGGATACCACTGAAGTCGGGAAAGATCTGCGTGCTTGCTGTTGGCAGCTTGCTTCGCTGGGAAAAAGATAGTCCCGTGTACTACGGAGAGATCCAGAATCAGTTTAAGAAGGTTAGGGAGTTCAGCCCCACAACTTTTGAGGCCCGTGACATCAGCTATCAGTTCAGGAACGGACGGCTGGGACTGCGGAACGTTCACCTCTCGGAAGAGTCCGGAAACCTCATTGCGCTCATGGGGGCCAGCGGGTCAGGTAAGTCAACCTTGCTGCATGTGCTGAATGGATCTGAAAAACCCTTCAGCGGCCAGGTATTGATCAATGGGATCGATATTCATCGTGAGCCTGAAAAAATAGAAGGAGTTATCGGCTTCGTTCCTCAGGATGACCTGTTAATTGAAGACCTGACGGTTTACCAGAATCTTTATTATGCCGCTAAATTGTGCTTCAACAACCGCACGGAAGAGGAGATCAATTTACTTGTGACAAAGGTACTTGAGGACCTGGGACTTGCCGAGATCAGGGATCTGAAAGTAGGGTCACCGTTGCGTAAGACGATCAGTGGCGGCCAGCGAAAACGCCTTAATATCGGCCTGGAGTTGTTGCGGGAACCCGCTGTCCTGTTTTGCGATGAGCCGACCAGTGGCCTATCTTCGCGCGACTCGGAAAACATCATCGACCTTTTGAAGGAACTTTCGCTAAAAGGAAAACTTGTTTTTGCCGTCATCCACCAGCCATCATCCGACATTTTCAAAATGTTTGATAAACTGTTGATCCTGGACACAGGAGGTTATCAGATATATTATGGAAACCCGGTTGATGCCATTACTTATTTCAAGAAAAGTATTAACCTTATTAACAGCGAGGAAGGGGAATGTCATGAGTGTGGTAATGTTAATCCCGAACAGATATTCAATATCATTGAAACCAAGGTCATCAACGAATACGGCCACTTTACCAATGAACGAAAGATCCCCGCTGAACAATGGAACGGGATTTTCAAGAAACTGTTCCGCCCCACCGTCGTTAAAGTGGCCACTACCGTACCACATTCGACTTTAAAGATTCCCGGCAGGGTGAAACAAATGTTCCTGTTTGCCATGCGGGATGTGCAGGCTAAACTTCGCAACACCCAATACCTCGTTATTAACCTTGTGGAGGCGCCCTTGCTGGCGTTTATCCTCGCATTTATTGTTCGTTATTACAGTGTGAATGGTGAGAATGGGGGAGAATACCTTTTCAGCAAGAATCTCAATATTCCCGCGTACCTGTTCATGAGCGTCATTGTCGCCCTGTTCATGGGATTGACGGTGAGCGCGGAAGAAATTATCAGAGACCGCAAAATTCTAAAGCGGGAAAAATTCCTTAACCTCAGCCGGAGTAGTTATATTTTCTCCAAGATCTCCATCCTGTTTACGCTCTCTGCTTTACAAACGATCATGTTTGTGCTGGTCGGCAATTATATCCTGGAAATTCAGGGCCTGTTCTTCCAGCACTGGTTTATACTTTTTGCGGCGTCCTGCTTTGCCAATTTACTTGGATTGAATATTTCCTCCGCGTTTAATTCTGCCGTAACCATTTACATTCTGATCCCTCTCCTGCTGATCCCGCAATTGATCCTCAGCGGAGTAGTGGTAAAGTTTGATAAGCTCAACCCCAATATTGGCAATCCGGAAACGGTTCCGCTGGTTGGTGATTTTATGGCATCACGTTGGGCATTTGAGGCCGCCATGGTCACACAGTTCAAAGACAACAGGTTTGAGCGGGAGTTCTTTCTTTATGATCAGGTCATGGCTGACGCAGACTTCAAGAAGATATACCTCATTCCTCAACTGCGCACGAAGCTTCAATTTGCGCTGAATGAGTACAGGAACGAGGACCCGACGACGAAACGCCAGGTTGCGAAGAATTTGCGCCTCGTCCGCAATGAGATCGCAGGCGAATTAAGTCGGTTTGGAAAAGATAAGTTCCCCCGCGTGGATGATCTGGTTCCCGTGAGCTTCGACTCCACCCTGTATAACCGGACCACAGAATTCCTCACAAAACTGAACAATTATTACGTCCATCGCTATAATTCCGCTGACAGTAAGAAAGAAGAAAAAGTTGCAGCGATGACAAATTCTCCGGAGAAGCAAAGGCAATTTGAAGCGTTTCGCCAACAATACCACAATGAAACAGTGGCCGAACTGGTAAAGAACCTGGGGGAAACCAATCGCATCATCGAAGGAGAGGAAAAATTTATTCAAAAAATTTATCCCGTCTACAAAACCCCAGAGCCCGAGCACCTCGTCGATTTCGACGCTCAGTTCTATATGCCTGCCAAGCATTTTTTGAACAGGGATGTGGATACCTATTTTTTCAATATGGGTGTCATCTGGTCTATGACGATATTTCTGACCATTACGCTCTATTATGACGTACTGAGAAAAATTATCCAGGGAGCCGGGAGCCTTACAAACAAGTTCGAGAAAAAATAATTTGGTATTAAACTGTATACCGATACACTGTTATGTTTTTCTTCCTTTCCAAGACCCTCAATTATCTGGTGATGCCCCTCACCCTGATTGCGGGCTGTCTCTTCATGTCCCTGTTCATTAAACACAAGGCATGGAGTAAGCGGCTGCGGGTGGCCGGTCTCATACTCTTATTCTTATTTACGAATGAATTTATAGCCAATGAACTGATGAAGGTCTGGGAGGTGGATACGAAGGCGTATGCCAGTATGCACAAATATAAGGTGGGTATTGTACTCACGGGGACGGTCATTCCACAAGTCAAGCCTGACGACAGAGTGTATTTTTCCAGGGGAGCTGACCGGGTTGTGCATACGGTGCAGCTATACAAACTGGGATTGATCGAACGGATCCTTGTCAGTGGAGGGAGCGGACGAATTATTGATATTGCAGAGCGGGAGGCGGACAGGTTCAAGGAGGTGATGATGTTGATGGGTGTCCCTGACAGCGTCATCATGCTTGAGAATCAAACACGCAACACGCATGAATCAGCTGCTGCGGTCAAAGATATCTTAACTGATTTCGGGTATAAAAGTAATGAATGCCTGCTGATCACTTCCGCTTTTCACATGCGGCGGTCGCTGGCCTGTTACAGGAAGGTCGGGCTGCCCCTTGATTCGTTCACTGCGGACTTCTACGCCCACGAAGGCGGCTATTATTTGGACGCTTTTTTGGTACCGAAGATTGAAGCCCTGATTATTTGGCATAAATTGGTACGGGAATGGGCGGGGTTTCTTGCATACTGGATGTTGGGGTATGTCTAGTATTTAGTTGTATTAGTCAGCGTATTTGATTTTCCTTCGAACCCCATT
>JBBEBN010000050.1:0-8041 GCA_040882305.1 Cyclobacteriaceae bacterium
TGTTGTCCGGGGAAAACTACGCAATGTGTGTGCAGCCCTGAAGGGGCGCGATAACGTAGCCCAGGGTGAGGAGCGGTAGCTCCGAGCCCTGGGTTAACAGGTTGTCCAAACCGACAGAGCCGGCCTTAACTGAATCCCGGGCAGCACAATGGGGTGCCACAATAATCAGTAATATTGCAACGAGATAGAAGGGTTTTTTCATTCGTGGCAACAAAAGAAGTTGTTGAACTAATAATAAAATCGAAAGGTGAAATGAAAGAGGACACAATAGTTGCCTTATCTACCGCGCCGGGGATTTCCGCTATTGCCGTGATCCGTTTATCCGGAAAGGATTGTTTTTCGATAGTGCAAAAATGCTTTAAGGGTGCGCAGCTCGCAGAAAAACCATCTCACACAGTTCACTTCGGCACGATCTGGAACAAAGAAAAATTGCTCGATGAAGTTCTCGTGACAATATTTAAGACCCCCCATTCCTTCACAAAAGAGGATAGTGTTGAAATTTCGTGTCATGGTTCGCCTGTAGTGGTTAAAGACATACTTAAGGTATTGCTTGAACATGGGGCCCGGCTTGCGGAGGCCGGGGAATTTACCAAACGCGCTTTCCTGAACGGGAGGTTCGACCTGGCGCAGGCGGAAGCGGTGGCCGACCTGATCAATGCGGAGACAGATAATGCGCGGCAGGCTGCCATCAACCAGATGCGCGGGGGATTTTCCAAAGAAATAAACCACTTGCGCGAGGAGCTGATTCATTTTGCATCCCTCATTGAGCTCGAGCTGGATTTTGGTGAAGAGGATGTCGAGTTTGCGAAACGCGAAGACCTGCGGCATCTTATCCTGAAGATCCAGGGTTATTTGAAATCATTGATGGATTCTTTTGATCAGGGGAATGTGATCAAGAACGGCGTGCCTACCGTTATTGCGGGAAAGCCGAATGCGGGGAAGTCGACGTTGCTGAACATCCTGTTAAATGAAGAGCGCGCCATCGTCTCGGAGATCCCGGGAACCACACGCGACGCGATAGAAGACGAGATGATACTGGGCGGAATAAATTTCCGCTTCATCGACACGGCGGGTTTACGCGAAACGGAAGATATCATTGAGGCGATGGGTGTTGAACGCGCGCGTGAACGGATGAAGAAAGCGTCGCTGATCATTTATCTTTTTGATCTTGCCCAAACCACGATTGGTGAAATAGACAAAGAAGAAACACATCTGCAGAACCTCGGTGTGCCTTACATCAAAGTCGGGAACAAACTCGACAAGGCTGATAAGGATATCATCTCGAAACTGTCGAACCGGGATTTCATTTTTATTTCCGCTTCCGACAAAACGAATATCCAGGATCTGAAGGAAAGGATCCTCTCCCACTTCAAGGTCAGGGCTGTAAAGACCGGCGATGTGATGGTGACGAATTTGCGACACTATCACAGCCTTGAGCAGACCTATGATTCCTTACAACGCGTGCTCGAGGGAATGGCCCAGGGGGTAACAGGAGATTTTCTCGCGATGGATATACGCCAGGCGTTGCATTTTCTCGGAGAGATCACGGGGACGATCACGACGGAGGATTTGTTGGGGAATATTTTTGGGAAGTTTTGTATCGGGAAGTAGCCGCTTCTATATGCTTATACATCAGCTAGTTGCAACAGCAATTCACTTTCAACCTAATATGTGTACCGAACATTCAGAGCGTTCACTTTCAATCACTTAACTAAAAATCGTCACGTTAATTACTAAAGTTTTTCGCGCTTTTTGTTACCAGTTTGTTACTCGAAACCTAAACATCCCTAAATGAGTAACAAAAATTCAGGCGACAATTTTGGCCAGCTGTTTTTGTGTGGCTCCTAGAGCAAAAAATGAACGGACCATTAAGTCAATAGAAACAGTGGGATCGCCTGACTCCATTTTCGCTACTCTAGACTGGCTCGATTTAATTTTGCGAGCAAATTCAGTTTGTGTGAGATGCTTTGCTTTGCGATAAGCTTGTAGCTTCTTTCCTAAAGTAATTTTAAGTTCAAGTAATTTACTTTCTTCAGACGACAAATCCAGGAACTCCTGGACACTCCCTACCTTAAATCCTTTTGATTCAAGACTTTTTCTTTTTACACTGTTCATTTCGCTCTCTCGTTAACTGTCAAATAGCTTTATTCTACGCTTGCAATTGTCAATCACATTTTTCGGAGTCGCGTGTGTTTTGTTTTTGAAAACATACAGAATAACAATAGCATCTACATCGATTCTGTACACCACTCTCCAATTTTTCTCTCCATCAACAATGCGAAGTTCGTGACATCTAGCGCCAATAGTCGGCATCGGTCGTGAATGTGGTAGAGACAATTGTCTCCTTGCTGAAGAAGCCGCAGTAAAGACCCTGCCTCCATCCTTGCCAAAGCTGAAAACGGAGGAGTTTTGATTTCGCTTTTCAGCCACACAAGCTGCTTATCCAGATTACTCATTCAGCCACTGCAATATATGTCAATAATGACATAACGACAAGCGGGATTTAAAGGTTTCTTTTGTATCTCAGTGGCGTTCACAAGAGAATTTTTCCAGAGAAGTCACCGGGGGGGTGGTGAGGTCACGCGGATACATTGAATGATTACCATGTTGAAAGCTTTAGCCCAGTTCTTATAAAAATTCAATTGGCGCCTTTTGCTCAAAAGATCGCCAAGCGACTGGGTGCGCTCTCTTTCACTATTATGAAAGTTAAATATGCAAATGCGAAACTGATAAGGACTGAGCTGCCTTTCCAAGTACAACCGGAATTGTTTTCCAATTTGAGCAGCAAAGAGATGCAGTCATATCTGCAACACCTGATTGGTCAATGCACCATCCCATGTCTTTTTACAAAGCCAGGTTGGTTTGCCGACGAGGCGGAAATAAGAATCGTATTTAAAATGCCCTATGATGTGAATCCAGTGTCTCCAAAACAGTTTGAGCATAAGGGGCTCTTAAAACACATCCAATTCTTGGCATAAGGACGCGCCGATCCGCACCAACTAAAGCCCCATCGCGTCTGTACTTGTCTCTGCCAAGCCGGAAGTCGTCACAGGGTACGGGGCAACATAGTCAGCGCACCCTTCTGTTTCGTCTGTTCGATCTGCTTCTGTATGCCCGAGGTGGATATTGCTGGCGGCGCGAGTTCTGCATGTTGATCGTCCTCGAACGACTCGAAGGCAATTATCCGCGGTCGGGTATAAATTTTATGAAGACCAAGCTTCTTAATTTATACTCCGTATAGCCCGAAGGTGACATAACCATCTGCAAATGACCTGCATTTCTTTGTAAACCGATTTTCAGCTAAATTGTTGTGACAAAGTAGAGCCAAAAACGTAAGATCACCATGTCATTGGATCTAGTAGACGACGTGTTCGAACCCGTGTTCCAAAGTCTCGTCGAGAAAGCAGCCGACCTGTCGGACTGGAGTCCCCAACGAAGCAGATCGCACCGCGGCCTCGAGAACAGATGGTTCCAACCGATAATTGTCACGCCGACCCTCACGTCGCGAGGATACCAAGTCACGGAGTACGTTCGCGGCGACGCGCCTGAGCAAAGGGGGAAGGTAGATCTCCGTTTGCGCCATGGCAGCTTGGAGGTGCTGCTCGAACTCAAGGCAGCAAATGACTGCAGAGTCCGGTACCTGGTTGGCATCGAAAGGGACGGTTGGGTTACGAAGTACGTGGAACAGGAGCGGCGCCCGCACTTTGCTGGTTGTCTCTTCCTCGGATGCGCGCCGAACGAAGCGAACTTCATCAAGAAACTCGCTGAGACGCTCAAGAATCCAAGGGAAATGCGGGGTCACGACATCCAGTTAGCGCACTCTCGCACCGTTGCCGCTAGTGATGGATATCATCACTGGGTCTTAGGGCTGCTTGTTACCCCTTACGGTCGCACGTTTGTTGCCTCCGGTGGATGAGCAGTCAGATAGGCATCCCCGTTTTGGCAGCCAGACCTGCAGTAAATAAGGCGCTGGCCGTTACCTTTCACTCCTCCAAAATTCTAAATCCAAATGAATTCTCGCAATACCTCTTCGGTCCGCGTAGATTAATGCTTTGTCTTGAAACAATTTGCTTTGTTTCTCATTCAAGTCTTTAATTGTTGTCCTCCTTGGTAAGTCGTCAAATGTTTTATTCAGTCCACTCGCAACGTCTCTGTCAAGCGGAACCTCTAAATTTCTTAACGTCTTCAAATCATCTTTATAGTCGGTCGGTAAGTTTAAAAGGTCAGCCAAGTATTTATTGTACACAACGTCCCGGAAAAATAAATTCAGTCCTTTTCTCGCTGCTCCCCAACTTTTTCCGCCGTTCGGGAATCCACTTCGTAAGTCAGCCGTCAATTTGTCCAAGTAGTCCTTATATGAGTCCGTTATTAATTTTTTCCTGAACTCAGTCAGGCTGATATTTTTCGCAAAGTAGTTTCTACTAATTGTAATTAGTCCGCTTGCTCCCTGATTTCTAATTGCAGATGGTCCAACCGAAGTCTGTGCAACTCGTCTATGGATCTGTTTTAAAAATTCGTCTCTGTCCATGTCTTTAATCTTGGTCTTAGTAGTCCCGAACGGCTTGCGGATGATCACAATTACCATTTGATTGCACACATGAAGGAGTATTTACAGGTTTTCAATGATTTGAAAATCGGCTAACTCCATCAAATGAAATCTATTGGTTGCTTTGGCTCTTTCCATAGCTTTGGTGTCGCATGGGTTTGCGCGGCTATGGCATGTGCCAATGTTCGGAGCACCGTATCTGTCACGCCGCATTCCCCACAAGATCCGAATATATACATTAAGTGCATATACTTCAAATATATCATTGCCGGAATTCCTGAAAGCTTCAAGACGCAATTTCCGATCAACCCCATTCTTCTTCTGGACGCTTGCCAGGTGCTTCAATGAGTTGGATACCCTGACAATAAATTGTTTTCGGGCCTCATATTTTTTCCGGAATCGTCATATCGTCTGAATAGCGCTCGAAGATGTAAATCTCAGGCGCTACAGGATTTCCAACTTCCTTAATGACAATTGTAGCACTGTTGCCATGTACACCTTAACGGGCCTCCTATCGCCTCTGGTGGTTCTTTACTTATCTTCCGGTCGAACTCAACGATTTTCCGGGCTACTAGGATCGAGCTCTACTATGCTGAGATTAAAGTAACAAAATCCGCCAGTGAAACGCATCCCTCGTGCCCTGACTTCTTTATGCTGTTGGAACAGTTTTTTTGCGGCGGCGATCAAATCGATCAGACTATCGAGGAAGTTACAATAGAGATTACGGATGAAGAACTTCAACTAAACAAACTCAAAGACACTTGGAACTTAATATCAGCCAACAACAGGCAAAACAGAACTGCTGATTTTCCAAACCTTGCTCTGACACTCTCGGGTAATTATACGGAAGGCGGAAACTACAATTATAGTTTCACGGGAACCAGGCCAGAGCCAAGCCCGTGGCCCGCTAATGGCAACTGGAAATTTGGAACCAATAAAATCACCGAAATAATTCGCGATCCTGGAAGCCCAGACGAAATCGCAATGACCTACGAAGTAACCACTACCAACTTAATCGTTTACTTTAATATTCCGGACGGGAGTGCCGGCTGGCCTAGTGGTCGCATCGCTAGTGTAACGGGGGATTGGACGTTTACTTTTTCAAAATAGTCAGACGCTTGTCATTAAAGTATTCACACTGTCCAAATCGGGAAGTCCTATTAATATTTTCCGTGTATTTTCTCTTGTTCACTTTTTCCCGTTGCCGTGTCGTGGCCCATATCTCAAACGTAACCCGTAACACATTGACAGCTACCTCTTTACAGGAGGTGCCCACATATTGTATCGGGAAGTAGAACTCAAGTTTTACTTTAAAAGTAAGTACCTGAAGTGCAAATAATACACATTAAGAACCATCTATAGGTCCTGGTGTATTTCATCGCCTCATCGGGTCGCTGAAGCCGACAGCTCCATCTTCGATGTTCTCACATTCGATTTTGTTGTGGGTGACCGTACTTTCATACCCATCTCGGCACCAATCACTTGTAGGCGGTTCAGAATAACTTTAAGCCGACTACCGCGCATATCCAGTGGGTGATATCAGAAAAGTGCCCACACTTATCGCTGTTACCCAATAATGTATTTCAAACGAGGGCAACATAACGTGTCATCTTTCAAAATCTTAATTCAGCGTGTTCTCTGTACAACGGGCCAAGAGTTTCCCTAAGCTTTTTAAAAAATGAGTAGCGCTTATCATGTACGGCTGTTGCTGTTTTATCCGGCTCCATTCTTTTACCTCCTTTCAGCATTTTCTCAGAAGCCTCATTCAGGTCTTTAAAAACACCTCCTGCAGTCAATGCCAGCATGGTACTGCCCACCAATGCCACTTCGTTTGCAGCAGAGATAATTACAGGAACACCTAAAACATCTGCAAAGATTTGCGGCCAGGCTTTAATGTTTACTCCACCACCGCCCATTCTTATCTCCTTAACCTGCAGGTTATTTTCTTTCAACCCATCGTAGATATAGCGCATCGAATAAGCGACCCCCTCCAACACGGAGCGGGTAAAGTCGATTGGCACATGGTAAGGACGGATACCAAAGAACACTCCCGAAGCATAGGGTCCTGTTTTTGAATCCCGCTCTCCTGTTAGATAAGGCAATGAGAATAGAGGTGGTTCATGGGTAATTTTACGCAGGTCTTCGGTTTGCATGTCTACATTAAAAAGCGTTTTTTGCATCCAATCCAAAGAAAGTGCAGCATTGTTAAGCGCTCCTCCATTTAAAAAGAATCCTTTTTTCAGGGCATAGGCCTGAATGCGTTTGTTTTCGTTCTGGTCAAGCGCGGGCTGATCACCTGGCACACGCAACATGGCAGTGGTACCCAGGTTGATGATGCCCACACCTTGCTTCAGACCACTAAGGCCGACAGCTAGTGCAGCACCGTCGTAAAGACCCAGCAATGCTTTTACATTTTCTTTCAGGCCCCATGCGGCACACAATTTTTTTTTCAGCGGCGCCCGGTATGTTGCACCTTCCTCCACCCGGGGAAACTGGTCAGGTAAAAGATTAAGTCTTGAAAGCAATTCTTCATCCCATTGGAAATTATCCATATTGAAAAGCTGCGTAGAGGCTGCCGTACTCATGTCGGTCACCCATTCTCCGGTTAGCCATTCAAATAAAAATGATTTGCTATCGGCTAAATATTTTGCCCGTTCAAAAAGCGACGGTTTCTGTCTGGCAAAATAAAATAGTCGCGGCAGCACATACTGAACGATCAGCGGACAACCTGTCTTTCGGTATAAGTCTACATCGGCGAACGCAGTCATAAATTCGGAAAAAACTTCTTGCGAACGGATATCTGTCAAAAGGGTGATATGCGTAATTGGATTTCTTTGCTCATCCAGCATCATTATACCAAATTGATACGAGGACGAAACTATGTGGTCTACCTGATCTTTATTAACATCTTTCAGCAGCTCCCCGCACATAACTGATAACAGGTTTGTCAGTTCCTCGGGGTTATGTTCCGCCGCTCCGGGTTCACTGCTGTAAGTATGCAGGGGAGATGAAGCTACGGAAAGAATCTCGCCTTCTTCATTTACCAACCCCACCTTCAAATTTGTTGTACCCAGATCGATTGCTATTGTCAATGCCATATTTTATCGATGGTTTCTCAATACTTCAGGGTTGGCTAATTCCCCTCCAATGCCGTCATTTTGAAATACAGAAACCATATCGTCTACACAGGTTTGACCCATGCCATATAATGATTCCCAGGAATAGCCACCGAGGTGTGGTGTGATGATTGTATTGTTTAATTTGGCCAGGCGGTGGTTGCCATCAATGGGCTCACCTTCCACCACATCCGTGGCATAAGCACCTAATGGACCATGCTGCAGCGCCTCATATAAATCATCTTCAGCTACCAACTCGCCTCGGCAGGTGTTTACAATCACAGCGCTTTTTTGCATGGCATCAAACTGCGCTTTACCTAACATCCTTTTGGTCTCGTTGGTGAGCGGGCAATGAAAAAGGATTGCGTTGGACCTGATG
>JBBEBN010000051.1:0-7357 GCA_040882305.1 Cyclobacteriaceae bacterium
AACGGTAGGGCAACCGTAAAGGCCGACCACCGCCGGAAAGGGCGGCTTGTTTCGGGGATTGCCGCGCTTGCCTTCGAGCGATTCGATCTGCGCCGTTTCCTCACCGCAGATATAGGCTCCTCCTCCCGGGTGAGCATATAGCTCAAGTGAATAGTCCGTTCCGAGGATATTGTCACCGAGAAATCCCGCTGAACGGGCCTCTTCGATCGCTTGCTCGAGGATAGGGAATATCCAGCGGAATTCACCGCGCATATAGATGTATGAAGTCTTCGCTCCCAGCGCGTAACTAGACACGATCATGCCTTCGATGAGCGCGTGGGGAATGTATTCCATCAGATAGCGGTCCTTGAAAGTACCGGGTTCGCTTTCATCGGCGTTGCAGACCAGGTAGCGTGGTTTGTCTGATTTGCGGTCGAGGAAACTCCACTTCAATCCGGTAGGAAATCCTGCGCCGCCCCTTCCGCGTAAGCCTGACTTCTTCACTTCGTCTGTCACCTGATCCGGGGTCATGGTCTTTAACGCTTTTTCAACCGAAGCATAACCTCCCTGCTTCCGGTATACATCAAATGATTTAATACCGGGAACGTCAATATCCTTTAATAATAATTTCTTTCCCATGTCACTTGTTTTTTTTTGTCTGTAAATCAGACGCATCATCATGCGTCTCTACCACCTGCCGCACACCTTTTCAACCTTTCCACCCTTCCACCTTTCCAACCTTTCCACCTTTCCACCTTTCCACCTTTCAACCTTTCAACCCTTTGTTCCCCTCTTCAGATCCTCAAGGATACCATCGAGGTTTTCACACGTCAAATTTTCGATGTAATGATCTCCTATCTGCATCATGGGCGCGGTGCCGCAGGATGCCAGGCACTCAACGGTCTTCAGTGTAAACATTCCGTCTGGCGTGGTTTCGCCTTCTTTGATGCCGAGTTTTTCTTCCAGGTATTCAATAATGTCATCCGCGCCTCTTATTCCGCATGGCCCCGTGCGGCAAACTTCCAGCACACATTTACCGACAGGTCTCAGATTATACATGGTGTAGAAGGACGCAACTTCATACACTTCGATGGGGTTCAGCCGGAGGGTTGACGCGACGTAGTCCATCGTTTCCGGACTCAGCCATCCGCCAAACTCCGCCTGAGCCAAATGGAGTACGGGAAGCAGGGCGGATTTTTGCCTGCCTTCCGGATATCGCTTGATGATCTTTTGTACCAATGCCATGGCGGCATCGGAGAACTGGGGTTTGGTATTGGTCATCTCTTCAAATTACGAATTACGAATGTGAAGTTGAATCACTGTGTCAACTGCCCATAGTGGCATAGCCATGCCTATGGCATCAACTGATTCAAGCATCAAGTTCTCCCGCAATGACATTCATGCTACTCATCGTCAGAATCGCATCGGAGATGTTAGCACCTTTTATCATTTCGGCATAAGCCTGGTAATAAATATAGCACGGTCTTCTGAAATGCAACCGGAAGGGTGTACGCCCGCCGTCGCTGATCAGATAGAATCCGAGTTCGCCATTGCCGCCCTCCACGCAATGGTAGACTTCGCCTTTTGGCACATCGGTTTCACCCATCACGATCTTGAAGTGATAGATGAGGGCTTCCATATTGTTGTATACTTCCTCTTTTGGAGGAAGATAAAAGTCGGGTACGTTCGATGAGAAGTGCGGTCCCTCCGGCATTCTTTCCATTGCCTGGCGGATGATGCCCAGACTCTGCCACATCTCCTCCTGCCGCACCATGAAACGGTCATAAGTGTCGCCATTCAAACCTATGGGGATAATGAAATCAAAATCCTCGTAACTGCTGTAGGGGTTCATGACGCGGACGTCGTAGTCAACGCCTGCAGCCCTCAGGTTGGGACCGGAGAAGCTGTAGTTCAGCGCGCGCTCGCCGGAGATGGGGCCGGCGCCGATGGTGCGATCCATGAAGATCCTGTTGCGTTTCACCAGGTGCTCGAATTCTTTTAATGCTTCCGGATATTCCTTCAGGAACTTCTCGAGTTTTGTCCAGGCTTTGTCGGAAAAGTCGCGTTCAAATCCTCCGATCCTTCCGATGTTCGTCGTCAGCCTTGCTCCGCAGATCTCTTCGTATATCTCGTATATCAGCTCGCGAAACTGAAACAGGTATACAAATCCGGTTAAGGCGCCCGTGTCCACCGCGATCACAGTATTGCAGATGAGGTGGTCGGAGATCCGCGCCAGCTCCATGATGATGACGCGGAGATATTGCACACGCTTTGGTATTTCAGCCCCGATGAGTTTTTCAACTGTCATGTGCCACCCGATGTTGTTGATGGGCGCGGAGCAGTAATTCATGCGGTCGGTCAGCGGGGTGATCTGGTAAAAGGGCCGGCGCTCGGAAAGCTTTTCAAAGGCGCGGTGGATATATCCGATGGTGGGTTCGGAATGAATGATCACTTCACCATCCACCGTGAGCACGTTCTGGAAAATACCGTGGGTGGCAGGGTGAGTGGGGCCCAGGTTAAGGGTAGAATATTTTTTTTCTTCTACGGCGGCGGATGTATTGATGATGCTTTCGTCGGCCATGGTTTATCTTCCAAACATAAAATCATTCTTATCCTCACGGGTCTGGTCTTCCAGGGGATATTCTTTTCTCATGGGGAAGATGATCATGTCTTCCACATTGAGGATCCGCCTGAGATCGGGATGCCCCGTAAATTTTACCCCGAAGAAATCATAGGTTTCGCGCTCCATCCAGTTGGCTCCTGCAAAGATCGTGGTGAGGGTGGGCGTAACAGGATCGTCCTCCGGAAGGAAGATCCTGATCCGGACCCGCCAGTTATTTACCAGGCTGTGAAGCTGGTACATCACGGCGATTTCCTTTGCGTCGGGGTAATGGATCCCGCAAAGGGTTGTCAAATATTGAAACCTGGCAACGGGATGGTCATATAAATACCGGATCAGATCGATGATATTGTCTTTCCTGAAATGGATTGTCAGGAAATCGTGCGGACTGTCTACCGAAAGTATATCACTTTCAAACTTTTCCCGGATGATACCGACGATCTTTTCCTCAGTAGTCTTATCCATACTGCTACGCTCGTTATTAACTTCCATGCCTGTTGATCTTATGTGTTATCAACCAATAACTTGCATCACATTTTTTTTTGCGTAAGCTTCGCAGTACGCAGTACTATTCGATGCCGTATTTGTTCAACATAGCTTTGTATGCAGACGAATCCCTTCTTCGAAGCGACTCGTTTCCCACCAGCTGCTGGATCTTCATGATCCCGTCAATGATCTGTTCCGGGCGCGGAGGACAACCTGGTACATAGACGTCAACGGGGATGATCCGGTCTATTCCCTGTAAAACGCTGTATGTATCGAAAATGCCGCCGCTGCAGGCGCACGCACCCACAGAGAGGACCCACCGGGGCTCGGCCATCTGTTCATATACCTGCCGCAATACTGGTCCCATTTTCTTGGCAATTGTACCCATCACCATCAGCAGGTCGGCCTGCCGGGGGGAGAAGCTCAGCCTTTCCGAACCAAAGCGCGCGAGGTCATAATGCGCACCCATGGTGGCCATGAATTCAATACCACAGCATGAGGTGGCAAAAGGAAGTGGCCATATTGAATTTTTCCTGGCCATCCCCACCACTTTTTCGAGACTTGTCGCGAAAAAACCGGCGCCTTCGTAACCCTCCGGCTTTTCTACCAATTTTATATCCGTCGTTTTTGCTTCAGTTGCCTGCATCTTTGCTACTTTAATCCTTCCACTCCAACGCCTTTTTCTTGATGATATAGAAGAAACCCACCAGGAGCAGGGTGAGAAAAACCGCCATTTGTAAAAATCCGGTCACGCCGAGATCCTTAAAATTCACCGCCCACGGGTACATGAAGATCACTTCCACATCGAACAATACAAAAAGGATCGCCACCAGGAAGTACCGGATGGGAAAAGGTTGCCTCGCGTTTCCTCTCGGTTCAATACCGCACTCGAAAGACTCCAGCTTCACTTTTGTTTTCCTCTTGGGGCCCAGCCAGTGCGTTACCACCATCGTGAGGGCAACGAAACCGGTCGCCAGCAGGAACATCAGGGCGATCGGCATATAATTCAGTAAATTCGCATCTGTCATAAAAGCTGGTTTACACGCGGCTAAAATTAATCCTTATTTTCAGACAATATATTATTAAACGCAATATTCTCGCATTTCATGAAAAACCAAATAAAGAGCGGGTTTCTTTAAATCCATATAGAGACAAGGCATGCCTTGTCTCTACGAAAGATCCCGTTGAAATTGCATTTTAACACGTACATTAGCGGAAATTTTAACGTTGTCACTCAGCCAAAAAGTTCAGGCAATTGAGGAGGTGTTCCTGCTCCTCGACCAGGACATTTCAAAGTTCCAGGGATGGTCAGAGCTTAGCTGCAAAGCCGGCTGCGGAAAATGCTGCACCAAGCCGGATATTGAAGCCTCGGTACTGGAATTCATTCCCTTTGCACATTATGTTTACCATGCAAACGCGGCGGCGGCATGGTTGTTAAAACTGCACGAACACCCCGATGACATTTGCCTTTTCTTTAACGCCACACATATGGGCGGAGGGATGTGTTCACAATATCCCTACCGGGGATTGATCTGCAGACTGTTTGGTTTTACTGCCCGAACAAACAAATATTCAAAACGGGAATTCGTAACCTGCCAGCCCATTAAAACGGAACAGGCGGCATCTTACTCACAGGCGCTTACAACCATTGAAAGCGGCGGGTTTGTACCGGTGATGAATCACTATTATATGCGGTTGCACGCCATCGACGCCGACCTGGCCAGGGATTTTTATCCCATTAACGAAGCTATTAAACGTGCGATTGAAACGGTTCTTCATTACTATGCTTACCGGGCTTAAAGCGGCGAAAACGGTTGGTGTCATCGCGGCCGTGTTCACCTCCCTTACCTTATACGGGCAAGATTCCGTAAACATTAAGCCTTTTGAAAGATACTGGACAAAACCAAGGCTCGTACTTAAGGCAGGGGTGGGTATCCAGGAAACAGCATTTGTGGAAGCGGGTGTACAATTCCACAAGATCTATATTCACCCGCTCAGCCTGGCGTCTGCAGGACCGTATTTAACGGTGGATGGGATGATCAAGGACGATAAACTAATTGTCGGACCGAAGGTCGGTTACGAAGTCACGGCCGGGCTGCTGGGCGTCGCAGCTGATTTTACGTATTATTCGGACTTTGACAGGGGCTCCTGGGTGTTTACCCCGCGTGCCGGCCTGACAATCATGGGATTCGTCAACCTTTTTTACGGAAGAAATTTTTTCCTGTCGGATTTTCGATTCGACGGGATCGACAGAAACAGGTTTTCACTAGTCTTCAATCTCAACAGGGATTACTTCAACGTGAGAAACGCACCTAAAAAGTCGAAATAGGAAAGGGAGAAAGGGATTAAGGTCGGTCAAGGGCAGCGTTCGCCTCATCAGAAAACATTTTGACGGCGGTATCAAACAGATACCCGGCTGGAGACGAGAGGCTCGCGGGGGAGTCGGTATTTGACCGGGATAATTTCTCCTCCGGAACCCTTGTCCACAAGGTCAGTGCAATCACCATGGCGACGATGACGCCGATCGCTATGGTAATTTCCCGGTAGGTGATAGTCTTCTTCTTCACAATGTGCGTTGGCGCTAATGTTATGCCATTTTCCAAAAGTGCCTTTTTTTGAGTTTTGGGGCGCTGCTTATGCCCGCGGATGTTCATTACTGAACAGAGGTTGATGCCAATCGTACAATAATTACCCCTATTTTTCCCACCCCTCCAAGCCTCCCCTGGAGGGGTGGCTCAGTCCGCTGAGCGGACTGGAGTAGAGACGCAAAATCTTGCGTCTCTACTTGCCAAAAAGGTTAATAAAGGATCTATTTTATCCTTAAATTTGTTCTCTTCGATCATAAAGGCAAGTATGAAAAAAATGTTAGCAGTGGGTGTTCTTGGAGCGGCGTTGGTCACCCTTCTGTCCATGGCCCCCGAAGGTGTCGTAAGAGAGGAGACTACCGTGGTTCAATGGATGACCTTTGAAGAGGCGGTGGAAAAATCGAAAACGGAAAAGCGCAAGATATTTATAGACGTGTACACAGACTGGTGCGGATGGTGCAAGGTGATGGATAAGAAGACCTTCAGTGCCCCTGCCGTGGCAAAGCTGCTCAATGAAAAATATTATCCTGTCAAGTTCAATGCGGAACAGCGGGAAGATGTAGTCTTTAATGGCACGACCTTTAAGTTCATTGAATACGGGGGGCGCGGCACTCACCAGCTCGCTGCCGCGCTTTTAAACAACAAGTTAAGCTACCCCACTGTAGTGTTTCTCGATGAGGACTTTAAGATGCTACTTCCTCTTCCAGGATATCGCGAAGCTCCGGAATTTCATAAAATAGCCCAGTTCATTGGCGAAAACCATTACAAGACCCTGAAGATGGAGGATTGGGAAGCGAAATACCAGTCGCCGTTTTAGCCGCCCCTCCAACCTCCCCTGAAGGGGAGGGTCAGTCCGCTCCGCGGACTGGAGACCCACTCATTAGAAAACAGAAAAGCCACTTAACGTGGCTTTTCTGTTTATGGGGAAGACCAGGCCACTACTGGTCTTTCTTGTGCTCTTTCTTAGACTTGAGGAAATCAAGGTAACCCAATGCTGTAGCGAAACCGATCAGCACAGCGATGATGGTAATAAAGGTACCTGCTCCGTCTCCGATATATTGTTCAAACATGGTTTATTTTGTTTCAATACAAATCTAGACCTTTCGGGTGAATTACTAAATGAATTTCAAGTTAAAATTGCGCATTCGATTGCGCGCCCCACCCCTCCAAACCTCCCTGAAGGGGAGGCTTAAGTCCGCTGGACTGGAGATGCCCTCGGGACTTCCTCGGGATCAAACCAGTTTACGCTTGCGGTCCAGGTAGAAGAAATTCACTCCTCCGATGAGGACGATCACACCCAGGATCATGAGCGTAATGAAGAGCCGGCTGTTGTGCAGCTGAAGGGACTTGATCACGTCTTCCTTCCTCATGATTTCGAGCTGCCGTTCTTTTTCCTGGAAGTCGAGCACCATTTCCATCTGCGCAATGTTGCGGCTGCTTTCTTCACTGTGGATCTTTTCGCGCGTTTCGTCGTACTTCAGCTGCATCTGATAGGCGTCCTTCCATCTATTCTGGTTGGAGAAGTTTTCCGCCCGCGCTTTGTAAATGGCAGGCAGCGCCGTGAATGCCTGCAGCTCGTCGCTTAATTGAAGCGCTTCCCCCAGGTACTTCTCCGCCTGCTTTGGCTGTCTGGCCTTCGTGTAGGTGATGCCAATATTGGTGATGGTGTTTAAAATACCGAGCCTGT
>JBBEBN010000051.1:7367-8037 GCA_040882305.1 Cyclobacteriaceae bacterium
TGTTGTGCGCTCTTTCAATCTCCAGCGCCTTCTCATAGTGTCCGATGGCCAACTGAAAATTTCCCTGGTTGAAGTAAATGTTTCCGACGTTGTTTAAAGGATCTGCGAACTTTGCCCCATTCTTTTCACTGAGGGCATAGGCCTCCGTGTAGTAGCTCAGGGCTTTTTCATTCAGGTCGATGTCGTGATACAGGTTTCCCAGATTATTCATGGAACCGATGAGCCGGAAAGGGTCACCGATTTCCTGGAAGAGCGCATTCGATTCTTCGAGATAGCGCATAGCCTGGGCGTAATCTTTCTTGATGGAATAAATGGTGGCGATATTGTGTTTCGCGCTGGCGATACCTTCCTTGTTCTGAAGGGAGTCATAAAGTTGGAGGGAAGTGATATAATATTCCAGCGCTTTGTCAAACGCGCCCTGATTGCGGTAGGCCACACCAAGGTTGTTATAGGAGGCTGCCATTCCCCGCGTGTCTCCGATCTCTATAGCAAGCATGAGCGCTTCGCGACTATAGCCGACCGCGGTGACAGGGTCCGACATCAGGTGAGCCCGGAACAATTCGTTGAGGGTTTTCACCCGTTGCGGGCCTTCGGCTGTGTCCAGCACGGCATGAAGGCTGTCAGTGTTTTGAGAAAAAAGGGACTGATATAATAATATAGTGAAAAAAAG
>JBBEBN010000052.1:0-8023 GCA_040882305.1 Cyclobacteriaceae bacterium
GGGTTATTCTCATCACGACCAAATCAGGTAAAGGCCTGGAAAAGACCAGTATCAATTATACGGGAACATATGCGCATATAGTACCTACCCAGGCGTATGAATTTATGCCGGATTATCCCAGAGCGCTCACGCTTCATCAGCGTCGCCAGGCTGTCAGTTCACTTCGCGCGAACCAACAGTTCAAGGACGGCACGATCGATAAATGGCTTGCTCTTGGAATGATCGACCCTTTGCGCTATCCCAACACAGACTGGTGGGATGTCATCACACGGGATGGTGCGCTTCAGAATCACAATGTGTCATTAACCGGTGGAAACGACAAATCCAATTTCTTTATATCACTGGGTTTGATGGACGAAAGAGGTCTTCAAATCAATAATGATTACTCCCGTTACAATGCGCGGTTTAACTATGACTATAAAGTCCGCGATAACATGAACGTCGGGGTGAAGTTTAATGGAAACTGGTCGAACTGGAGGTACGCGCTGGAGGATGGGTTTACCGATGCGACAAACAACACCGCAGGTTTTGACATGCAATACGCCATCGCGGGAATCACTCCTTACGATCCGGTTTCAGGATACTACGGTGGTGTTATGGCATATGGCGAAGATCCGCAGGCTTATAACCCTTATACACTTTATGTTAATAATCCTAACAGGGAAAACCGGCAGGAAGTCAACCCCTTTATTTATTTTGACTGGAGTCCTGTGAAGGGTTTAACTGCCAGGATTGATTATGCGATTAACTATTTCAACCAGTTTGCTTACACGGCGGCAATCCCCAATCACGCTTACAACTTTCAGTCAGAGTCCTTTGGATCAAGGGTCTATGTCGGACCAAACGCTGGGATCAGTAATGTTACCAATACGGGCTACAAAACTTTGCTGAATGGACGTTTGACATATGACACAAAAATCGGCGAGAATCATCAGCTGACTGCCTTATTTGTGTACAGTGAAGAATACTGGTTTCAACGTTCGCAATCCAGCTCCCGGAATGACCGGCTTCATCCATCCCTTCATGAGATCGATGCGGCGCTGACCGATATTCAGTCTACAGGCGGAAATTCAAGCGCCGAGGGTCTTCAATCTTATATTGGAAGGTTAAATTACACTGCTTTCGACAAATACCTTTTTGAGGCGAGCTTCCGCTATGACGGCTCATCGAAATTTCTTCCAGGCAGTCAGTTTGGATTCTTTCCTTCCGTGGCTGTAGGCTGGAGGTTTACGGAAGAGAGTTTTATCCAATCCTTTGCAGACCGCTGGCTCTCCAGCGGGAAACTCCGTGCTTCTTATGGCAGTTTAGGAAATAACAGTGGAGTAGGCCGGTACGAACAGCAAGAGACCCTCGACGCAAATAATTACATGATCGATGGTGATATTACCAAGGGGTTCGTATACAAAAAGATGGTCAACCTGGATCTGACGTGGGAAACGACCACTGTAATGAACATAGGTTTGGACCTGGGTTTTGTAAACGGCAAGCTGAATACCGAATTTGACTATTATGACCGGCTAACAACAGGCATGAATCGTCCTTCGCAAATGTCCCTTCTCCTCACGGGTGCCTATGATGCGCCACGCGCAAACATTGGTGACCTGCGCAACCGGGGCATTGAAATGAATGTTACATGGACTGACCAGATTGGACGGATAAACTATTTCGTTAACCTAAATGCCGCTTACAACGCGACGTCGCTGGAGAGATGGAACGACCTATTACCCCGTGGAACAGAAAATTCAGGTGATCAGGTTTTCCTGGGTATGCCTTATGACTTCTTGTATACTTATGAAGATATTGGTATTGCCCAGACGTGGGAGGATGTTTATCAAGCGACTCCCCAGGGAGCCTCTCCGGGTGATCTTCTGCGCAAAGATCTTAATGGTGATGGTCGTATAGACGGGAATGATCGCAGAGCGCATAGCAATATCCAGCGCGGCAGGCCAACGACAAACTTTGGTTTGAATGCCGGCGTTTCCTGGAAAGGTTTTGACCTCACGGTTCTTTTGCAGGGATCTGCCGGGCGGAAGGATTACTGGATCAATATCTATAACAACTCAAATTTTGGCAATTCCCGATACGCTTCAACCTGGGGTCACTGGGAAAACCCGTGGTCAGTGGAGAACCGCGGTGGTGAATGGCCGCGTTTGGGCGGAATCGGTGGCAACCGCGAACTGACAACTTTCTGGCTGGACGACATGAGTTATCTGCGCTTAAAAAATGTCCAGCTCGGATACCGTGTTCCACAGCAGTTGCTAACCAAAATTCACCTTGCCAATGTTCGGATTTTCGCTTCAGCGGAAAACCTGAGGACGTTCTCGAGCTTCCGGGGTCTCGATCCTGAAAAGGCAGCCTACGCAAACGATGCGTACCCGATAAACAAATCCTATTCTTTTGGTATCAACATCGGCATTTAAAAAGTTTATGATGAAAAAATCAACACTGAATATATTCGTCATTCTTGCCATGGCAGGCTTGACACTTTTCCCCAGCGCGTGCACGGAAGACCTGCTCGAACAGCAGCCTACGACCGACCTGGGCGCTTCTGCTTTCTGGCAGACCGAAGCCGACGCAACGACGGCCCTGATGGGAGCTTATTCTTCGATACGACCGCTCTTTGACCGTGATTATTATTTCGATGGCCAGGCTGAATTTGTAAGAGCCCGCAGCGGTACGAGCAGTACGGTTGCAGGGGATCTTCGCCGTGGAGATGCCTATCGTGCGGACTATAACCCGAATGGTTATGGCGATAATTTTGATAACATGTATCGCTACCTCTACGGTGGCGTCAACCGCACGAATTATGTGATCGAGAATGTAACGAAGATGCTGGAGACTGCAAGCCCTACATCAGTAGAAGGGCTTGAAGCGATAATTGGTGAGGCCCGTCTTCTTCGTGGAATGGTATATTTTCGCCTGATCTCGATGTGGGGCGATGTACCCTATCTTGATAAAGTGGTCATCAGCAACGATGAGGTTGCGGAAATGGGCCGGATTCCGATTGGCGAAGTGAAGGATAAGATCATGGAGGATTTTACTTATGCCTTCGAGAAACTTCCCGTTGATGCTTCCGACGCCGGCCGCGCGGCAAAACCTGCTGCGCTTGCGTTCCGGGGAAAACTGCAACTTTACTGGGCGTGCTGGAACAATTTCGGTTGGCCAGAGCTCTCCACGTTCACGCCAGACGCATCAGCTGCAACCGCTGCTTATACTGCCGCCGCCGCTGACTTCAAATCCGTTATTGATGATTATGGATTGACGTTGTTCCGCGGCGGTGCACCAGGAGACATATCTCCTCTTGGTGAAGCGGAGTCATTGCCAAATTATTATTACCTCTTCACACCGATAGCCAACACAGACAATCCGGAACTGATCATGGGATTCACCCATGGTGGTACAGGTACATCGCAGGGTGAAGAGTTAATGCGCGACTTCGCAGGTCGTTCACACGAAGGTTCACAGTGCTGGGTTTCGCCGCGATTTGAATTGGCAGACAGATATCAGTCCACCATTACCGGAGATTTTGTTGCCCCGCTTGTTCCTATGAATCCTAGTACTGCGGGTGCAAGGACAGCTCCGAATTCTGCGATCAATCCTCAAAGCTACGCTGACCGCGACTACCGTATGAAATCTACTATCCAATGGGATTACGAGGTGAGCGTTGGCATGATTTCACTGTCGCCCACAGGCTGGGTTCCGTGGATCTACAAAACCTACGCTCAGCCAGTAGTCATTGACGGAGAGTCCTATTTGTCCTATAATACGGATGGAAGCAACTCCGGATACGTTTTCCGGAAATTTGTGCGCAACTACGCGGGCCAGGGACGAAGCGATGGTGATTACACTTTCCCTGTGATGCGTTTGGCCGATGTCTATCTGATGTACGCCGAAGCGATAAATGAGGTCAGTGGTCCTCAGCCTGATGCCATTGAAATGGTGAACAGGGTCCGTCGGCGCGGAAACCTGCCAGACTTGCTACCTCAAATGATTGCTGACAAGGCTTCCTTCTTTAGCGCAATTGAACAGGAACGAATTGTTGAGCTTGTTGCAGAAGGTCACAGGTCTTTTGACCTCCGCCGCTGGAGAGCCATCGAAAGAGTGTGGGGTCTTCCGGGCTCAGCTGGAGTTTGGCGCAGGGATACGCATGGCGCGAACGTCACACGTTATTTTCAGAATTCATCTGAATTGGTTTATCAGCAATGCTATATCTTCAGGATCCCTCCGGGAGAACGGGATAGAAACGATAACCTGACACAAAACACTCCGTGGCTGTAATTCTGTTAAACAAAATTTGTACAACATTAAAAGATATTTATAATGGAAAAGTATTTTAAAATAACACTTGCAATCCTGCTTTTGTTAACGGCAGGCTGGAGCTGTTCATCGGATTTTCCCATTGATGAAGACGGCCTGCTTATTACAAGCAGGGGACAGTGCTACGTCAGTAATTTTGAATTATTGGGATCTGATTTTCAGACGGTGAGAAGCAAAGCTCCGGTAATCGATACGGTAGCACAAACTATAAATGTGGAAGTGTTCTTTGGTACAGATCTCACAAACGTGTATCCCCAGTTTTCACTGGTGACAGATGCTAAGCTTGATCCGAAAATTACCGGAAAGGTCGATATGTCTGACCTGGCCAATCCCAGGCAATGGACAGTCGTTTCGGGTAACCGGCAAGTGCGGAAAGATTATACCGTGAATATTACCATTCAACCCTGATCAATTATGAAACGAAAATATTTTTATAATCACTCAATATGGCTGCTGACGTGTATTCTACTGGTCAGCGCATGCAAAGAAGACGAATACGCATTACCTACTCTTAAACCAGGGTTGCAGAATGATGCTATTAAAAGAACGCTGGGCCCGAATGTGGCAGGGCTGGATATCGAGTTCGCCTACGCAATGGCTATTCCCGACAATGAAGGGAGACTTACTTCTGCGCGTGTGGAAGCGTCGATCCCCGGGGCGGTAGGCACATGGCTTGAAAATAACTCCTATCATACCGATGGGTCAGGGGATGATATCCCAACGCAGATGGGTGAGCCCACCAGTACTTCAGGTGCCGTTTCCGAGATGACCTTCACCAGAGATACGGTGGCGTCAACTCTTCGGTATTATTATATCATCCCTGACGAAGCCCGCGGCCAGTCGGTCAGTTTCAAGTTCTCTGCCACGGCGAGCAACGGTCAATCCGTAAGTTTTGACATGGGCCCGTACAAGATCGCCAAAATGGAAATGGTGCGCCTGCTAACCGCGGTGAATAATGCAGCGGCTTACATTTCAATCGCTGACATGACAATTTATGATGCGGCGGGCGCAGCGGCTAACCCGGATAAGATCGACCTGGTTTACCTTTACAGGGCGGCTCCTGCATCTTTCGCCCATGCCCTTGTATCACCTGCCGCTGAAGCACAATACCTGCCCGGCGTTACGCTTCCAGCAGGGGTAAACAAGAGCACGCGAGTCAGAAAGGCCTGGGCCATTAAGGATTTTCACCTTGCCCAAACGGAAGTTGGTGTCTATATCGATGACCTGGATTTCGAAAGGCTCGATGTATCAACCTCCCCGAACTTTGCCATCAACATGAAAGCAGAATCGGGCGCGTGGGTTGAAACCGCTGATGGACAATATCGCGCTTATATTTATGTGAATTCTGTGAATAACGGTGGTCAGAGTATGACCATCAGTATGAAACGTTATAGCATGAATTAAGGGCAATTAAGAACAGTTGACGATTTTGCGGCTTCGGTCGCTTAGTCGTCAACTGTTATTTTTTAATTTCGTTCTTCCCCTTGATTTCAAGGGTGGGTCACTCCTTTTGGTCAAATTCCTGGTTAAAGCCGAAACTCTGCCGGCCAAATAAGGAATTGTGCTTGTTTATAGGCCGCTTACTGACTACCTTAAAAAGGTAGTCAAAATCCTGATTCGATGAGATATTTTATGCTGGTATACTTTACCATAGCCATGGCGTTGGTTATTGATTCCCAAGCGCAAAAATTTATCCACCCGGGCATCAACCAGACCAGGGAAGATCTTCAATACATGCGCGAACAGGTACAAAAAGGCGTACAACCGTGGAAAGATGCTTTCGATCGCCTCAAGGCGGAAACAGACCTGGCATTCCTGGTCAAACCTTTCGCGCATGTGATGCGCGGACCTTACGGGCGGCCTAACATCGGCGGTAATGACCTTTCAAAAGGCTCGCGGCTGGCTTACGATTGTGCACTCCTTTGGTATGTCACTCAGGACAAGGCTTATGCGGACAAAGCGATCGATATCATCAATGCATGGTCGCCTGTGCTGTGGGACTTCGACTACAATGATGCCAAGCTCCTGGCGGGATGGACCGGTCACTATTTGTGCAATGCCGCGGAAATATTGAAGCACACACCCTCCGGCTGGCAAACAAAAGATGTGGACAGCTTCGTCAACATGCTCATGACTGTCTATTACCCGCTGATGCGGTTTTATTATCCGCAAGCCAACGGCAACTGGGATGGCGCCATCATCCACTCTATTCTCGCCATCGCTATTTTCACCGATAACCGCGAGATGTTCAACAATGCAGTCAACCACTTTCTATACGGCGAGGTGAATGGAAGTATCTTCAAATACATTTATCCCAGTGGTCAGTGTCAGGAAACCATGCGTGATCAGGCGCACGTGCAACTGGGGCTGGGCGAATTTGCCGGCGCCTCACGGGTAGCCTATACGCAGGGAGTCGATCTTTTTTCGGCCGGCAACAACCGGATCGCGCTGGGCTACGAATATACCGCGGGCTTCCTTCTAGATCTGGGGAAAGGAAATTGCGCTCCACAAAATCGCAGCGCCTTCATCCACCTTCTGGATGGGGCAGGGGGCAAACCCCGTTTCTTTAATGAGAACTTCATGGACAGATCCGAATGCGATTTACCTTGGATTTAAAGCCGGGTCTGCCTCCGTTAATCACGGGCATATGGACATCGGCTCGTTTGTAATGGAATCCGATGGCGTTCGGTGGGCTTCTGATTTCGGCATGCAGGATTATGAATCGCTGGAATCAAAAGGCATCCAGCTTTTTGGCCGCACACAGGATGCGCAGCGATGGAGTGTATTCCGGTTGAACAATTTTGTGCACAATACCCTCGCAGTGAACAACCAGTTGCAGCGGGTGAAGGGTTATGCCGGGATAGAACGCTATTCTGACAAGCCGGGCTTCACCTATGCCCTGAGCGATCTGTCAACGATCTATGAGAACCAGCTAGCCGCCATTAAGCGAGGTGTCGCCATTGTAGACGGGAAATATGTCACCGTGCAGGATGAACTCACTGCGGGAGACAGTTCCACAACGGTACGGTGGACGATGTTGACGCCAGCGGAGGTTAGCCTCTCGGGGAATACAGCGATCCTGAGGAAGAATGGAAAAGAATTGCAGTTGCGTGTCGCCAGTCCGGCCGGCGTAAAACTCCGCACATGGAGCACGGAGCCCGCCACAGATTACGATGCGCCAAACCCGGGAACAACGTTGGTTGGTTTTGAGGTGCAACTTCGGGCCAACGAGAAAGCGGTCTTTAATGTTATGCTCATTCCGCAGGGAGCGGAAGACAAAACAAAAACAACGCAGCGGTTGGAGCAATGGAAATGAATGGCCAAACCTTAAGTATGTAAAACGATTGCTTGGCGATCCTAATCAGCAGGAACGAATGAATATCCTTAAAGTAATGAACCGAAATCTGAAAATTAATTTTTTGCTGTCCGGGATAGTGTTTGTTTATAATTTCGGATATGCCCAGGAAACCATGAGCCTGAACAACGCAACCGTTGACGGCTTGAAGCTTTGCTTCTACACCCTGGGCTAGTGCGTTACGCCCCTTCAGGGCTAGCTGAAATTCACTGATTGGTGAATGCTTAACTAAAGGAGTTCAAGAGGCGAATTTGCATTTTGCCCTTAACATTGGGGGCTTCCTTTTGGAAACTGCAAAAAATACTGGCTGCGTTTAATCCATTCGATGTCTTTGATGCGATTAGATTTTTC
>JBBEBN010000053.1:0-8018 GCA_040882305.1 Cyclobacteriaceae bacterium
GGCATTCAGCCTTGCCGTGGAAGATATTGAGCAATGGAAACTCCATCACACAACCCTTCCGGTATGGGCCGAATACAAGGATTCCTACATCCCGCACCTCCTGCCTCCGCTAAGGGCATTGTCCATACCGGTCAAAACAGGTGGCAACCACGACATCGTCAATGCCCATTCCCGTACCCACGGACCATCCTGGAGGATGGTCGTTAGCCTCGAGCCTTCCGGCATCAAGACCTGGGCCACCTATCCGGGAGGACAATCCGGCAATCCCGGGAGCGCCCACCACCACGACCTCTTATCGCATTGGGTGAAGGGAAGTTATTTCCCGATGCAGTTCCTCAAGGCGCCGAATGAAAACATTCAGAAAATATTCTATACCACCCATCTTAACCCGAAAGCCGAATGAGATTTACCGTCCAGATCGTGGTGATCGTCATCCTGGGATTTTTCCTGGAACTGTTTCTCCCCTGGTGGTCGGTGGCCATCGCTGCCTTTATCGGCGGTGTGCTCGTTCATACGCGGATGAATTTTCTGGGAGGTTTTCTCGCCATCAGCATTCTATGGCTCGTCAAGGCCCTGATCACCGAGCTCAGCACTGATTCTGACCTCGCCGGTCGTGTAGCCATGATCTTCATGCTGCAAAGCAAAACACTGCTTGTACTCGTCACGCTGCTCCTCGGCGGACTGGTAGGCGGCTTTGCCAGCATGAGCGGCGGTGCGTTGAGGAGAAGGTGAGTATGTAGAGACGCAAGATTTTGCGTCTCTACATACACCCCCCATACCACATACTTCTTTATTTATGGAGGTTGTACTTGATGGGCAGCACCATTCTCACGGACACCGGTCTCCCGTTGTGGCTGCCACCTTTCCACGAAGGAAGCAGGGAGATGACCCTCACGGCCTCTCTGTCACAATCCGGATGTATCCCGCGAAGCACCTGCACGTCAGTGACCGAACCATCGCCTCTCACAATAAAACGCACGAAAACAGTACCCTCAATTTCCTGGCGTACAGCAGTACGCGGATACCTGATCTTCTTCTGTATGAACTTCATCATCGCTTCCATGCCTCCGTCATAGGCCGGCATGATCTCAGCATGGTCGACTACATCAGGCACGGTCACACGAACCGGTAACTCAATTGGAACTGCGCCGCTACCTTCAATAGGCCCCGCTCCACCCGTGTCGCCTTGATCGGAAAAAAACTCAGTGATCGCCTCCAGTTCCGCGTCTTCAACTTGCTCAGTCGTAACCAAAACCTGCGTATTTTTGGACCTTACCTGGGGATGGCGGAGTTGATTCCGCGGCGGCGGAGGTTTAATGAAGGGAGGCGGTAATGGATCAAAGGTCGTCCCAATGGGAATGGGTACCTCCTTCGTGATTTGTTTTTTTTGTCGGAAATTCTGCATGGATAACAGTACTGAAACCAGGCCAACCGTGATGCCAAGTCCTGTCATCAATCGTTGTGCATAAGCCTTGCGCAGTAAGTACGCGCCATAATTCTTGTTCCGGTTTTCAAACACCACATCTTCCCAGTGGCGGATGACGGTTGCGTTTGCTTCCATTTTGTATGGTGATTTAGGTTATAGCCGTAAGATGCAGGAAGGGGAAAAATTCCATAAGTCCTCCGCACAATCGCTGTCAACCGATGCCATACAGTTTGTCGAGATTTGTCCTGATGGTTTGCTTGTCCGTATTTGTTTTTGCCAGCAACAAAGCCATTTCAAGGTTTTCTTTTGCCTTCCTATCATCGACTCCTATATACAGTTCACCCAGGAGCGTATAGTAAAAATGATTTTCCGTTAATTTAAATTTTCGGCTTCCGCAATGGCTTCCTCTTTGCCTTTAACTTTCGAAAAGAACATAGGTTCTGTTGAGGGCTGCAATAACATAGAAAACAACCTGCTGATCTTCCTCAGATCCACCGATTTCAACAATGGGCTTATCCTTACGGCTGGAGTATTTGACGGCATTGGAGATCAGGTTCTCCCATCTCTGACGGATGGTACTGCGATCGGCATATGGTGCCGTCAGACTTCAATACTACTGATCACCCTGAAGAGTTCGCTTTCTGTAAATGGTTTCTGCAGATGGTCATTCATGCCGGACACAAGACTGTTCTGAATATCTTCTTTATAGGCACTGGCCGACAAAGCCACGATTGGCTTTCTAAAGTTAAGTTCTCTAAGCAGTCGCGTAGTCTCGTGTCCGTCAAGCTCCGGCATCTGGATATCCATGAGCACAAGATCAAAATCCATTGTTTTCACAAGATTGATCGCTGCCATTCCGCTTTCAGCAGTGGTCACCTGCGCTCCAAGCTTCTCAGACATTTTTCTGGCCACCAGTAAGTTGATACTGTTATCATCAACAATAAGAACCCGGATCGTCTTCTTCAGGCTACTGACTTCCTTTCCGACAGGAACTTTGGCAACCGCCTGATCAGGGACTTTAAGCTCAAATGTAAAAGTGAATACAGATCCGCAGTTTGATACAGGATCAGGACTTTGGAATGAAATGTTTCCATTCATATGTTCTACCAGCCTCTTAACGATACTAAGTCCCAAACCAGTTCCACCAAATTTGCGTGTCACTGAATTATCAGCCTGTCCGAAGCTTTGGAATATTCTGGGCTTTGCCTCTTTGGGTATTCCAATGCCGGTATCTTTTATCATACCCTGAACTACCGCCTTGCCACCTCTATTTTCCTTCAAAGAAAATGTGACGTTGATACCGCCTTTGTCTGTGAACTTAATAGAGTTGCCGACAATGTTTGCAATGATCTGCGAGATCCGCACCTGATCGCCTAATACTTCCTGCGGAATGGCTTCATCAACCTGGCATAGGAAGGCAAGTCCTTTCCGCTCTGCAAGAAACCTATAGCGTTCGATCTCGGAATTGATGACCTTGCAGAAGTTGAACTGCGTATTCTCAAGTTCAAGCTTGCCACTTTCGATTTTGCTGAGGTCGAGAATGTCGTTGATAAGCTGGGACAGATTTTTACCGGAGTCATGGATCATTTCAAGATACTTGCGATGTTCTTCATTTGTCGCATCGATGAGCATTACTTGAGCAAGGCCTAAAATTCCGTTGAGTGGTGTACGGATCTCATGGCTCATGTTAGCCAGGAACCTGCTCTTTGCAACGTTAGCTTCTTCGGCCTGCTTCTTTGCTTCTTTTAAGAGGTTGCGTTCCCTTTCGAGGTCAAAGCGTGATGCTGTACTGTGTTCCAGTTCATCCCCAAGCATGTTGATCCCCGTGGCAATCGCATCCCAGATAGTTCCATTCTCCGATATCTGAAGCTTTTGCTTAAAATCAAGATTGGTATACGAACCGATCACATCAATGAATGTATTTACGGTCTCTTCCTGATCAATACCACAGCCAGTGGGGTCTATCTGCATTTTATCGGCAAAACAGTTAAGATTGTTAGCGACCTTTGTAATGAGATCGTCACTAAAGTCTGTGATCACCCGCTTCGTGTAATCTCCACGCATGAGGGCTTCGCTGAATGCCAGCAACCTGTAAAGCGTTTCCGCTGGTATTTCTATCGTATCCGGGGGAACAGACATTGCGCGTATCATAAAACGGCGTTGTTTGTGTGAATTATGCTGTTCGAGATGTGTTTCTGCCTTTGTTTACAAACCCAATCGAACGCATCCTGTTTGTGATGAAAAAATTTAGCATCGAAATCTTTGCGTGTTTTTGCAAAAATGTTTGCGATCAGCGAGGACACGGGGTTGGAAGCGATCAATGCTGCTGCCAGAATGTTTTTCAATCCGCCATCAGGCGACTGCAGATAGTTCTTTGCCTCGGCCGTTACTGACCTCACGTTTGATATATCGACCACCAGGTAATGTTTTTCGTTCCCGGTAAAGTTCAGGCGTTGTGCAACAATCTGTTGTGCCGTTGGCAGGTCAACTTTGAGGTTGGCGCAGAAATCAACGAGAATGACATCGTCAATATTACGCAAGGTACTGATCGTGATCAGTGGCAATCCTTTTGGCTTCATACGAGAGTGGTGGTGCATGTTTCAGATTTGCTCATTTTGACTTTTTTTAGCCACTCAATGGCATCGCTGCTGCTGGTAAAGAACCTGGCAGGAATTGTAGGATGGCTTACTTTCAGGTACAGGTTTACAAACAACGTTGCCACCACGCTATTGGATAAAAAGGCGCCGCCGAGAATTCCTTTGAGGCCTCCCTCCGCGCTGTTCATATAGTCGCGTGCCTCTTTCGTGACCGACTTCACGTTAGTGAAGTCGATCAGGGTGTATACCGGCTGCCCACCGGTATAATCCAGGCGGCTCTTTACCAGATCCTTCGCTGTATTGATGTCGATCTCTATCCTCGGTTTGTACTTAAAAAAAATGATATCATGTTCAACCTTCCCAAAACTTATATTTCCGTATTCTTTACTATCGATGAATTTCATATACCTTGATTTTGGGTTGTTTCCTTGACTTTATGCGGCAACTTTTGCTGCTGATTTCAGGTCGTCCTGCCGGGTGATGTTTTGTTTTTGGCTATATACCGATCCGATCATTTCCATGTTGAAGTTGTCAGAAGCCTGAACAAACACGCTCTTTTGAATGACGTTCACGCCGAATTTTCGTTTCTCAATAGAGGCATCCATTCCGAGATATAGCTTTTCACATTTCAGTTCATTCGCTCTTACTACTGATTGATACAAACTCTGCCTGTAACAGCTATGGCTGAGCACGTAATTGTAGTCCATACCCACCGCCATAATGGAATAGTTGTTCTTTGACGATATGTAGCAAAACCCGACGGCAACGAGCGGTTTGTCTGCTGCATTTTCGCCTGGTTCCGGCTTCAGGCGAAGTTCGATGACTTCCCAGTTGCGATGGTTAATGATATTCGTGAAATACTTTTCAGGAAGCGCGTAAGTATTGATGTTAAGGCTTTTGTCTTTAACATTCCTGTAAAGCTGGCGCCACTCGGCAACACGTTTTGAATCCACGCTTTTCCTGCCTGTTAACTGCGTGATGTTATACAAGTCACGCTTCCCCAGAATGTTTTTTCTGAAGTGCCAACGGGCTTTGGTTGACAAGCGTTCCATCATGTATTCCTCTTCGCTCTCCCACCTCGCATTATACAGTACATGAGTATCCGGCATCTCAATCTTGATGAGCCCTTCTTGGATAAAGAATTCACTTAATTCAGTATCGGTTGTGTCTATGTCACGCAATTGCACAGCCGCAGCACCGCTTTTCAGTTTGATATCATTCATCACACGGATCAACCCGAGCACGGCTTTCTTCCACAGTGCATGTTTCCGGTCGATGTACATATGGTCACCTACACTCAGCAGCGATCCCATCATCACTACTTTGGATGTCAGGAAATATTTATTCTTTTTTCTGTCTTCTTCAATTTGCCTTGAAACGTCAGCAGGAGCGATCATATCGTCTTTGCACAAAAGCTCAGTGAAGAAGGTGGCGAGCACGGGATTTTTCTGTTGATCACGCACAATGAGATAATGAAACTTCCAGTTGTTTTCCAGTTCAGGATTGTTGTTGTAGGTCTCTTCCAGGAATTTACAGCCTTCCCAATCGAATGTACCGTTGCCCCCGAGAAGATTATCCCATAGCGTCTTGTCAATGTCGTTGATTGAAGTTTCACGCTGGATCACCAGGTCGTCCGTGCTTTTCACAGCAGCAGGGGTATAATGGTTGGAGGTCTTCTCAAACGGAAGATTGAAGTTGGTGCCGATGTCTTCTACAGTCTGACCTTCTTCTTCAAGAACAAGAGGGAAATGATATTGGAAGGCTTCGAGCACATTCTTAATGTCCTTATCGCTTGGGCCATTGGTGATTGCGAGGCGCAAGCCACAACACTTCACTGGTACTCCTGGGAAAATACCGATGTTGGTATAAAACCCTTCGTTCAACAATCTCTTCACCATGTTGTACCCTACGCGGGGCAAACCCAGCCCAATATAGAAGATAGGAGAATCAGAAGGCAGGACAAGTGGTAACTTGTGCTCATCGATGATACTCCTTGTCAGAGCGATCTTCTGCGCAAGTTTATCCTGAAGAGAATAGATCTCATCCGTCAGATGTATTTTTGCGCTGGCGATGGAAGCTCCAAGCATCGGAGGCTGCACCGGGCCAGAGAACGTATAGGAGCTTCCGCACGTGAGGATCTTTCTGCGCATTTCCTTATCGGGTACAACGGTTACACCGCCACCTGTCCCGAAGCCTTTTGCCAGCGAGGTGGTCAGCACCATTTTCGGATGCAAAGGCATCTGACTTAACACATAACCATTGCCATTCTTTCCCGTCCAGCTCATACCGTGGGCGTCGTCTATGTATACATGGAACGTTGGATATTTATCAAGCAGAAAGGCAATGTCCTTTAAAGGGGCATAATCTCCGTACATTGAGTAAAGGCCATCGGCCATATACCATATCTTGTTGTATTTATTGGGGTTTTCTTTGATCAGGTCTTCAAGCATGTCCATGCTGTTATGCTTGATCATTTCCACTTTGGTACCGCGTGCTTTCAGTTGTTGCACGGCAAGCTGTACGCTTCCGTGTACCTGGTGATCGAGTATAACCAGGTCTTCGTCCTGAACGAGGATGGGCAGCGCGCCAAGGTGTGAAAGCGTGGTTGTTGCTGCCAGCACCGAAGGATTGTTGTCAAAGATCTTATAGAAGAGACCTTCAATTTCTTCGTAAAGGTTGCAGGCAGAAAATAATCTTGATGACGAATATTGTGTGCCGTATCGCAAAGTTGCGTCGATGGCTCCATGCTTCAGCCTGTCATCCACTTCCAGTCCCAGGTAGCTGCATGAACCAAAGTTCACTACTTTTCTCCCATCGATGGTCACTTCTCTTCCGTCGAGTTTATTATCTTCAAGGGATACCTGGAAGATTCCGTTTCTTGCTCCGTTCGTCAAACATTCATCAATTGTATTGATGAACTTGTTTGATGATCGTGTGTTTGTTGACATTCTGGGTTCGGGGGCTAATTTACCATTCAAAATTCGGTCAATTTGTCCCTTCAGCGCATCAGTATATTGATGATTCGGATAAAATCAGGCATTTACCTATTGGAAGGCTCTTGCTGGCAGAAAACCGGATTTCAAGCCAACCAGGGGCAGAAAAGTGGGAGGTCTATTAGGGAAAACCCTGAGATGGGCTGTCGCTCCGAGGAGGAGTTATGGCGTGCCTATGCCGAAGCGGCTTCGCGCAGGCAGGCGGCAATTTTTGACCTTATTGGGAAAGCACCTTTCGAAGCAGTTTCGGGCCTCGGTTATTTCTCTGTGCGTTGTTCAGGTAAATGTACTGTCCGAAATTTTTAGAGAGGTGGCCGACAACAGTTGTTTTGCCAACCTGCCTTGCTCCCCGTATCACCAAAGGTTTTCGGGAGGGCTGCTGGTACCACTTCTCAAGATCTTTCTGCAAGTCTCTATTAAACATTGCAGAAAGTTAGGGTAATTTTAAGCAATTATTTACATAAAAATAGGGCAAAAATTACCGATTTTTTGCACAGAATTAGGGCTAAACGATGGCTTGGAATGGAAGGGATAAAGGATTCAGGCTAGCAAATGAGAAGTTTGACGTAAATTAAGGCTATTACCCAAGTGCTTATTCATCACCGCGGGCCCGGAACCGGTTTTTAGATACTTTTCAAAATCGTAAGCCTTTTGCTTCTCAGAGAAAACAAACGTAGGTGACAAGAACTAAAGGCAATCTATCTTGAGTTGCCGGAACTTCGCCGGCATGATGTCTTCTCATTCGGTCCTCTAAATCAGAAGTACATGCCAGGCGCTTGAATCGCTACGAAATAAAAATGCCCGTTCCGGCATTCGCCGGAAAAGGCATTCATCTTTTGTCGGGGCGCCAGGATTCGAACCTGGGACCCCCTGGTCCCAAACCAGGTACACTACCGGACTGTGCTACACCCCGAACTTATTGCTGATGCCTTTGTCCCGACACTTCGGTTCAAAAGGGACGCGAAGATATAAAAAGCTCCTTAAAGTCACATGTTTTTTAAT
>JBBEBN010000054.1:0-7972 GCA_040882305.1 Cyclobacteriaceae bacterium
CATACTCCTTCCGCGTGAGATCCACAGCCTTCCCATTCACACTTACCGACTTACACAACAGATCGATCGTTACCTCGTGAATCCTGATACTATTGTTGCCCTCAAACCTCTTCCTTCGGATTACGGCTGAGACACGTGCTCCCAGTTCGGCCAGATGAAAGGGCTTGGGCAAATAGTCATCTGCGCCGAGATTCAGGCCCTGTATCCGGTCATCGATGGAATTTCGGGCAGAAATGATGATCACTCCTTCCAGTTTTCCTTCCCTCTTCAGCTTCTCGAGTATTTTCAACCCGTTGCCATCGGGTAACGTGATATCAAGCAGGATACAGTCGTAATCATGAAGTATGATCTTTTCCTCAGCGTCCCTGGCGGTATAAGCTACTTCACAAACATAACTTTCCTGACGGAGGTATTGAACAATACTTTTCGCCATTTCGCGTTCATCTTCTACAATCAGTATTTTCATAGTATTGATACATCATCAAACTTATTCCAATATCTAGTTGCATCCGCATCCACCGCCGGTTTTTCCTCCGTTGGCACCTGAGGCGCCCTCGCGGTATAATTGAAAACTTGTCTCAAATTTTTGCACCTTCCGTGAAGCAAGTTCCATTTCTGAATCGTTCAAATACACTTTCTGATATTCCTTTACCGGGGAACAATTCGCAATAGAAAGGGCAAGAATGCAAATAGAAAGAATGATAACGTATCTTTTCATTTAGTGAAAATTAATATTTTTTGATGTGTAAAGACGATCCTCATCATCGATGATAAGGCAAGCAATATTTTTTACCTGGTTGATCAGGCCGAGACCTGCTTTTATTCCCATCACCATCACCGGGGTCGCCATGGCATCGGCTATTTCTGCGCCGGGACAGATGATGGTGACACTCTTGATGCCACGGACTGGATAACCTGTCCTGGGATCGATGGTGTGCGAATACCTCACGCCATCAATAACAACATACTTTTCGTAGCTGCCGGAAGTCGCTACTGAAATATCACTAAGTTGTAGTGAAGCAAAGGGTAAGTGCTTTCGCTCCGGATCGGCAATGCCGATAGTCCACGGTTCTCCATTGGGCTGCATACCCCACACAGTAAGATCTCCTGCCGCGTTTACAATTCCGCTCGCTGCACCTTCCTTGCGCATGACTTCTTTTGCGCGGTCTGCCGCGTAGCCCTTGCCTATACCGCCAAAGCCAATGACCATACCCTTCTCTTTTAAATAAACCGTTTGAGCCGCCTTGTCCAGAATTACATTTCTATAATTGATAAGTTTAACCATTTTCCTTGCCGCCACCGGGTCGGGTAAAGCAGTCATGGCTTTATCAAAGTTCCAGAATCGTTTATCCATTGATCCGTAGGTGATATCAAAGGCACCCTGCGTTAAGACCGAGAGTTTAAGGGATCGTTGGATCAATGAAAAAACTTCAGCATGGACCTGTACAGGTCTTACACGTGCATTTTTATTAATCAGGTTTGTCTGGCTGTTTTCATCGAATGTAGTAAACAGCTTTTCAATACGCCTGACCTCCTCTATGCCCTTCGCAATGCATAGGTTTCCCTGATCAGGGTCCCGCGCAACCACTGAGAAGCTGAACTGGTTGCCCATGAGCCTTAGCGATTGCGAATAGACCGTTTCCACATCCTGTGCTGTCATTTTACCTCGATCTTATCTATAAGCTCTTTTATAAATTTACCCTGACTGGAAGGAACATAACCATCCCATTCTTTGATCACATTGCCCTTTGCATCCAACAAAAGCGTGTATGGGAATTTTCCAAAAGGGTTGTACTTTTCGGCAAGTTTTTCATTGTGCTTAACGAGCTCCGCAGGGAGCTTATTTTTTTTCGATCGGGGGAAATCAGCCCGTAACAGCACAAGTTTCTCCCCGGCAACAGATAGAAAAGCTTCGCCTTCAAAAGCTTCTTTTTTCATCATTATGCAGGGACCACACCAATCCGAGCCCGAGAAATTCAACAAGATAAATTTATTATCACGTGTGGCTATTGCCTTTGCTTCGTCAAAGTTATTAAGCCATGTAACACCATTGATCGTCATCAATAAAAAACTCAACATTATTGTTTTCACTAGAATCTCATTTAAATTTTGCTAAAAGTGTAATGATGTTCGCGTTCAGCCCGGTTGACCTTTCATAGTGGCCGTACCTGAGTTCCAAAGCATTCAATCGCGAAAAACCGGCCACCCCTCCTGGCGGTGCATACCGGATACCAGTTCCAAAAAGATTACTGGTTAGTTTGGAAAGATCGAAATCGCTGGTGTAAAACTCCTCATTCACATTATGCTGGCCATACGCTTTAAAGTACTTAACCTCATCCTGTTTATAGTACCGGTAAAATGGGCTTACAGATAAGAAAGGTGTAATCTTAATGGGAACCTCCGTTTCTGCCGTATGGGCGTTCATACCCCAACTGTCCTGATAGTAGCGGTAGTACATCTTTACTATGTACCGATCACCAATAAAATAGTTCAAGCGCACGCCTATTGGAATCTTAAAGCGTTTATCCGGAAGATTCTCAACCTTATGGGTCATATCGTTGAAATATGCTCTGTGGTAAAGTGTTGCCAGCTGCCCTTGCTGAAACGCAAAATCGCTAAGCAACAACATCTGAAGTCGCCTTGTCAAGACCTGACTTAGTGTAAAGGACGCGCTGTAAGAATTCCTTGGTTTTGTTCCAGTAATGTTAGTGCTACTGCGAAGTTCAATTGGAAGGATCACAGACCAGGTGTCCAGGAACATCTGTCCTGTAACACTGAATTCGCGATTGCGATCTTTCGAAAGTTTCGACCATCCTGCGCCAAGGCCTGCAGAAAAATAATCATACTCTGTTGAAACAGAAGCTGTCCCGCTTGCAGTCGCGCGTTTGTCTTCATTTGTTATGGCGTAGGTAAGGGATGGATACACCCGAACATCCTGTGAAGACGCTGACGAAATTGTTGAGGGATCGATCTTATCAGAAGAAGCGGAAGTATAAACATCAATGCCTATCTCGCCTGAGATAGTATGTTTACGTTGAAAATGGTCATAACGGGATAACCGGATATCAATTGTTGTGGCAAAGTCAGTTAATTTTTCGCTTCCAATACCTCCTGTAACCGCTGAATTATTTCCATCCTGTTTGTAATAGCTGGATATAAAGTTTACCTCTTCCAACTTAAGTTTGCGATCCCCATAAGCAGAACTGTCGGAAATAGATTGGCTGAACCCCGCAAGTGCTGACAGATAAATAAAAGCTGCGGCCAAAGATATACGAATCATGGATATGCCAACTGTTATACAAATTCCGATAAACTTTCTGAATTAATTCTGAATGAGCAGCCAGGCGATCATTCCTGTTCGTTCTTGAGTAATCCCAAAAGCTCAAAGGCCCCTTTCACCACAATACTCTCTCCCACCTGGAGGTTCCTTTCGATTGGTAATATTTCGATATGGCTGTCTGTTTGTCCGCCCGTTTCCACCCTCACTGCCTTGAACTGATGTTTTCCGGAAGGCACAAATATCATGTTCTGACCTCCAATGTTCACGATAGCATCAACAGGTACAACGTTCGCATTGCCGGTTTTAGCTTCAATCGTTGCCGTCACGAACATACCGGGCAGTAGCGACGGATCCTCTGTATCAAGATGACAGTGAACACGGACCGTGCGCTCTGGACTGATCTCTTTACCTATCAGGTAGACCGAAGCTGTCTTGGGCTCCTGGTCATTGATGAGCGTGAAAGTCAGATTCTGACCAACTTTCAGTTCCCGGATATCTTTTTCGTAAACCTGAAGTTCAACATGAATGTGCTCAAGGTTCACGATCTTAAACATGACATCCGTCCCATTCACAAACTGGCCGATATTAACATTAACCTGTGTAACAAAACCATCAATTGGGGAATAGAGATAAATCACGGGCTTTATTTCACCATTTTGCAGGGAGGTTGGTCTAATATTAAGCATTAGTAATTTTGCTTCAAGCCCTTTCACAATTGCTCGGCTGCTTTCATACTGGGACTTTGCCTGTTGCAAAACCTTCTCAGAATTTATATTCTCCTTAGAGAGCGCCTGTTGACGCTCATACTCATTTTGCAGGAATTCGAGTTTACTCCGGTTATCCAGGTAATCTTGCTGCAACTGGATGTACTCCTGGTTTTCAAGGGTAACCAGCACCGCCCCTTTCTTTACTTTCATGCCCTGAAGTAATTTTGTCCACTTCACAAAACCGCCCATTGGAGCTGATATCGTGACCAGGTTCTGCGGGGGAACATCAAGCATTCCATTAACCTGGAGTTTCCGGCTTAACGGCATATTTTGAATTTGCCCGACTTCTATTGCAGCGGCTTTATATTGGGCATCCGTAACCACGATCGTATTCTGTTCGGCTTGCTCAATCACCTTCACGAGATCATTGTTTTTACCACAGCCCGCAAGCGTTACTACGAAAACCACAAGACGAATTATCTGTTTCATTTTTGGTCGCTTACTGTTAGGTAGTTGATTGTAATAATATTCTGATTGTATTCGTATTGAGTGTTGAGATAGTCTTCCTCTACACTCAGAGCCTGCTGAAGGTTTAACAAATGGACCCTGTAATCTATCTCGCCATTCCTAAAAGCAATTTCACTTTGATATCTGAGCATCCTTGAGGCCTTCAATGCGGACTCCCTGAAATATGAAAGACTATTAGTGTTCTTAATCAGCTCCTGCCGAACTTGATCATATTGTTGCCTAAGCATCAGCATTTGCCCTTCTTCCTGCTCTTTCGCGATATGTCCCGACAGCGCTGCGGCTTTTATACGCGTCTTAAACGAGGCATACCACAACGGAATGGAAAGTCCAACCTGGAATCCGTGGAATCGTTTATCGGATCCGAAATACTGCTCTGTTCCCTGAATATTTTGTATACCAATCATGGTTTGAGTGAAATATCCTATTCTTATATCCGGCATCATCCTTGCAGCTTCAAGTTTCGCCTTTTCTTGTGCGATACTGACCTGCTGTGCTGCGAATGTTATTAATGGGTTCTCATTTATTCCAGTTGAATCTATCGTGATCAATGGAATGATTTCACCGAATTCTCCGTGGATATCGGTGAAATTTTCTCTGCACAAAAAACGCAGCTTGTCCAGATAGATTTGTCTATCAGCTTCATTTCGTCTTCGCTGATTTGCGAGCTCCATAAGTCTTGCTTCGGCTGAGGTTTTCGCCAGCAATGTCGACTCCCCTGTCTTATACTGAAAGTCAACTGCTCTTGCCATAGCCCGCATAATACTATCCTGCTGACTGAGCATCCGGCTCTTTGCCTTGAGATATAACAAGTGATTAAAACTTCTTCCTACCTCGTACTTTAGTAAATTCTCAGTTACGCGTTCGTTTAACGCGGAAGAGATCACCAACTCCTTATTCAGCTTTTTCTGCCTTACCCAAACCGAAGGGAACGGTATTGTCTGCACAACGCTTATATTGTTGTCATTCCTTTGAATGCTGTTATACTGACCATACATTAAGGACACGTCTGTTTTTGGAATATCTGACGATCCTCTTGTCAACACCATTTGCCTGGACGTCTCAAGCGTGGCGACCTTCATGGCAGGATTGTTCCGTATGGCCCATGAAAGCACGCTATCAAGGCTTACCGTCTGTGTGTTGCCACGATAGAATGTACAACACGATATGAGGATTGAAAGAAGATATTTCATAAAGCTTTCAATTTGTTTCTGGATGTATGTTCTCAATAAACTGCTTTTCTGTCTCATAAATACCTACGCTCTGTGCCGTTGACATGCCAGGCAAAAAAATGGCAATCATAATAACAACGGCAAATAGTTTACTTTTAATAGGCCGTAAGGAGATGTTTTCAACGACATAAAAAAGTACCGGCAGCACTATAAGGGTAAGTAATGTTGCGCTGATCAAACCTCCTATCACAACTGTAGCCAGAGGCTTCTGAACTTCCGCACCACTTCCCTGTGATAATGCCATGGGCAAAAAACCCATTGAGGCAACGGCTGCCGTCATGATTACAGGACGTAACCTGGTTCTTGTACCTTTCATAATAATCTGTTTTAAATTGCTCAATCCCTGATTCTTCAATTGGTTGAATTCTGCAATAAGAACAATACCGTTTAGCACAGCTACACCGAACAGCGCGATAAAGCCAATACCTGCAGAAATACTAAAAGGCATTCCCCGGATCCATAGCGCCAGAACACCTCCAATAGCGGATAGCGGAATAGCTGTAAATATTAAGAGCCCTTGTTTGACAGAACCAAAAGCAAAATATAGAAGCATGAAGATCAAAGCAAGGGATACAGGAACAGCTATAGCAAGTCTTGCTCTAGCCTCCTGAAGATTCTTGAAAGCTCCGCCATAGGTGACATAGTATCCGGGTGCCAATGTCATTGACTCACCAACTTCACGCTGTAGTTCCTCAACGATACTTTCAACGTCACGTCCCTGCGTATTAAACCCAATCACTATTCTACGTTTGGCGTCATCGCGTTGCACCTGACCCGGACCTGTCTCGAGCGCTACATCAGCAACCTGAGTTAATGGAATTTGTTGACCTGATGTATTTGTAACGTAAAGGTTTTTGATATCCTCCAGCGACTGACGACTCTGATTATCGGCTCTCACCACAATATCAAAGCGCCTTTCTCCCTCAAACAAAAGCCCTGCGCTTTGACCAGCCATGGAGGCATTGATCACTAAGTTCACTTCATCCACCGACAAGCCGAACTGCGCAAGCCTGTCACGTTTGATCCTGATAACGATCTGTGGCAGCCCCGTGACATTCTCTATAAACAGAGATTCAGCACCTTTGATTTCCGAAACCAGTCGTCCCAGTTGTGAGGCGTACTTCGAAAGTTCATTGAGATCTTCCCCGTAGATCTTTACAACAACATCCTGCCTGGCTCCCGTCATGAGTTCATTAAAACGCATTTGTATCGGATGCTGAAATCCAAACCACACTCCCGGCACATTTTCGCTCAGCACATGTTGCATTTTCGCAATCATTTCATCTTTTGTTTTTGCTTGAACCCACTCCGATTTGTCTTTCATTATAACCATCATGTCCGCGGCTTCAATCGGCATCGGATCAGTCGGAATCTCGGCTGAGCCGATTTTCGCAATTACCCTTTCAACTTCCGGAAAATTTTCAAGTAAAGCCTTTTCGCCTTGTAAGGTTGCATTGACTGTAGAAGTCAAACTGCTACCGGTGAGTAACCGTGTATCGACAGCAAAATCACCTTCATCAAGTTCTGGGAGAAACTCACCGCCCAGCGTTGAGAAAATGTAGAGTGCCAGCGTCATCAAGACAATGGCGAGGCCCAGGACTATTCTCTTTTGTTCCAACGCCCACCCAACTGCAGGTTCATACATTTTGTGAAGCCAGCCGATGATCCTGTCAGAAATGTTCTTTTTGTGGCTAGGACTTTTGCTCAGGAACAGGGACGAAGCCAGTGGAACGAAGGTCAGCGAAAGAATAAATGCCCCCATGATAGCAAAGATAACCGTTTGGGCCATAGGCTTAAACATCTTTCCTTCGATCCCCACCAGTGACAGAATCGGCAGGTAAACAATCAGTATGATGATTTGCCCAAAGGCCGCGGCTTTCATCATCTTTCTCGCAGATGATCCAACCTCCACATCCATCTCTTGCTGACTGAGCCGGTCTGTATATCCAGCTGTAAAAATATGAAGTAATGATGCCTCTACGATGATAACGGCTCCGTCTACAATTAATCCAAAATCTATTGCGCCAAGACTCATCAGATTACCAGACACTCCAAACAAATTCATCATGCTCACGGCAAACAACATGGACAGAGGGATTACCGAAGCCACAATCAAACCCGCGCGAAGATTGCCCAGCAGGACAACCAATACAAAAATTACGATTAAAGCGCCTTCCGCAAGATTCTTCGTCACGGTTTGAATAGCGTTGTTGACAAGCTTTGTCCTG
>JBBEBN010000055.1:0-7911 GCA_040882305.1 Cyclobacteriaceae bacterium
GATTTACTTTTTTGGGATGTGGACTTCCTATAACAGGACGAAAATACTGGCAGCCGCAGACAGGTTACTCCTTATACTGATTGTCGTTTATACAGGGATTGCAATAGCAAACATTACGGGGTGGCTACCGCTTCCGGAAAGGATCAGTTTCGAAGAGGTTCTTCAGAACAGGCTTTTGCTGTTTAATATTGATATGCTGAAGGCTGTACTCGTTTCTTTCATTATGATGCTATTGCTGTATAAATTTAGGGAGAAAAGGTTCCTCTTCCTGGAAGTGCTGGGTGAATACAGCTTCGGGATTTTCTTCGTCCACTGTATCTTCATTTACAGTACAAAAGCGTTATGGACCGATATCTTCGGGCCTGTGAGCTTCTCACTTCTCAGCTTTACGGTTTATTTCGGTTTTATTCTTATGATCTCAACGGTTACCGTCTATTTTATCAAGAAAATGACGGGACGGTACAGCCGGATCCTCATTGGAAGTTGAAGAAGGGTCCATGGTCAACGCTCCATAGACCATAGCCATGAGTGTTGCTTTGACGTCCAATCCCCTCGCAGTTCTTTCGGTGTCTCACGAGAGATCATACGCGAGAAGCTAATCACCAGGGCGCACAACAGGCCGTGGACCGAGGACTGTGGACTGTCGGCTGCGCTATCGCCTTAAGCCGCACCATGCTTTAAATTCCGTATTACTGATAAATGTAATGGATCACAAAACTGATGACATTCAGGAGTACCGCATACCCGATCATTCCTTTAAATAACCATGGAGGTATGTGCCGCGCACCCAGTCCGGTTAAAACAAGAAGCAAAGGAAGAAAATCCAGCGCAAACCTTGAGGTATTGATCTGATGAAACCCATTATTGTGGTAAAATAGATGCCCTGTTAGAATAGTAATGATCGTTAGCCATGCTGATATTTTGAGAACGCCTGGCCAGACTGCTTTGAAACTGGCAATTAAGAAGGGGCTGGCTGAAAGTAATGATGTTCCCCATAGGTCCATGTCCGTGATATTCAGGTAGCCTTTGCCCTCAAACTCAATATTGAATCCTTTTATAAGAAAAGAGTATAAGTTAAAAAGAACGTACTTCGCGCTGAACACGCCGTGTTCGAGCACCCTTTCGTTCAAGACTCCTACATAGATAATATAGCCGTATCCTGTATCCAACGGGTTACCAAATCTCAAATAATTATATAACAGGTAGATGCCTACGAAAACGCCTAATGGCAGACATAGCGCTATGAAATTCCGGAATGAAACAATTTGTTTCTCATTGCGGTACAAATAGAACATATAACCGGCGGCGAAAAGGAAATAAAAAATGGATAATTGCCTTGACAGGAAAGCGCAGCCAATGTAAATACCAACCAACCACCATCGTCTTTTCTCTAATAATTCATGGATCAACAGCAGCTGGAACAAGAATGCAGTAATATGGGCAAAGGCATAAACATGATGGCTTGTCAGGATCGCAAACCAATAACCTGTTCCGAAAAAAACCCCAAGCATGAGCCAGTTAAAATAGCCCTTTTCGATCTCGAGGCGCAAAAAAATCCTGTACATCAAATATAAGCTGATGCAGGCCATGGCTGTGGCAATGGCCACTGTATTAACATTTGATGCCCCCAGCAAGGCGACAAAGGGTAATAAGATGATTGAGGGAAGGGGCGGATAGGGCAAATAATAATTGTTCTCAAAAAAGATCAGGTCCCCCTGCGCTTCTGAGGGGAATATCATCAGTTCACCATTTAACAGCGATTGGGCAAACAGGATGTACGGATTGCTTCCTCCGTCATTGTCATAGAAGTTAACGATGGCAGGAGCCTGAATGACTATAAAAGCCGTGAAGTAAATGATCCAATCGCTTATTGTAACTGCCTCGAAGCGGGCGAGCCTTGCTATGCGTTGAAGAATGTATTCCATTAGTTTCGTGTGCTTTTCTGCCTGGAAACTTTATTCTTATCTGACATCTTCAAGCCTCATCCCGATCCATTGTTCCAGATCAAGTTTTGCGTTTTTATAATCGCGTTCCGACTCCAGTTGAGCGATCATGATCTCGTTGTATGTCGCAAGGCTGATCGAATATGTTTCAAAGGAAATTTCTCCCCTTCGAAAACGCTGTTCGGCCAGCTTATGAGAGGTTTCGGTGTCCAGAAGGGCTTGCGCCTGAAGCTTATACACCCGTTCCCGCATCAGGTACTCATTATAGAGCTTGAGTACGGTATTCCTAATGGCCAGTTTCTGCGTATTGATATTGGCCTGCGTGATCACCAGGGCCTCCCTGCTTTTTTTGATCGCATAAGGGGTATTGAGAAAAGTCCCGAGAGAAACACTGGCACTGATGTTATACTTAGGAAAAAAAGCAGCCCGCCCCAATGGGTCATTGGCCTTGTTGATAGTGAACTCATTTAGATTTCCGGTTATTCGGATATTTTCCAGCCACGAAGCCGTGCTCTCCTTCACCTCATACGCGGCGATGTTCACCTCCCGACGCAGCGCTTCATTGCCGGGATAATTCCTCCAGGCGAGCTGCACAAGTCTTTCTTCAAAGTCAGATGATTGGGAGCTCTCCGGCAAAATGATCTTGTTGTAATCTACATTCTGCCCAAAAAGGGGTGCGCTAATCACAAGTAAGAGAATGACTATTTTCATATTGTTATTTGATTTTATGTTTATTTGATTGATAGCCGCCGGGCTGACAAACTCCGGCTGTACATTCCTAAAAATCTCTTTTCACCAAACATTTCGGTCCTATTGACGCTCGTATCCTTTTCAAATTTTCATACCAGGTCAACAGAAAATAACTTTTTTTGCATCATAGGTATCTTAAACACAAGCGCGTAGGTGGCGTATACTATTACATTCATCGGTTTTGTAAACATGGCATCCTGAGTAAAGTGGGCAACGGAAAGGGCCATAAAAGGTACTATGAAGACCAAAACGTACGTCTTCAACACAGGGTCATCCACTGCAAAAAAGTTGTTAATGCCCGAGAGTAGAACAATAAAGAAGATCCCTTGAAAAATAATCAGGCCAATCCATCCACTTTCCAGCGCCGTAAGGAGATAACCGCTGTCCGGTTCCCATTCACCTGCAAGTTCGTGACCCGGTGAATAGCGAAAACCGAGGTGGCCAACGGAATTCAACCCGCCGCCGATGGGATGTGTGCGGATATATTCCTGAAACATCAGCCTTTTATAATCGCGGACGGCCATCGAAGGATCCTCCGATGCCCGGAAGGTTGAACGCAGCCTGCTCATGGTGCCACCGTAAAATGGGCCAACCAGAAGTACAACTCCGATAAATACAATCACTGCGGAAGCAAATAGCGTTCTTCGGTTGTGCAGCATGATGATGATATAGAACACCACCCCAACGGCAACCATCGCCAAAGCTGTCCTCGTACCGGAGTAAGACATCGCCAGCAGAAGAATGATCGTGAGCAGGCCATAACCCAACTTCACACTTGTTCTGAACGGGCCGAGGGTAAGCACCAGGGCAGCCAGGCTGCTCATTGCGGTAAACAGTCCATAGGAGGAAGGATCATTCATAAGTGAGAATACACGAAGCTCCCCCCAGATGATGTAGAGTTTTACGCGCTCGGGCATCTCATTCATCCAGGCAAGGTCCCTCTCCGACAGGCCGAAAAAATTCTGGTAAATGCCATAGACGGCTATCACCAGCGCCGCGGCCATCCAAATTATTGTAAACCGCTTCACTTCCTTTAGCGATGAAAACATTTGAAAAGCAATGACATAAAGTAAAAAGGAAGTATTGTTTCTCAGCGAGACAAGCCAGGCCAGAGCGGATGTGGCATTCGGATTAAAAAACTGTAAGACCTGGTAAGCAATGAGGACAATAAAGGTAATCGTTACCGGATTTTTAAAGGAGCGCCAGTCATTATCCTTGTTCTGCAGGAAAAGGGAAAAGAACGCCAGGCCGATCAGAGCATCGTAGATCGTTCCCGTGGGAAAATCAACCTTAACCACCCGATCCACATAGAACATGAAAATGCCCATGAGGAAGACAAAATAAAATCCCAGTCGATAATTTCTGATGACCGCGGCCAACAATACGAGTCCGATGGACAACAGCAAGATCAACAACCCCGCAGCAACCCCCTGGTTGGCCATGAGGTAGGTCGCCGCGAGCGAAACCAGCAATAAAACAACAAACACGGCTATCGCCGGGGATTTTAAAGTTCTATTGGTGATCATAAAGGATTTTATGATATGGCACTATTCCAGAAATAAAATTTTCAAAAAAACAAAGACATAGATCCCCAATACGAATAAAATGGCGATTATCCGGTTCAGATTATTGATTTTGGACGGCGTGGACTCCCGTCCGGTGTCTTGGTTTTCGTCTTGGTACATAATGTTCACCCAGATATTTCAAGGTTAGGTCTATAAAATGGCGTGCCCTTGATTCCCAGTTATTGCCGGACGAGAAAGATACACGATGTTCCACTAGTTCAGCACTGTCTTCGTGAATGGCTGTGCCAATGGCCGCGACGAATTGTTCGTGAGTTTTAGAAATACAGGCTACATCCCCGAATGACTGGATATCTGAAGAAAAATTAGTAGACACTACCGGTTTACCCGCCGAGAGGTATTCGTTGATTTTAAGGGGGTAGATACTTTTGGTGAGGTCATTACACAAAAACGGAATAATGCAACAATGGCTGAACTTCAGATAAGCCGGAAGTTCGTCCATCGTCTTTTTGCCCGTAAAAAGCACATTTGGAAGGTCAGCCAATCCCGATGTCTTGTATTGGTCGTTCGCAAAGGGTCCAACCATCAATAAAATTTTGTCCTCATGGGCGGTCGCTGTCTTCTTCAAAAGTTCGTAATCAAGACGATGGCAAATATTGCCTGTATAGCAGATTATTTTCTTGTCTGCCGCAAATCCTCTCAATTCTTTTGGCCTTTCCAGAGATTCCGTTAATGCGGAATTAAAAATCATCGTGTTTGCCGCGTTGGGTAGAAGGAATATATCTTCAGATAACGGCGATTTCAATCTTTTTAATTCAGACGAGGTGACAATGGTGAAGTCTGCACGGCGAATAGCTTCTTCCTCCAGTCTGGGGCCATGCCTGTTCAAATAATTTGAGTGCCTGATATCATCCACACTCTGATAGATATTCAGGTGGGGTTTTGTGTCTAAGTTCAGAAAACGACCGATTAATGGGTTGAAGGAATTGATCAAAATATATTTTTTGATGCCGAATGTCTTGCAGGTTTCATTCACTGCCACAGAAATGGCTCGGTCGTTGACCCATGAAAAAGCATCGTACAGCACTCCAGGCGGGAGCCAGTTAATGGATAAAGTGAGCCTGGGTGTTACCGCCGCGAGGTTCAGATGATTTTTATCCGGTCTTAAGAACAGGTCCTTCCCGCGCCACAGGGCATTTCTTCTCAAAACGACCTGCGCACTGCGCCGATGAACGAGACAATCCCTAATGGTGAAGGGGTTGTCTAGGTAGAAAACGCGGGTGTGCTTCGAGAGCGCTTTTGCCAATGAGTAGGCTGTTGACGAATATGGGCCATCCCATCTGGCGAGGGCAAAAAAGATAATATCAAAGTCCAAAGAAGGCATAGCAAACAAATTAACTCACTGGAAATATGCCATCATCAGAAATTGGTTATCATATCAAGATCTATTGATGAGATATCCAAGAAATAGCATCTGAAGTCAATCAGAAAATAAGCGTGCCAGCGGCCGTAAAATCTGAGGCTTTTTGTTGGTGCCAATGCTGTGTTCCTTAAATGGCCTGGGGACAATAAGTTTTTCGTGGTTTTCAAGGATATCCCAGAACTCCTCCACCCTTGCGGTCCAGGTGTTTCTGTTTGCCACAGCAGTCCTGGCCTTTATACGCTCGGGCCCGTTTTCCTTTATAGCACGGTCGATGAGTGAGACAAATTCAGCATGATCAGCGCTAACATAAATGACATCGCCGAAGGACTGTATGTCTTCTGAGAAATCAGTGGCAACAACGGCGCGGCCCGCAGCGAGATATTCATTGATCTTCAGGGGATAGATGCTTTTAGTAAGGGTTATTTTTTTAAAGGGTATGATGGCGCAATCGAAGTACCGGAGATAATTTGGCAATTCCTCGATCTTCTTTGATCCGGTCATAATGACATTCGGATAACCGGATAATCCGATGGATTTGTGTTCAGGAGTGGTCACAGGTCCTACCATTACAATGACTTTATCATGATGATATTCAATGATCGCCTTTAACAACTGATAATCGACCCTGGTTTCAATGTTACCGGTATATCCTATTATCTTTTTGCCTTCAACACGCAGTAATTCCGGAGGACGGAGAAGGTTTTCAGACAGCGCCCTCCTAAAATTGCTGAAATCCGCTGCATTGGGATGAAAATATACCTGATCGGAGAACTTCAGCTTCAGCCTTCTAAGCTCCTGCGAGGTAGTGAGCGTGATATCAAACCTGCGGATAATCTTTTCCTCCAGGCGGGTACCATGACGCGCCGTATAGGATGCCTGCGTCAGGTCGTCCATTGACTGATAGATCTTTTTTATGGGCTGTATGTCCGGCGGAAAGTCTATGCAGAAATATGGATCAAACGCGTTAAAGTATACAAATCTTTTCAGGTTGAAATCCTTAATGATCCTGCGAATGGTATTAAAAATGATTTTATCGTTCCACTTTGCCAGGTAATCATATAGTGCACCTTCGGGAAGGAAATTGATGGGCAGTGTGATACGGGGGGTCACAATGGTCAACCGTTCGGGAAGGTTTTTAGGTTTTTTATAAATATTCTTCCCCCAAAGCAAAGCCTGCTTTCTGCTCCGAACCGCCGGAGTCCGGTAGCTAAACAACAAATCCTTTATGGAAAAAGGATGATCAATATAGAATACATTGCTATTTTTAGCGAACTCCCTGGCAAGTGAAAAAGAAGGCGACGAATAGGGTGCGTCCCATCGCGATAAACTGAATATTATGATGTCACTGTTCCTTATCATGATCGGAAAGAATTCGTTTATCTCTAATAACAAACGGTGCCCACGATTCCCTGTCTGCAAATGCCTCTAACGCAGCGGCAATTGGCTCTAAGCCGTGTCCGGGGAAGTGCGCCGCAGATTAGGACTCACTTAAAGGTTTAAAATATTATACCAGAAAGGCCAGAGCGCCTCTCAATAAAGGAACGGACTGAACCGGAAATCCAACGATGTGGATATCGCCACCGCCAAGACCATTCTTAAGAAGATCATCATTGAAAAGGAGAAGGAGGTAATCGGTAATCCGTGATCAGTTACCGGCTACAGTTTGAGGTCCTTCGTGTCTGCGCGGTTGAGGACACATCCTCCGAATTTTTTACCCAGTGACTTGAAATATTGTATGGCTTCCCTGTCGAACTGGCCGATGGAGGATTCGGCGGAAAACACTGCGACAACCTTGTCTGCATAGCGCACAAGCTCCTTCGTGTCGGAGTAATCATTAAGCGATGCGCCCTCCATCAACACATAGTCAAAACTGTCGGCGAGAATGGACACGAGGTTAGTGAAGTCCCGACCTGTTAAAATTTCTGCGGGTGATTCACTTCCCCCGCCGGAGTTTCCTACGATGTAAATATTCTTGTACTTAGTGGGGTTGATCAGGTCATATGAATTTTCATGTTCATACTCCGGTTCTATTTTCTTTTCGGACTCCTGTGCGCTGGCAAGAAGCCTGTGTTTCTTGGTATCGAGTACTTTGAGGTCACTCTGACCACGCCCGAGGATCTGTGAAAGTGAATTATTCTTGAAATTGGTATCCAGTATCAGGACGCGTTTATCCAGGAGACTCAGCACATAAGAGAGTGAAAACATCACGAAGGTTTTACCATCCCTCCTTTTGGGGCTCGTAAACAAAATGACCTTTCCATTTATCGACTCA
>JBBEBN010000056.1:0-7898 GCA_040882305.1 Cyclobacteriaceae bacterium
CCTCCAAAAAGGCACGCCCGAAGATCCCGCGGTCACGAAAGAAAGTGTTCATCATTATTCGAAAGTCGTCTCCGGTGCTCCGCTGATCAGACCGGCGTGGTTCTTCGATGTTGAACAACAGGGCGAAGGTATTGTCGACGTGACGACACACCTCGTCGACCTGGTTCAGTGGGAGTGCTTCCCGGAGCAGATCATCAACGAATCCGACATCAGGATCACGAACGCACGTCACTGGAAGACCACCCTCACACCCGCACAGTTTCAGAAGGTCACGAACCTGACGACCTATCCTGACTACCTGAAGAAAGATGTCGACGGCAAGGGCATCCTTGGTGTTTACGCGAATGGTGAGATCAACTATCAGATCAAAGGAATCAACGCAAAAGTGAGCGTGATCTGGAACTTCGAAGCGCCCGCCGGCACAGGTGACACGCATTTTTCCATTATGAAAGGATCAAAAGCCAACCTTATCATCCGTCAGGGAAAGGAAGAAAATTATAAGCCGCTCCTGTACATCGAGCCTGTTAACAAGGACGATAAAGCCTTCGAATCAGACCTAAAAGGTGTGCTGGCGAAGGTCCAGGCTAAATATCCCGGCGTTGATGTAGAAAGGTCGGGCAATGTCTGGACGGTGGTCGTTCCGCAGGAATATCACAACGGACACGAAGCCCACTTTGGCCAGGTAATGGAAAAATATCTTGAGTACCTCCAGAATGGTAACATGCCTGAGTGGGAAGTGCCTAATATGATCACAAAATATTTTGTGACAACTCAGGCATTGGAGATTGCCAGGGAAGAATAAATTGACAACAAGCAATTGACAGTTGACAAATGGTGCCAGCACATCTCCTGCTTTTATCCACTCTCTGCTGTACCTGCGCTAATCTTCTGCCTTCGTGGCAAAAATGCATTTCTTTGTTGCTATGAAAAAGCTCAGGATGGAGGAACTCGGCAGGATTTCCGTGGAGGAATTCAAGCAGAAAGAGAAACTTCCTGTGGCGATTGTTCTCGATAATATCCGGAGTCTTCACAATGTTGGCTCCGCATTCCGGACATCCGATGCCTTCAAACTTGAAAAAATATTCTTAACCGGCATTACCGGTCAACCCCCCCATCGTGAAATAGAAAAGACCGCTCTGGGCGCGACCTCGTCCGTTGCCTGGGAGTACGCAGAAAAAACTGAAGACATCTTAAGAATCCTCAAGGAAAAAGAATATACCATCATCGCCATTGAACAAACGTCCCAAAGCCATGCACTGGACCGCTTTGATCCGGAACCGGGAAAAAAATACTGCCTGGTTTTCGGCAACGAGGTTCACGGAGTCAGCGAAGGCGCTATCGCTCTGGCAGACATGGCCCTCGAAATTCCCCAGTATGGCACCAAGCATTCCCTGAATATTTCTGTGTGTCTTGGCATTGTTGCGTGGGAGTTCTACAAAAAACTAAAAGTACCCGGCAGCTGAACCTTACTGCCCGTTTACGAAAATCATCATCGTTGAAAACGTCCGCTGCTACAGGTAAGAGCCCAGACACAACTACTTGAAAAATTTCCCGTATTTTAAAGTATGAAAATTGTTGTTGCCTTCGCATTTGTGTTTTTATGCGGATCTGCTTTTGGGCAGGATCCGTGGAAGAATATTTATTCACAGCATGCATGGAAGGCAAGGGACAAATGGCAGAAGGCGGATGAACTTATCCGGTTGATGAGGATTTCCGCCGGTAGCCAGGTGGCGGATGTGGGTTGTCATGAAGGATACATGACCTTCAAATTGGCCAAAGAAGTGGGTGTAAAAGGCGCTGTGTATGCAGTCGATGTTGAAGCAGGGAAGATCGAAAAAGTAAGGAAGCGGGCTGAAGAGAATAAACTGGACCAGATTAAAGTTATCAAGGGAGATTATGATAATCCAAAATTGCCCTTCAATACGCTGGATGCGGTCATCATCCTCGATACCTATCACGAGATGGATGACCATGACGAGATATTGCAACACATAGAAAACGCTTTGAAGAAAGGCGGCCGGTTGCTGATCTGTGAACCCATCGCCGGGCCGCGAAGGGAACTTTCGCGCAGTGACCAGGAAAAAAAACATGAGCTTGCCATAGAATACGCTCTCGCCGATATCAGGAGAGCCGGATTCAAAATTATTTTTCAAAAGGATAATTTTATCGACCGCACGAAAGAGAAGGGGGATAAGATGTGGGTGGTGGTCGCCGAGAAAGAATGATTAGTTTTTTATATTTGTCTTTATGGCAGAAGCGAAAACCCTCATAGAAACCCCGTTAATGAAACAATACAACGCCATCAAGGCGAAGTATCCCGGGGCGCTGCTTCTGTTCAGGGTAGGCGATTTTTATGAGACCTTTGGACAGGATGCCATTGCCGCCAGCAAGGTCCTCGATATTGTGCTTACGAAACGCGGCAATGGTTCGGCCTCGGAGATCGAACTCGCCGGGTTCCCGCACCACGCTTTGGATACCTATCTTCCAAAGCTTGTTCGCGCAGGACACCGCGTAGCCATCTGCGATCAGCTCGAAGATCCCCGGTTTGTAAAGGGTATTGTAAAGCGCGGCGTCACGGAATTGGTAACGCCGGGTTTATCTTTTAACGACAACGTCCTCGACCGAAAGCAAAATAATTTTCTTGCTTCCATCTTCGCGTCCCGGGAGAACTACGGCGTTTCCTTTCTCGATGTCTCGACAGGGGAATTTTATACAGCCCAGGGAAACGAAAACTATGTACTGAAACTGATCCAGGGATTTGCGCCCTCGGAAATTATTTTCAGCAAATCCTCCAGGGAAAAATTCGAGAAGATCTTCGGCGACGAGTATAATACTTTCGCGCTTGATGAATGGGTTTACGCATTTGACTATTCTTACGAAAAACTGATCGGCCAGTTCAGGACAGCCTCGTTGAAAGGATTTGGTATCGATGGTTTCGGCGAAGCGATCATTGCGGCGGGAGCGATTCTGCATTACCTCGAGGACACCGAACACAAGGACACCTCGCACATCTCCTCCATCTCCCGCATCGATGAAGATAAATATGTGTGGCTGGATAAATTCACCATCCGCAACCTGGAGCTGATCAGCGCACAGCAGGAGACGGGCGTTCCCCTGATCGACATCCTGGATCATACCGTGACGCCTATGGGCTCGCGCCAGCTGCGCAAATGGATGATACTTCCTCTGAAAGACAAAGTAGCCATCGACGAAAGGCTGCACATTGTCGACCGCTTCTCTACTGACATTCCTTTCGCGGACGCGATACGCGAGCCATTGAAACAAATTGCGGATCTCGAAAGGTTGATTTCCAAAGTGGCCGTGAACAGGATCAATCCCAGGGAGATGCTGCAATTAAAACGTTCGCTGAAATGTGTCGTCCCCGTTCGTGAGACCTTGAAAGCAGATCCCGCGCTTGAGCTGCAGAAGATGGCCGACCAGCTTCACCCCTGCGAATTCCTGCTGGAGAAGATTGAACGCGAACTGCGGGAAGATGTGTCTATTGCCAGTAATCAGGGCGGTATTATAAAAGAGGGCGTGGACGAAGAGCTGGATGAATTGCTTAAGATCGCATTCTCCGGGAAAGATTACCTGCTTCAGATCCAAAAGAGGGAAATTGAACGCACAGCCATTTCCTCGCTGAAAATTTCTTTTAACAAAGTGTTTGGCTATTACCTTGAGGTGAGCAATGCGAACAAGGACAAAGTTCCTACAGACTGGATCCGCAAGCAGACACTTGTAAATGCGGAGCGCTACATCACGGAAGAGCTAAAGGTGTATGAGGAGAAGATCCTGCATGCCGAAGAAAAACTGATCGTGATCGAGCAAAGGATCTACAACGCATTGATCCATCATGCTGCAGGGTTCATTCCGCAGATACAACAGAATGCGAGGGTGATCGCGCAATTGGATTGCCTCCTCTCCTTTGCTGCAGTGGCGCGAACCAACCGGTATGCAAAACCTTCCATCAATGATTCACTTGTGATCGACATTAAGAACGGCAGGCATCCTGTTATTGAAAAACAATTGCCTCCGGGAGAAACTTATGTTCCCAATGATATTCTTCTGGACAGCGATAAGCAACAGATCCTGATCATCACCGGGCCAAACATGGCAGGTAAATCTGCTTTGCTGCGACAAACGGCGCTGATCGTTTTACTGGCCCAGATGGGAAGCTTTGTTCCCGCTGACAGCGCCGACATTGGTATCGTGGATAAGATTTTTACACGTGTAGGGGCAAGCGATAACCTGTCGCGCGGTGAGTCGACGTTCATGGTAGAGATGACGGAAACTGCGAGCATACTCAACAATCTCAGTCACCGGAGTTTGATCCTCATGGATGAGATAGGACGGGGAACGAGCACCTATGACGGCGTTTCGATCGCGTGGGCTATTGTTGAATATCTTCACAACCACGGTCAGAAAGAATGCAAGCCGAAAACTTTGTTCGCCACCCACTACCATGAATTGAATCAGCTGGAAGAAGACCTGCCGAGGGTAAAGAATTTCAACGTCTCGGTAAAGGAGGTGGGAGACAAGATCATCTTTATGCGCAAGCTCATGCAAGGAGGTACCAACCACAGTTTTGGGATTCATGTGGCCCAGCTCGCGGGAATGCCGAACAAGATAGTTTTCAGATCCAACGAAATCCTTCATTTTCTGGAGAAGGATAAACACAAGAACGAGGAGCGCAGGAAGTTTCATGATGTTCCAAAACCATCTCCTCAGATGAGTTTATTTGCTTCCGACCCGCGCTTCCGGGAAATCCAGGAGATGCTGGGGAAAGTTGACATCAATACGATGAGTCCTGTTGAAGCACTCCTTAAGCTGAACGAAGTCATGACGATCTTAAAAAAATCATAGCGTCGGGGCACTCTTTCCCTTACAACCTGATGGCAGTTCCAGCACCTTACTGACGCCTAACAACCGTTAAGGTGTAGCCGCCCTTAAATCATTTCTAAAAAAATGATTTATGTCAGTGTGAGATTTACAAATTACCTGCGACCTTTGTGAAGGTACGCCTTCCCTCCGGGCCGAACCTCTTACAACAACTTTCTGTTTGCAGTATAATGAGTCAAGCAATCTTAACACCGGAAGTCAGGAATAAACCGATCCTAAAGCAGGAGATCGCTTTTGGTGTGGTACATCTTATTCCGTTGGCCGCGATCTGGACGGGCACTACACTATTCGACTGGATCGTTTGTGGTGTTCTGTATGTAGTGAGAATGTTCTGGGTTACCGGCGGCTATCACCGCTACTTTGCCCATAAGTCATATAAAACCTCGCGCTGGTTTCAGTTTGTGATAGCTTTTATGGCACAGACTTCCGCCCAGAAAGGAGCTTTGTGGTGGGCTGCCCATCACCGCCATCACCACCGCCACAGCGATACACCCGCTGATCCGCATTCCATGAAGATCTATGGATTCTGGTATTCACATATTGGATGGATCGTGGGTCCTGATTTTAAAAAGACGGATTTCAAAACCATCGGTGATTTTTTGAAGTATCCGGAACTGGTGTGGCTTAATAAACATTACCTCATCCCTCCTGTGATGCTGGCCGCAGCAGTAACGGCGTTGGGCGCAATTGTTAATGGAGGCAGCATTGCCTTGATGTTTACGTCAGCAGGTTTGTCTACCCTGCTTATCGGATTCTTTTTGAGTACGGTGATCCTCTATCACGGCACCTTCTCAATAAATTCCATCATGCACAAGTTTGGCAATCAGCGGTATGAAACGGGCGAAGAGTCGAAGAACAGTTTATGGCTGGCGTTACTGACGCTTGGCGAAGGGTGGCACAACAACCACCATTATTATGAAACGGCAAGCCGGCAGGGATTTTTCTGGTGGGAGATAGACATTACCTGGTATTTTCTGAAGGCACTTTCGACTACGGGCCTTATCTGGGATCTGAAAGGTGTACCCAATCATATCAAGTTTTCCAGGAACAGGCAGCACGCCATGCAGCTAAAAAAGGAACTGGAGAGCAAGCGGCCGCCTAAGGAGCAGGCCGCGTAATGAATGAAAAAACTATCCGGCACTTTACTGATAAAGCTTAAACGGCGATTTGGAAATTTAGGAATCGGGATTAAATTTGCACCTCCCAAACAGCCATATTGCTATTGCGAAGGGCGAATTTGGAAGGACCTGCCTTTGTTGCCTCGCAGCTCCGGCAGGCAGGCGAATGGCGAATGTTGGGATTCCGGGGCCGGTTTTGTAGGTCCCATTCGGCATTCGCAGTAAAATGCCGGAGTAACTCATCCCGATAGCTATCGGGAGGTAGAGCATGACCAGCTTAACCAGAGAGTATTATAAGCGGGAGTAGCTCAGTTGGTAGAGCATCACCTTGCCAAGGTGAGGGTCGCGAGTTCGAGTCTCGTTTCCCGCTCAGAAAAGGAGGTTAATCGTTACTGTCTGATGGTTAATCTATTGCATTGGAAAGTGTGAGATTAACTCACACTTTTTTATTTTGGTTGGTAGTCATGATTAATGTCGAATGACTAATGCCCAATGCCTATTATGTTGCCCGGGTGGTGAAATTGGTAGACACGCAGGACTTAAAATCCTGTGGCCAGAAATGGCTGTGCGGGTTCAAGTCCCGCCCTGGGTACTCCGGGAAAAACCCGAACGTGTCGTCGGTTTTTCCATTTTCAAACGCGTTTTATTCCTCTTTAAATCCCCAGACATCCACATCCGCATCTTGCTCCTTTAGCGTATTATAAATTGCAGTCAGGTCAGACATCAGAGCCTTGTCTCCATTGACAAGAAAACGATCCCTTTCGCGCCAGGCACTTTCCATCAGCTTTTTGTATTTCAGACCTTCATGATGTTTGTCTTTCGCGCCTGACATACGTGTGCTGAGACAGGCAATGATGTTCATGCCGAGCGGACTGGCCGGACCTAAATTTTGATGCTGATCAATGATCTTTTCGCAAATGGAAATGATTGCCTCCGCATCTTCGGCAAAAAGGTCGCCTTTCTTGTTGTTAGAAAGCATAGTGGGTAGATTAGAAACCTTAATTCGTGTTACCGATCAAGAATCCAGGTGGGCCAAACTGGGTTCCAATAAATATAACAGATAAATTCCTGCCGCCTTCCCCAAAAGCTGGTAAATTTTAATCAATCCTGGAATTTCCTCAAAAGATCGCTCGAGGAGAGCGGAAGGGCGTGGATCAGTGCTGATCCAGGAATTATATAACTCTATCCAGTAAAAGCGCAATACTCTCTGCCAGCCTGCCGACTGGTTCTGCCGTTATATCACCCATAACGAAAACAAACCATGGGATCCATGATCTTAAACCTTCAACAAAAAAATATGAAAACCGAAATCAGACGTTACGAACTGACCGCCTCGGAATTTGACTGGAACTTCACTGACGAAAAGACAATTGCGGCCTGGGGCTTTAACGAGAGTGTACCAGGTCCTGTGATCAGGGCAAAAAAAGGAGATACCGTTGTCGTTAGCGTAAAGAACAAACTGAAGGCGCCAACCATCATTCACTGGCATGGAATCCGGTTAGCCGCGCCGATGGATGGAACCGATCTGGTTCAGAAACCCATTCAACCAGGTGAGGAATCTTGGTCGGAGAAGCAAAGCAAAAATTGCGTGGATACCTGACAACCGTCCGGGCATGTGGATGTACCATTGCCACATTCTGGAACATCACGCCGCAGGTATGATGGCGCACTTCGAAGTTGTTGACCCAACGAAGGGCCCTCAGCCATCCTCGTCACACAATCATCGCCACTCAGACCACCCTGGCGTGGTCTAATTTGGAAAAAACTTAGTTGTGTTTGTGCCCCGCTAAGAACCTTCCTGGCCATAAAAAGAAAAAACCTCGGACGCCTTCCGAGGTTTTTTTCGTTAATAAACCCCACTTTTAGCAATTCTAGATTGCT
>JBBEBN010000057.1:0-2923 GCA_040882305.1 Cyclobacteriaceae bacterium
CAGCGATCTATTTCTTACGGTTAGGTAAAACTTCTCCTCCAGGTCGCCGAGCACTTCTTCGGCGAGGTCATCCCTTAGGAAACTCATCACAATCCTCCGGGCAAGCTCAGGTGGCTGTTTATTCTTCATCGTACCTCGTTCCTCGTACTTCCTTATTCATTCTTCAAACACTCCGTCGGATTAACCTGTGCAGCCTTTATAGTTTGCATTCCAACCGTAAACCAGGCAATAAATAATGCCATAAGTCCTACACCGGCAAAATTCCACCACTCCAGATTTATTCTGTATGAGAAACTGAAAAGCCAGTTTTGAGTGATGAAATAGCTCACCGGCAATCCAATTATGATAGCTATCAGCACCATTTTCGTGAAGTCGACAGACAAGAGGCACATGATACCAAATCCAGTGGAGCCGAGCACTTTCCGGATCCCGATTTCTTTAGTTCTTCTTTCTACCGTAAAAGCGGCCAGCCCAAAAAGGCCAAGGCACGAAATAAGAATGGCAATTCCCGCAAAGCAACGGGAAAGCACAGCAACTCTTTGCTCAGCTGCGTACATCGCCTGATAATCCTCATCCAGAAAGCTATACTCGAATGGAAGGCCCTCGTTAAATGCCTGGTAAAATTTCTGAAGCCGTTCAATGGTCCCTCTTTCCATTCCTGATCTTATCTTCACCAAAATATTACGTCTGTCCGGATACCATAGCAGGAAACAAGGCTTTACTTTTTCATAAAGAGATTCGAAATGGAAGTCTTTGACCACGCCGATGATTTGCCGCTCTTCTCCCCAAAGCTTAATCGTTTTTCCAACCGGGTCTGTCAATCCCATTGCCGCTATCGCGGATTCATTGAATATGATATTCCTGCTTTCCGGTCCGAATTCTTCGGAGAAAGGACGCCCTTCGGCGATTTTGAAATCCATCAGCTCAATTAACCCTACACCAACCTCAAGGTTTCCGAAAAGTATTCTATCACCCGGGCCCCTACCTTCCCATTCAACTGCGGAAGTGCTTCCATAGGTTCCTGTCAGGTTATGTGAAAAATGAGATGCGTTGACAACACCTGGCATTCTTTTAACCTCTGACAAAAAACTCTCAAGGTCCTGATTTAACCTCCCTTCCTTTTTAAAGGAAATGATATTGTCTTTATTATAACCCAGATTTTTTGACTGAATAAATTCGATTTGATGGTAAACCACCAGCACGGATCCGATGAGTATGACCGATATTGTAAATTGAAAGACGACCAACCCCCTCCGGACCCATGATTCTCCAGCCGAAGTATTCATTTTCCCCTTCAGCACAACAGCCGGCCTGAAACGTGACAGATACAGTGCCGGATAACTTCCCGCGACCAGGCCGGTGATCAACGTGATCCCTAAAACAGAGAGGACAAGACCGGATTCAAAATTCAGGTCAATCTGTTTTCCGGTGATCTGGTTGAATGCAGGAAGCGAAACTACAACCAGCAGGATTGCGAATATCAATGATAAAAATGCCATCAGAATGGATTCGCCCAGGAACTGAGATAATAGCGATTTCCGGTCCGCTCCAATTGCTTTCTTTATACCAATTTCCTTCATCCTTCTTGACGCTTTTGCCGTGGATAAATTCATGAAATTGATGCAGGCAATAGTTAAGATAAATAAGGCAATGACTGAAAATAACTTTACATACGATATCCTGCCTCCATCCTGCAAACCATTTTCATACCGGTTGTACAGATATTTTTCTGAGAAGCGCTGAAGAAATAGCGTACCAATATCCCCTAAATTAGCGTTCGGATTCGTCTGGCTGATTTTCAATTTTTTAAAATCCCAAATCTTGGCATTAAAATGTTTGACGTCCGTTCCTTCTTTCAGCACCACATACGTACTGGGATTACTGTTGCCCCAGCTTTCTAAATTGGAAGCATATTTCTCAAAAAAAACTTCATAGGTGAACAATAGGTCAAATTGAAGTGAAGAGTGTACAGACGTTTTCTTAAAAACTCCGGAAACAATGTAGGGTCCGCTGACATTCGCTCTATCCCACAGGACGGTCTTTCCAATAATGTTTTCAGTAGTATGGAAGAGATTCAAAGCCAGCTCATCCGACAAAACAACAGAGTATTTATCGGATAGAACTTTGTTTTTATCTCCCTGGATGAGGCGAAAGGAAAAAACACTGAAGTAATTGCTGCTCACATACAGTTCACTGGCTTTGATGCGGGAATCTCCTACAGAAAGTATTCCCTTCGTTCCCCTTCCGCCCATAGGGGACGCTGCCACTGCGGCTTGTTCAACTTCAGGCATTTCTTCAATAAGCGCCTGAGCCAAAAGACCAGGCGTTGCACCAATTGTCATTGTGCTGCCGTCTCCAAGCGGTATATTTGACATCACTTCAAAAAGCCGGCTGTCCTTTTCATGGAACTTGTCAAAACTTAATTCATCCATTACCCATAGAGAAATTAATAAAACACTGGCCAGGCCTGTTGACAGACCTGTCAAATTGATGAGAAACGAGCTTTTGAATTTTCTGAAATTTCTGAAGCTGATGAGAATGTTGTGCTGGAACATGGCATAGAAATTTGAATAAGTGGGTTTTGATTTCCTGATCGCAAACGGTCTTATGTAATTAAGCACCTGATACCAGTAATTAAGGTTTGCCTTTAACAGCGATTTATTCTTAATGGTTGAGTAAAACTTCTCATCCAGGTCGCCGAGAACTTCTTCCGTCAAGTCTTCTCTCAGAAAAGAGAGCAGAATTCTTCGGGCGTGTTTGGGTGGTTGTTTAGCCATTAGTTATTCGTATCCAACATTGGTCGATAGTTCATGGTTATGATAGAAAGTATCCTCCGAAGCTTATCTATTTCAAATCTTTGTTCATCATTTATCTTCTTGTGCATTCTCATTGCCCGGGGGTCCTTCGGCATTCTCGCGCTTTG
>JBBEBN010000057.1:2933-7875 GCA_040882305.1 Cyclobacteriaceae bacterium
GAAATGCCTCAGGATGACGGGCTCAGGGGCGGATACTGCTTCCACAATGAAACCCTGAAATCGCGCGCAGCTTCAAGGACCCGTCTTCCGTAGGCGGTGATGGTATAGATCCGCTTACGCCTCCCTCCTCTTTCCGCCGTCGAACTTCCCATCTCGGATTTTAAAAATCCTTTGTCCTCCAGCCTGGTCAGGGTTGAATGAACTGCACCGATGGATACGGACCTGTCAGTCTGGGATTCAAATTCCTCGGCGATGTTAAAGGCATAAGCCTCTTTTCCCAGAATTCCTACCAGGAGCAGTATGACCTCTTCAAATTCTCCTAAACGTGTTTCTTTCATTTGTTACTAGATTGTAGAGGTAATTACGTAAAAAATTTATATTTGTTCTACTATTTAGTAAGAAATGTCGGGATTTGGGTTTTAAATGTTGGGTGTTGGATGTTGGTGGTTGGCGGCTTGTCGACGCCGAGATGGGTGCGTATTGGACAGAGTATCGTACATGGCCGTCTCCATTCCATCGGTTCTTTAATCTGTTATCTTCTCAAGGCATTTCATTGCTCGGGGGTCCTTCGGCCATTTTCGCGCTATGCGCGAAAATGCCTCAGGATTGGAGGGGACGGCGGACAATCCGGCAACCGGTAACTGGCAAAGTGGAAACCGGCAACCCGGTAACCGGAAACTGGGAGCCGGCACCCGGCAACTGGCAACTCCTCACGGCCGTATCAACGTCCCGTCCCGCTTCCTCACCTGCCAGTTGGATTTGGTGAAGATGGGATACTTCGCCGCTTCTTTTTCGTTGATGTCTACACCCAGACCGGGAACTTCATTCACAGACATGTATCCGTCTTTCATCGTTGGACAACCGGAGAATACTTCCAGCATCTTGTCTGAAAAGTTAACGGCCTCCTGGATACCAAAATTCCACACGGTCAGGTCCATATGCGCGTTCGCCGCGTGCCCCACAGGTGATACATCGCCGGGCCCGTGCCAGGCTGTCCTGATGTTGAACCATTCTCCCAGCCTGGCGATCTTCATCGCGGGAGTAATTCCTCCGATTTGCGAAACGTGAACGCGGATAAAATCAAACCACTGGTTCACCATCGGCATCTTGAACTCATTGATGTTGTTGAACAACTCTCCCATGGCAATAGGACAGGACGTTATCATCCGCAGCTGTTTGAACCACTCCATATTTTCCGGAGAGAACGGATCTTCAATAAAGAATGGATTGTAATCTTCCAGCTTTTTGATCATGTTGATGGCGTCCATCGGCTGAACGCGCTCATGAATGTCGTGCAGCAACTCGATCTCTTCCCCGCAGCGCTTGCGAACCGTCTCAAACATTTTCGGAACGGATTTCAGGTACATTCCTTCATTCATGTAATTGTCTGTTTCAGGTCCAAAAGCCTGTGCTTTGAAATCCGGTGGCGATGGCGCGCTTCCCTCCGCGCCTACTGCGCCGTAGCCGCCCTGCTGTATGCGTATATATTTGAATCCCCTTCCCATGATCTCCTGAACATGGTCGGCGACCGCCTCCGGTGTCCTTCCGCTCGCGTGCGTGTAACACGGAACAGCAAAGCGCGACTTTCCTCCCAGCAATTGATAGACGGGCATGTTAGCGCGCTTGCCTTTGATGTCCCATAGCGCCTCATCCAGTCCGCTCAGTGCATTGTTCAGCACGGGACCATTCCGCCAGTAAGAACTCACGTACACGGCGTTCCAGGTATCTTCAATCATATCCACATCTTTGCCGACAAGCAACTCATTCAGATATTTGTCCACTGCGGTAACCACTGCAAACGCTCGTTGGGTGAAAGTGGCGCATCCCAAACCATACAAGCCCGGCTCCGTGGTTTCAACTTTCACAACAATGAGATTGGATCCCTGTGGTGCTGTGGCGATCGCTTTGATGTTTTTTATTTTTACAGGCGGAAGGCCTTTCGCATAGGAAGGTGTTTCGTAATGCGCTGCCTGCGCGCGTGTACTTCCAAACATTCCAAAAAGGCCGGCAGATCCCGCGCCTATGATCTTCAGCGCATCCCTGCGATTGGTTCCGGATTCGAGTTTTGATTTCATGGGTTGGTGGTTAAGCTTTGTTAAACTTAAGGAATTTTGAAAACAAGAGAAATAGCGGGCGACGAATTAGAGCCTCCTTCGAAGCGTCTCCATTTCATCGACGCACCTTTTGATCTTCCGAAATACTTCGTTACATTTTAACCCAAATTGGAAAAAACCTATGGAAAGAAAGTTCGCCTTATTGATGTTTGCGTGTGCCGTGATGCTGTCAATGGCCGTGCAGGCTCAGCCTACGGAAAGATTGGTAAAAGTGATTGTTGGCCCTGATCACGACAACTGGACCTATAAACCGGGTGAGAAAGTTAAATTCTCGATCACTGTTTTGAGGAACGGTAATCCCGTGAAGGATGCGAAGATCCGTTATGTGATCGGTCCGGAGAAGATGGAACCCACCATCAAAGATTCTACCATTTCATCAAAAGGTGCCCTTAGCGTTGACGGAGGAACCCTGAAATCAGCAGGATTCCTGAGATGCACGGCTGTCGCCGAAGTGGATGGCGAGGACTACCGCGGCCTTGCTACGGCTGGATTTGATCCATTAAGCATTAGCCCTACCGTAGAAAATCCCGCAGATTTTGCTGACTTCTGGACCAAAGCCAAAGAAGAGGCAGCCACCATTCCAATCGATCCGACGATGGACCTGATCCCTGAGCGGTCTACAGAAAACGTCAATGTCTATCATGTGAGCCTGCAGAATTTCCGCAACCGCTCACGCGTGTATGGAATATTGAGCATGCCTAAAAAAGAAGGCAAGTATCCCGCAATGCTAAAAGTACCCGGCGCCGGTGTAAGGCCTTACGGTGCCGATATTGGTACCGCCGAACAGGGCATCATTGTACTGGAGATCGGAATTCACGGCGTACCTGTGAATATGGACGCGGAAGTGTACGCTGACCTCGGAAGTTCCGCGCTGAACGGCTATCAATATTACAACATGGACCACCGCGATCGATATTATTATAAAAGAGTCTATCTGGGATGTGTCAGGGCCAATGATTTTCTCGTCAGCCTTCCCCAATACGACGGTGTTAACCTGGGCGTTTCAGGCGGAAGTCAGGGCGGCGCCCTTTCTATTATCACCGCTGCACTGGACCCACGGGTGAAATACCTTGCAGCCTTTTATCCGGCGCTCAGCGATGTTACAGGATACCTCAAAGGACGGGCAGGTGGCTGGCCGCACATGTTTGATAAGAACAACCTTCCATACAACAACCTGAAGGAAAAAATAGAGACGGTGAAATACTATGATGTCGTGAACTTTGCACGCCTGGTGAAAGTGCCCGGCTTTTATTCATGGGGATTCAATGACGAAACGTGTCCGCCAACTTCCATGTACGCTGCCTATAATGTCATAAAAGCGCCTAAAGAATTGTTTCTCGCGCTCGAGACTGGCCACTGGACCTATCCGGAGCAACGGGAAAAACTCAGCAACTGGATGGTGCAAAAACTGAAAGGGCAAGTCGCAGGACACTGATTTTGTTTATCTCTTTCTCCCAAAAGGAAAAAATATGACAGAAGTAATCTCCCCGCTGCGACCGGTTTCAGTAAAAGAAAGCAGTGCGCCAGCCGGTTTCCCCGCGCAACGATTGTTTTCACTGGATGCCTTGCGCGGCTTCGACATGTTCTGGATCATGGGTGCGGAAGGAATATTTCATACCCTGGCCAAAGCAACGGAGTGGCCATTGATGGAGGCGCTGTCATTCCAATTCACCCACCCTGAATGGCATGGGTTCAGGATATATGACCTGATCTTTCCCCTGTTCCTGTTCATGGCCGGTGTGGCAACACCCTACTCCGTCGGCAAAGAACTTGAAAACGGAAAACGCAAGCAGCAAATTCTCCTTCGGGTCATCCGGAGAGGGCTGGTGCTGGTATTGTTGGGGATCATCCTCAACAATGGACTGGAGATCAAACCTCTTGAGGAAATGCGACTGCCCAGTGTATTGGGACGGATCGGACTTGCCTATATGTTTGCCAACATTATTTATCTCTATACGGGCTTCCGGGTGCAGGTGATCTGGTTTGGCAGCCTGCTGATAGGCTACTGGTTGTTGTTGTTATTCAATTCGGCACCGGGTTTTCCCATGGGCGACCTTACGATGGAGGGAAACTTTGCCTCTTATATCGACCGCAATATCATTCCCGGTAAACTGTATCTGGGTATCCACGATCCGGAAGGATTGGTCTCGACGATTCCAGCTATCAGCACCGGACTGTTGGGAATCTTTGCCGGAAATCTCTTGAAGAACAGTCCGCTGACGATGCGAAAGAAGACTTTATACCTGCTGGCAGGCGGCCTCATCGCACTCCTGGTTGCCCAGCTGTGGAACCTGTTCTTCCCTATCAACAAGAATCTCTGGACGAGCTCGTTTACGTTGCACGCTGGTGGCCTCAGCCTGATACTCCTCGCCATATTCTATTACATCATCGATGTGCTGCAATACAAAACGTGGGCTTTCTTTTTCAGTGTCATCGGAATTAATTCGATCCTGATCTATGTGTCAGGAAGGTTTATCAACTGGAGATACACCAATGACGCGCTCTTCGAATGGTTAGGTCAACTTGCAGGCGATCCGTTCAACGCCGTAGTATTGGTCATCACCTACCTGCTCATCAAATGGATGTTTTTATACTTCCTTTATAAAAAACGGATATTTCTTCGCGTTTGAGAAAAAACGACAGTTTGACATCATTAATATAATTATAAAGAACATGGATAAAAATTACAGCAAAGGACGCAGAGAATTTATTGTAAGGGCCGGTGTTGGAGGGGCACTTGCGCCCTTGTTGGTCCACAATTGCAGAATTGCCAAATCACTGTTGTCCGGGGAAAAATCTAATCGCATCAAAAACATCGAATGGATTAA
>JBBEBN010000058.1:0-7854 GCA_040882305.1 Cyclobacteriaceae bacterium
CCCCGAGGCATATGCTAAATTCATAGATGAACTGCTCGCGTCGCCCGCTTATGGCGAGCGGTGGGCCAATTATTGGCTGGACGTCAGCCGTTATGGCGATTCCCACGGTTACCAGGATGATCTGCCCAGGGTGATGTGGCCATGGAGGGACTGGGTGATACACGCATTCAATGAGAACCTGCCTTACGATCAGTTCGTCACCTGGCAGCTCGCAGGCGACCTGTTGCCTGATGCAACTGTGGAACAGATTCTTGCTACCGGATTCAACCGGAACCATAAGATTACCCAGGAGGGAGGCGCCATTCCCGAGGAATACAGGACGGAGTATGTTGTGGATCGCACCAACACTTTTGGTAAAGCATTTCTAGGTCTCACCATAGAATGCAGCCGCTGCCATGATCATAAATACGATCCCGTTTCGCAGAAGGACTTTTATTCCATCTATTCGTTTTTTAACCAGGCAAATGAAAAAGGATTGATCAATTACGGCGAGCTCCCAAAACCTAATATCGCTATCACGCAAACAGATATTGAAGGCGTTCTGAATTTTATCAATGGAAAAACGATTCGCGCAAAGGACACCGTGAAAGTCATGGTGATGCGGGATGATAAACCGCGAAAGACTTTTGTACTGGATCGCGGCGTATACGATGCGCCTACTACGACAGAAGTTTCTCGCAGTGCCCCCGAGGCAATTATGCCTTACGTCCAGACGGAATACGACTCCAACCGGCTTGGCCTCGCTAAATGGTTGTTTGACCCCAGGAATCCGCTTACTTCAAGAGTGATGGTTAACCGGTTGTGGCAGGAGATCTTCGGTAGGGGGATCGTGGCAACGTCCGATGATTTTGGCAACCAGGGCACCCTGCCCACTCATCCCGAACTGCTGGATTACCTTTCCGTTGAGTTCAGGGAAAAAGGATGGGATATCAAATACTTGTTAAAATTGATGTTGATGTCTGCTACCTATAGACAATCCTCTTCGTCAGATGACAAACTTCGGGAAAAGGATCCCGACAACCGGTACCTGGCGCGAAGCTCAAGGTACAGGATGAATTCAGAAATGATAAGGGATAATATTCTATTTTCCAGCGGACTGTTGAACCCTGAAATTGGAGGACCCAGTGTAAAACCCTATCAACCGGAAGGTCTTTGGGAAGCCATATCAGTGGGTATTGAAGGACGGGGCGAGAGCACATACATCACCGATCAGGGTGATAAATTATACCGCAGGAGTTTATACACCTATTGGAGAAAAACCATTCCGCCACCGTCGATGCTTATTTTTGATGCCCCCATGAAAGAATTTTGTGAAGTGCGAAGGATTCGCACCAGCACGCCGCTGCAGGCGCTTAACCTGTTAAATGACCCACAGTTGCTAGAGGCAGCCCGGGTATTAGGGTCAAGGCTCGTAGAGGATAAGGATCTTTCGCTTGAAAAAAAGTTGTCCATGGCGTTCAGAAAAATTACGAGCAGACATCCCAGACAGGAGGAAATAGAAATTTTGTTGCAAAGTTACCAGGAAGAATACGCGCGTTACCAGGCCAATCCGGAGGAAGCGGGGAAATTTTTGAAGGTGGGAGCCTATCCGCAAAATGAAACACTGGATCCGGTAGAAAGCGCCGCCATGATGCATGTTGTAACGATCATTTACAATTTGGATGAAACCATCAGTAAATCTTAAAGTAAAATTTCATGTCAAAAGAATTCTTAAGATACTCTCTAAATATTAACCGCCGCACATTTCTTTCCAGAACAAGTGTGGGTATCGGTAGTTTGGCCCTGGGCTCGTTGCTGGTCCCGGAAATATTCGGTGGCAGAAGCGATGATGAGGAATCATTGCCTTACGGCGTTGCACACTTTGCGCCGAAAGCAAAAAGAGTGATCTATTTGTTTCAAAGCGGCGCACCATCGCAGTTGGAGCTATTTGATTATAAACCCTTGCTCAGAAAAATGCAGGGAGATGAATTACCTGCCTCCGTTCGGATGGGCCAAAGGCTAACCGGGATGACGGCATTTCAGAAGTCCTTACCGCTGATGGGTTCTTTTTCAGACTTCAGTCAGCATGGACAAAGCGGCGCATGGCTTGGCGATTTGCTGCCATTCACGTCCAAAATTGTTGATGATATCTGTATCATCAGAAGTATGCATACTGAAGCCATCAATCATGACCCTGCTGTTTCATTTTTTCAGACGGGCAGTCAACAACCCGGAAGACCCAGTATGGGATCCTGGCTGAGTTATGGTTTGGGAAGTGAGAACAAAAATTTGCCCGCCTTTTGTGTGTTGTTGTCGCGCGGAAAAGGGGACATACAACCTCTGGCTTCTCGTAATTGGAGTAATGGCTTTTTGGACTCCATTCATCAGGGCGTGCACTTGCAATCCGGATCCGATCCTGTTTTATATCTTCAGAACCCCCCGGGCACAGACAAGGCAAGCCGTGGCAAGATGCTGGACCACCTTGCTTCTCTCAATCGGATACAGGAAGAGGAATTTGGCGATCCTGAAATTACAGCGAGAATTGCGCAGTACGAAATGGCTTACCGTATGCAAACCTCCGTTCCGGATGTAATGGATTTTTCGGATGAACCGGAGAGTTCTTTTAAATTATATGGGGCCGATTCACTTCAACCCGGTACGTTTGCTGCTAACTGCCTTCTCGCCAGGAGACTCTCCGAAAGAGGTGTGCGCTTCATTCAACTTTATCACATGGGTTGGGACGCCCATTCCGATCTGCCGGATAGAACGCGCAATTTTACCAAAAATGTGGACCAGGCCTCTGCTGCGCTCGTGCAGGATCTCAAGAACAGGGGAATGCTCGATGAAACACTCGTGATCTGGGGCGGAGAATTTGGTCGCACCAACTACTGTCAGGGTGCTTTTAAAACCGATAGTTATGGACGAGACCACCACCCGCGGTGCTTTAGCATCTGGATGGCCGGAGGTGGGGTTAAACCCGGAATCGTATATGGAGAGACCGACGAATTGGGTTATAACATTGTCAAAGACCCTATGCATGTACACGATTTTCAGGCCACCGTCCTAAACTTGTTCGGCTATGATCATGAAAAGCTTATCTATAAGCACCAGGGCCGGCGTTACAGGCTTACTGATGTACACGGTCGTGTCATCAAAGGTATACTTGCCTGATCAATTTCCTTAATCCAATTTTTACCTAACGTGGAGTTTCCCGAATGCTGCGATTCAGACAGATCACCCTAAACCTGCTTTATTTTTGTAATGTCCTTTTGATTTTCCTGCTGATTTTCGAGGATAAAGTTCAATTACCCGTAGCGTTTCAGGTATCAGGAAGGCTTCATCCGATGATATTGCACTTTCCGCTGACTTTACTTTTTGTCGGAATTTTTCTGGAGTGGCTTGTATCCAAAAAACGCTTTCAACATCCGGCTGCGCAGGATCTTACTTCCTGCATTTTCTATTTGTTTGCTTTGGGCGCAGCGTTTACGGCACTATTTGGTTTTTTTCTTTATCAGGAAGGATCTTATCTGGCCGAGGAGGCTTTCCTGCATAAATGGACCGGGACGGCTGTCTCTGTTCTGTCTGTTTTCGTCGTCCTGCTTAGGGAAAAATCTTCGCCGATATACTATGCTACGTTAGCCATAAGCGCTATTTGCCTGACATTGACGGGCCACCTGGGCGCTGAAATTACACATGGCAAGGGATTTCTGACGGAGCCTATTCGCAGGAATTGGCCGGAAAGGATCGAAATCGAAAATGTTGACAGCGCCATTGTGTTCAGGGACGTTATTCAGCCTATCCTGAATGAGAAATGCATCAATTGCCATAATTCCAACAAGGCTAAAAATGATCTCATCCTTGCGGATTATGAAAGTATAATAACGGGTGGCGACAATGATGATGCCGTCGTGGCCGGAAAGGCGGAAAACAGCTTATTGTACCAGTATGTGAAGCTTCCAATGGATGACTCCCTTCATATGCCGCCCAAAGATAAACTTCAGCTGGATCCGGAAGAAATTGAGCTTATTGGCTGGTGGATCAATGCGGGCGCGAAGCCCGACACGAAATACGTTCACTACTCCAAGCCAGACAGCATTCATCCCATCATGGTTTCAAAGTTCCTGCCGAAAACAGGCCTCGAATTAGTTGACATTGCCTTTGCAGATCCCGAAATGGTTAAAAAATTAAACAACCCTTTCAGAACCGTACAACAGATCTCGGCCAGCAAACCCCACATCGCTGTGTTCCTGGGAAGTAAGAAAGATTTTTCTTCCGATGACTTAAACGACCTTAAGCAAATCCGGAAACAGATTATATCAATCGACATGGGAAATTCGATCGTGAGGGAAAAGGATTTAGAGCTTTTAAGGCAGTTTCCCCACCTTCAAAAATTACACCTCCAGAATATCGATATTGGTGACGAGGGCGTAAAACAATTGAGAAGCCTCAAGTACCTGGAGACTTTGAACCTTTCTGGAACAAAGATCAGCGCCACGTCGCTTGAAGAGATTTCGACGTGGGAAAACCTAAAGAAATTCTATTTATATAATACCTCAATCGCTGAAGAGAATGTCGATGCATTAAAAAGCAGTCATCCTAAACTTCAGGTTTATAATACTCAATTTGATCTGACTGATACGATTTACAATGCACAGCTCACCACGCCCATATGTAAGATCGACAGCGCGTTTTTCCGTCGGCATGCCACGGTAGATATAAAATTATCCCGGGGAAAGGTTAAATACTATTATACCCTGGACGGCACTGAACCTTCTTCCAATGCTAAACTTTACAACGGACCGATTCAGGTCAACCAATCAGCTGAATTGAAAGTCATTGCTACCATGGCGGGGTGGATTGACAGCAAGGCGATTACTTTTCCGCTGCTCAAACTCGGAGTGAAACCCGACCGGGTAACCCTTGAAACAAAACCGGACCCTAAATTCTCAGGCAAGATGGACAGTTCTTTAGTAGATGGCAAGGCCGGAAATCTTAACCGTGCATCGAAAGAATATCTCGGCTTTGTTAAAGACGACGCGCAGGTAATCTTTCAAATGGATACTGCGAAGAAATTGTCGCAATTAACGCTTAGCTTTTTGGAAGATGTGGACAAAGGTGTTTGCCCGCCTGAGAGGGTGGAAGTTTGGGGTGGAACCACTAAGAACAGGCTGATAAAATTAGGTGAAGTTACAACGGTTGCTCCAACGGAAAACAGGGCTGCTGCAAAAGGCATTATACAAATAAAATTTCCTGAACAATCTGCAGGTTTTGTAAAACTCATAGCAAAAAGATTTCGGGCCCTGCCTGCCTGGCATCCCCGGCCAAAAGACGCCAAAGTGTCAATTTTCCTTGATGAAGTAGCCTTCGAATAGAGATTTTGGTTTTAGCGAACCCTATTTAAGTAATCGACCCATGATATGTCGCAAGTCTCTCAAGTCCATAACTTCGGGGTTCCGTGATCCCCTGGTATCCGACCAGAGGAAAGCAATTGCTTTTTCAACATTATTTCCGTAAACTTTACTTTCCCATTATTTTTCTATCAGTCAACCCCTAAATTCAAAAATCATGTCCAGCAACAAGGGAGTAGCCTACATTAGACCCGGTGTGGTAGAAGTTCAAAAGATAGACTTTCCAAAGCTCGCCCTCGGCGACAGGAAATGCAATCATGGAGTAATCTTAAAAGTTGTAACGACCAATATTTGTGGCAGTGATCAGCATATGGTTAGGGGAAGGACTACAGCGCCTGAAGGACTGATATTAGGTCATGAAATAACAGGCGAAGTGATTGAGGCGGGGCGGGACGTGGAATTCATTAAAGTGGGCGATCTTGTTTCTGTACCCTTTAACATCGCGTGCGGACGGTGCAGGAATTGCAAAGAAGGCAGAACAGGTATTTGCCTGAGTGTAAATCCATCACGACCAGGGGCAGCCTATGGGTATGTAGATATGGGTGGCTGGGTAGGAGGGCAGGCCCAATATGTAATGGTACCCTATGCTGATTTTAATCTGTTGAAATTTCCGGACAGGGACCAGGCTTTGGAAAAAATCAAAGACCTGACCCTGTTGTCGGATATATTTCCGACCGGTTATCATGGTGCTGTCACGGCCGGCGTTGGTCCCGGATCAATTGTATATGTAGCCGGTGCCGGACCTGTTGGTTTGGCTTGTGCTGCATCCTGTCAATTGTTGGGAGCTGCATGTGTCATCGTGGGGGATATGATCCCCGAAAGGTTAGCGCAAGCGCGCAGCTTTGGCTGTGAAACAATTGACTTGCGCAAAGATATTCCGCTGGTTGATCAGATCGCCGCGATTGTGGGAATTCCGGAAGTAGATGCTGCGGTTGATTGCGTAGGATTTGAAGCCCGTGGACATGGACATGAGTACGGGCACGAACACCCGGCTACCGTTCTGAACTCTGTTATGGACGTTACTCGGGCAGGAGGTGCCATCGGTATTCCAGGCCTCTATGTGACCGGTGATCCGGGAGCCAAGGATGATAAAGCCAAGATCGGTATGCTCAGCATTCGGATTGGCCTTGGCTGGGCTAAATCACATGCATTTTTTACAGGTCAGTGTCCCGTTATGAAATACCACCGCCAGTTGATGCAAGCGATCTTATACGACAAGATACAGATTGCTAAAGCCGTCAATGTACAGGTGATAACGCTGGAAGATGCGCCAAAGGGATATAAGGATTTTGATAAAGGAGCAGCTAAAAAATTTGTGCTGGATCCGCATGCAATGGTGCCAGCTTAAATCAGTTGGCAATTGCAGTTGACAATGTGTGGACCTGAAGGTTTGTTGCGGTCAATTAGATTTTTGCAGTCTATCAAAAGTTTAACATAAAAACCGTCTCATTATGGAAGCCTCAAGTTTTAGATGCCTGATGGTGAAGCGTACAGAAAGGACAATATGAAGCGCACTTTGTAAGCTAAAGTTCCGATGCTGATTCAGAGAACGCAGAGACACGCGTATGGCTGGATTTTTCAAAAGCGTGTGGCTATATCACCGCGGGAATCTGGAATAATCTTGAAGGAAAAGCAGACGAGGTAGGCCGGTTATTAAATCATATGATAGAAAACCCTAAAAAATATCATCGGAAAAATCAAGTGGTCGCATAAGGTAAAAAGCGTAATAGATAACTAAGCATTTTAATAACAGTTAACGGGCACAGATGCAGGTATTGTCAACTGCCTACTGTCAACTGATTCAACTGTCAACTTGTTTAAAAGATGGTAAATAAGAAGATTACAGCGGTCAGGTATATAGCAGGACAACCCATTGAAACTTCTGAAGCCCTTACGGGAGAAGAGGCGCTGCAAATCAAGATAAACGGCAGGCCCTACACCATTACCATGCGCACTCCTGGCCACGACAGGATCCTGGCGGCGGGATTATTATTTACAGAACGTATTATCAGCCATCAGGGAGATATCACCAGTTTTTCTGAAATTCCTGCAGCAGGCGGAGATCATACATTGATTGTCGATATTCAGGTAAAAGAAGAGACAACAAGAGGTAAAAACCTATTTAATCGCTCTATTGCCTCCAGCGCCTCTTGCGGGGTTTGTGGAAAAATTGAACTATGCGATTTGGTGTCTCCTGAGCAACCGCTTTATACGTCGCGGAAATTGAATATTCAAATTATCCCTCATCTGCTTCAACAAATGCTCGCAAAGCAATTGACTTTTGAAAAGACCGGTGGTTCGCATGCAGCCGCAGCTTTTAGTATAGGCGGAGAGTTGTTCTCAATAAAAGAAGACATTGGGCGACATAATGCCGTTGATAAAGTCATAGGAGATTTATTGTTGCGAAATTTGCTGCCTCAAACTGACATTCTCTTTATATGCGGAAGGGTTTCGTACGAAATTGTGG
>JBBEBN010000059.1:0-7847 GCA_040882305.1 Cyclobacteriaceae bacterium
CTTTCACAAGGCAATCCTTCACGAAATTTGTTTCTGTAACAACTACTCTCTCACCATCCTCACGAATTCCACTCTTCTTCCCTGGGTGATCCTGAGTATAAAAATACCTTTACTGTTTTCGTGCTCAGGTATATACAGAGAGTAGGAACCGTCCTCGCTCACGGGCAATTGAGCCGAATAAACAACTCTACCGGTGAGGTCCATTAACTGCACGTTAATGTTTTCGGATGAAGAAGGAGCGAACCGGATCTCGACCCAATCCGCAAAAGGGTTGGGGTATACGGACGTTGAACCCTCACCGAAATTGGAGGCGAATACATCTTCGAACAATTCGCCAAATCCGTGGTCGCCACTGTTGATCTTGATGTCGCCACCACCCAAAGCTGTTGTTGCTACAGCATCATCCGCCGAGCCCAGTTGAGTGTCGTACACCACCGAGCCTTCAGCATCCCAGATTTTGACACGTATGCGGTCGCTCTTTTTTTCGTACTTGCTTCCTCTTCTGTCACTGTCACCCGCTCTAAGGGCATCGCGATCATCACCGTCTTCGTGGTGGCCGTCCCCTTTCTTACCCGTATCCACCATGGAAATAAGAATTCCGTAACCTCCTCTGCCGTTCAGTTTTCCCCTACCGGTAAGGAATGCATTTTGCCCATCGATCAACAACAACTCAAAATCATTGCTTCTGAACTGAATTCTTCCTGCCTTGAATTTGAAAGCTGCATTTCCGGCAAGCACATCGCCATTATTCCTGTATTGCGCGTCAAATTCAAACTGCGCTTTACCAGCAGCCCTATTGTCATTCAGATAATAACCGGGCAGTGAATTAAACCATCCGCTTCCTTTTACAGAACCCGCCCTCTTTTCAATAACAATGATGCTCTCATAAACGTAAGATGCGGTGGCCTCACATTGGTCCGTTAAGGAAATGGTTACAGCATAGGTGCCTGCATTCGCATAGGAATGCGAGACATCGAAAATATCTGAGGGGCTTTCAATAACGTCAGGAGTGGAAAGATCACCCCAGTCGATGCTGGCACTTTGTATATTGTTATCGGTGTAGGAAACGGTCAATGTCACCGGAGCGTTGATCTGCACCGTTGAACCTGAAGCTGTGACGGAATTGATCACAGGGTCGTTGTTTGTAACAGTGATTTTTTGCGTTGTCGTTTGCTCGTTCCCATGAACGTCAGTAACAGTCCAGGTAACCATGGTTTCCCCTACAGGAAAGATATCGTCGGCCTGATCATTTGATATTGTTTCAACGCCACAGTTGTCAGAAGTTTCTGGCTCTGACAGGGCGAGGATTGCGCTGCACGCCCCCTCATCATTGACAACAACGAGATCAGCGGCGGAAATAAGCGGAGCTGTCGTATCGTTCACCGTTATAGTCGTAGTGCAGGTGCTGCTTTGACCATTAGAATCCGTCACCGTAAGGGTGACATCCGTTTCTCCAATTGCGTACGGCCCGGCAGGAGAGACTGAGAAATTCAATTGTCCTCCGGTATTACTGGTCGATCCACCATCAAAGGTTACTGCTTCCACCATGGCTTCGCAATTGGCACCTGCTTCAACAACCAATGGCGTGCAAACAGCAACGGGTGCTGTGTTGCAATTCACAACTACTTCCACCTGGTCGGTTGCAGTGCAACCTTTTCCGTCTGTATAGGTAACCGCATACAGTGTTGTAACAAAAGGACTGGCAAGAGGATTCGCAATGGAGGGGTTGCTTAACCCTTCAGCCGGAGTCCAGCTATAAGACTCATTTGACGAAACCACTTCTACGGAAATTCCCGCCAGATAAATACCGGGAATACCTGAAACAACTTCCACTGTCAGGATGTTATCCGCTCCGGGATACCAGTAGCCAAAAAATTCCGGTTCAGCAAACGTAAAGGTTCTGGGAAACTTACCTTCCGATCGTGTATCACAAGCTCCAGTTGCCTCGAATGGATTTTCAGTGAAAGAGCCAATCTCCTGATCATTCAGCTTCAGAATAAAAGACGTGTTTTCAGAGAAAGCTGAGTAATAGACGTTATATCGGAGCGTAACAGGATTGGCAACAGATATTGTTGTAGAAAAAGATCCCGAGGTATAAAACAGAGCGCCCGTACAGACATCTTCTCCCTCTGGGAATGTACATCCACCGGCCCCACCTGGCGCATCAAACATGCAGTAGGTATTAACGGTCGTCCCAGAAGTATTTTCGGACGTTCCCGTAGCGTTCAGCTGAACTGGTTCATCACAAAATGTTGCAGCCACGCCGGCATCCACACTGATTTCTGAAACAGAAACCGCCGTGGACGGTGAAATTCCGCTGCAACCATCCAAACTGGTTACGGCAACGGAGTAGTCACCCGCCTGTGTCACTGTAATGGATTCGGTAGTGGCCCCGTTACTCCATAGATAGGTGTATGGTCCCGTACAAATTTCCGTGTTCGCTGTTAAGACAACATTTCCGCCGGGACAGATAGTGGTTGGGCCATTCGCGGTGATCGATACTCCGGAATGAAAAATGAGTCTCATCGTTTGGGAGGGTCCATTACACGATGCCGTGTTAACACCACCCCACTGACTGCCAATATTACCTGGCTTGATAGCATACTTGTCGTCACAATTGCAGGCAGAGGTACTTCCATCCACGGAAAGTGTAACGCTCGCGCCGCCACATACGGCACCGCCACACGTGCCAACAGTCCAGGACTGACCTTCGAAAGTGACTGTTCCCACTGTGGCTGAGCTAAGGCGCTGTGCAAGTTCTGTTGCAGCGGTAGGATTGGAAAGGGTTTTTCCCACCTCATCAAATGTCCCCGAAATAGTGACGGAAGCAAAATTTTTCAGCGCCAGGCTCGCCCGGAAATTATTCCAGTTCTGACATTGCGCCTCCGTAGACGGCTGCCCCTCGGTAAAACTGTCTGTCCACGTCAGGGTCTGACCAGAAGCGCCCAAAACCATTGAAGACAGGATCAAAACAAACCATGCAACCTTTCCGGAAACTGCGTGCAGGGGATTAACGATGGTGGACCTAATTCCAAAAAGGCAAAGGTCATCTGGGGGCTTCATCAGGGAATAGTTAGTAGTAGTCTGAAATTTCGTTTAACAGGATTATAACCTAATAATTAATTACTGATTTCTAATGACCTGATTCTGAAATTCCACCCCTCACCTTTCCTGCCGGAGAACCAGTTTTTTTCATCCCTGAACCACTGTCTTAAGAAGAGGACTTTTATGCGATTCCTGGATTATTATATCTCCTTCAGGGGCCTAAGGTAACCTGAACATGGCTTGTTTATGACAATACATTCCCAATTCTGGAACCAATAACAATAAAAAAAAGGAGACACGATCTCCTTTTAAGTCCAGGTCTGTCTTATTACATATTTTTTATGATCTCCTGAGCAAATTCGGAGCATTTCAACAACGTGGCACCCTCCATTTGACGGTGAAAATCGTATGTCACTTTTTTGGAGGCAATGGTATTATCCAACCCTTTATAGATAAGGTTGGCTACTTCCGGCCACTTCAGATATTCAAACATCATCGCGCCCGAAAGAATCACTGAACCTGGGTTAACCTTATCCTGGCCTGCATACTTCGGTGCCGTTCCATGGGTAGCTTCAAAAATGGCATGACCGGTCAGATAATTGATGTTGGCTCCGGGTGCAATGCCGATGCCGCCTACGATGGCTGCCAGCGCATCCGAAATATAATCGCCATTCAGGTTGAGGGTTGCCACTACTGAATATTCGTCGGGCCTAAGCAAGATCTGCTGTAGGAAGGCATCGGCGATGGCATCTTTGACAATGAGTTTGTGTCCGTCTTTTTCAATCACCTGCCAGGGTCCGCCGTCCAGGTCTTTGGCGCCAAATTCATTTTTGGCGAGTGCATATCCCCAATCGCGGAAGCCTCCTTCCGTAAATTTCATGATGTTTCCCTTGTGGACAATTGTAAGATTCGGCTTTTTATGTTCGAGTGCAAATTCAAGAGCGGCCCGCACGAGCCGTTCAGTTCCTTCTCTTGATACGGGTTTAATACCGATGCTCGAAGATTTTGGAAAGCGGATTTTCTTATAACTTTTAGGAAACGTGTCCTCGAAAAATTTCAGGAATTTCCTGTTGTCCTCCGTTCCTTCCTGAAATTCAATACCCGCATAAATGTCTTCCGTGTTTTCGCGGTAGAGAACCATGTCAGTTTTCTGCGGTTCTTTTACCGGAGAAGGAACACCTTTGAACCATCTTACTGGCCGCACGCATGCATAGAGGTCAAGCTCCTGACGCAAGGTCACATTTAGTGACCGGATACCGCCACCAATCGGGGTTGTTAACGGACCCTTGATTCCGACCAGATATTCCCTGAAGGTATTGAGCGTTTCTTCGGGCAGCCAGTTATTCAATTTCTTGAATGCCTTTTCACCAGCAAGAACTTCTTTCCAGATAATTTTTCTTTTCCCGTTGTAAGCTTTCTCCACGGCGGCATCGAATACGTGCCTGGAGGCTGGCCAAATATCTACTCCGGTTCCATCGCCTTCTATATATGGTATGGTAGGATTTTCGGGAACGACCAGCGTACCTTTGCTGAGGCTGATTTTTTGATCACTCATTGGTTGAATTTTAAGTTGTTTTAGTGGGGTCTTGAAAAAGCGCCGAAAAATAATCAGGATTAGCGGATTTTGTGGACCATTGCCGTAAAAAAACTCCTTAAATTCAGATATTTCTGGATGCCCGTGGTGCCTGATCTTTGTCCCATCGTGCAAAACGGGGCAGGGCGGGAGAATAATATTTGAATATTTGAAATAAAGGGCTTTCCAGCACGCTAAATCGATAGTTAATTTTTTTCAACCATGACCCAGGCATAAGGGATAGAAATAATGAAGGAAATCTTCCATTTAGGAACTTGCGCATGGAATTTGCTCAGCGTTGAAGTGCGCATGCCGTTCGCGTAAAAGTGTTTTAGAATAATCATTCATTCATGAAATCAGTTGTTTTTATAGCCGTATTCATACTCGTTCAAAGTTCGGGCACCTTTGAAAATTCAGGGACGAAAGGAGAAATCGTATGTCTTTCGTCAGAAGAAAAAAAACTTTACGACCTGGTCATGGACTACAGAAAATCAAAGGGTTTGCCACCGATAAGCATTTCGGCAAAACTTACTCAGGTAGCCCAGGTGCATGCGCGCGACCTTGCGGATAATTATGCGTTTGACCCTCAAAACAGCTGCAACCCACACAGTTGGTCAAAAAAAGGGGAGTGGTCATCCTGTTGTTATACGAGTGATCACAAGCAGGCAAAATGTATGTGGGACAAACCCAATGAGATCGCCGGATACACCAGTCCTGGATACGAGATCGCCTATTACAGTTCAGCCGGGGCGAATGCCACTGAAGGACTGGACGGTTGGAAAAAAAGTCCCTCACATAACCCGCTTCTGATAAATGATGGAATATGGAAAAAGGTAATATGGAAAGGCATTGGAATCGGGATCTTCAAGCAATACGGCATCGTGTGGTTCGGGGAGTTAGACGATAAAAGCGAAATAGAACTCTGCCCTACACCTTAATATTTTTCATTCTCGTTCGGGAAGGATTTTGATTTCACGTCGGAAACATAATTCTTCACTGCCTCTGTCACGATCGCGTCAAGGTCGGCGTATCTGCGCAGAAATCTGGGTTTAAATTCCTTGCTGATACCCAGCATATCCTGCATGACTAAAACCTGCCCGTCAGTGTCCGGCCCGGCACCAATGCCAATGGTCGGTATTTGAATAGACCTGGAAACCTTTTTAGCAAGCTCGGCAGGGATCTTCTCGAGTACTAATCCGAAGCAGCCGCATTCTGCGAGCATTTCTGCGTCTTCCATTAACTTTTTTGCCTCTTCTTCTTCTCTTGCCCGCACCGTGTAGGTGCCGAATTTATAAATGGATTGGGGGGTTAAGCCAAGGTGCCCCATCACGGGAATCCCCGCGCTTAGAATTCTTTCAACGGAGTCTTTCACTTCCCTGCCGCCTTCAAGTTTTACCGAATGCGCACCCGCTTCCTTCATAATGCGAATAGCAGACCGCAATGCCTCTCCGGAGCTTCCCTGGTACGTTCCGAAAGGAAGGTCGACAATCACCAATGCCCGTTTCACAGCGCGAACGACAGACGCTGCGTGATAGATCATTTGATCGAGCGTTATCGGGAGGGTCGTTTCATGCCCGGCCATCACATTGGAAGCCGAATCCCCCACCAGGATGACATCCACCGATGCCGCATCGATGATCTTTGCCATGCTGTAATCATAGGCTGTAAGCATGGCAATCTTTTCACCGCGGTTCTTCATCTCCTGGAGCTGATGCGTGGTAATCTTTTTTACTGCCTGTTTGTGAACTGACATGAAAGCGCGTTTGAGGTATGACTATCTTATGTATACAGCAGTCCCTTTTCCAAGGTCAACCTCCACGTGATCGCGGATCGTTGTAGCTAACTTATAGCCTGTGTACTGCGGATAAATGGGAAAAAGCGTATGACTGCGGTTCACCAAAACAGCCGTTTCAATCTTTTTAACTTCGATGTTTAAAAATGGTTTTAAGCCATAGGCAAAAGTGCGACCCGTGTTCAAGACGTCGTCTACCAGGATGATGCATTTCTTCTGAAGATCTTTTACATTACAGTCCAATGTAACCTCAGCCTGTTGGGGCGCGAATTTATCCAGCGTTACCTTCACGAGAATCGTCTTTATGGGAGAGATGGATTCCACTTCCCGGATCAGCAGCTTAGCCAGCGTGTAGCCTTGCCCTTCTATTCCGGCCACGACAATCGTCTTCTCATTGAAATTATGCTCATAGATCTCGTAAGCCATCCGGCGTATCTTCTGTTTGACCTGGACAGAATCGAGTATCAGGCTCTTTTCGGAAACCATAATTAGCTGGGAATAGGCATTGACTTACTATCTTTAAATGTCGAGAGGATCACCATGGATTGGAGGCTGTCGACCACCTCAATATTGGACACCCTTTCCAGCATGAGTTGCTGATAGGCTGCGATATCCACGCACACGATCTTCAAAATAAAATCACCGGCACCTGTTACGTGGTGGCATTCAACGATCTCGTTGATCTTCTTAATGGCGGCAATAAATTTTTCAATGTTCTCTTTGTTGTGTCCTTTCAGCGAGGCCATCACAAAAGTACCGACGCCAAGACCTACGCTGGCCGGGTCAATGACAGCGTGATAACTTTTGATCACACCTGACATTTCGAGTTTGTTCACACGCTCAAGGGTAGGAGCCGGCGATAGACCGATTTCTTTGGCCAATTGTGCATTTGTGATATTTGAATTCGCCTGAAGGATTTCCAGTATTTTCCTGTCGGTTGCATCAATTTTTACAGTTGATTTCATAGGGGATAGTGATTTTATCGAAACAATAAGAGGGGTGGGGCTTTCGTGGCCGGCGGATAATTAGTAATGCGCGCATTTCCTATTGCCAAATTTTATTTGGGCAAAAATAACGGAAAAACGCTCTTAATCCTGATTATTGGCGAAAGAATTACGGTTTGTTATAGACCACGATCCGTTGGGCATCTTTTGTGACCCCGTCTTCAATTAAGAGGATATAAAGGCCGTCCCCAAGCCCGTTGAGATCAATTATCTGATGATTTAAGCCCGTGGCGGCAGAAAGCTCCCAGGATGAAATATTTTTTCCAAGGGCATCAACAAGGGAAATGCGCAGCGTTCCGGCCGACTCTGAAATCCATTCCACATTTAACAAATGCGTGGCCGGATTGGGATAGGCTGGGAACGTGAGCAGCTTGTTCTTAAATTCCTTGCACATCCTGTTGCCAGGGAGAAAAACGTCATCGTCCAGATCTAT
>JBBEBN010000060.1:0-7844 GCA_040882305.1 Cyclobacteriaceae bacterium
ATTCCAGGATGCGCCCGCGCTGATGAATGGTCTTGAAGTTCAGCCCAAAACCAAACAGCTGTTCATCTTTTTCCAGGGGAAGGCGCAAGTTCGTTTTTCCTTCCACTATATTGCCACTTACGGCATCTTTTTCAAAAGGGAACACAGCGCTTCCTACAGCCCGTATAGCCTCCAGGTTAGGGTTGATGCCCGCTGCGCTAAAAAGGTCGAATTTTTCCCCTTCGCCTATTTCTGTTTTCCACACGCCTTCGGCTACCTCGGTCCACACCAGGTGTTGTCCGTAAAGAATTGAGGTCCATGTTGTCAGGATCGCGCTGAAGAGTAATCGGGAGTAAATCATTTATCTCTTTTTTTTTGTTGCCTGATCCACCAGGGGAGGAGGCAGATTAATTAAAACTAAAATCACAGAGGAACCACGGTATAACTTTTTCCTCTTTCTGTTTCAAAATCTATAGAGAAGACCTGCCGCTTTTCGGGAGTATTCAATTTCTCATGCGCGTGGTTTCTAAATCTTTGTTTTTCCGGTGTTGGCATTAAGCTATTCCCATTGGGACCACTTGCAACCGAAGCGCGTGCTTCAATGACTTTCACAGGAACAGCGGTGCGCAAACGACAGTTTGCCCCAAGAGTAGAAGTGATCTTCATGGTTTTTAATTTACCATTTTGCCATGCAATGTTCACGACAAATCCTCCTCTTGTTGTCAGGCCTTCGACAGAACCCGATCCCCACGCGTCCGGCAAGGCAGGCAAAACGTTGATTTCCCCCGCATGGCTTTGCAATAACATTTCTGTCATGCCTGCCGTGGCGCCGAAGTTCCCGTCTATTTGAAAGGGAGGATGGGCGTCAAACAGGTTCGGATACGCGCCTCCACCGCCCATGGTTTCATTTTCAGCTTGAGGATCGATATAAGTGAGTCCTTCCTTAAGGATCTTATACGCGTGATTCCCATCCTGTAACCTCGCCCACCAGTTTATCTTCCAGGCCATAGACCAACCGGTACTGACATCTCCTCTGTGCGCGAGCGATTGTCTGGCTGCTGATGAAAGCTCGGGAGTAATGTCAGGGATTATTTGTGTGCCCGGATGCAGGCCAAATAAATGAGATAAGTGCCGGTGCTTGTCCGCGGGGTCATCCCAGTCCTTGAACCACTCCTGCAACTGGCCATGCTGACCGATTTGATAAGGATAGAGTTTTTCGAGGGCGCCAGTCAATTCCTTTTTGAAAGAATTCTCGTTGCCTGCAACATCTGCGGCCCGAGTACATGCCCGGAATAGTTCCTTGATTATCGCCATATCCATGGTTGATGCCATGCTGATCTGGTATTGTAAACTGTCAATTTTAAAAATGTTCTCGGGCGAAGTAGAGGGATTGGTTACCAGGTATCCATCGGGTCCTTCCACCAGCCATGACAACAAGAACTGTGAAGCGCCTTTCATCAGAGGCCAGGCTTTGCTTACGAGAAATTCTTTGTCGCCAGTATACAGATAATGTTCCCAAAGGTGCAAGCTGAGCCAGGCGCCGCTCATCGGCCAGCAGGCCCACCGTGCCTGGCTGCGCGGATCCCATTCATATCCACCGGTCGGAGATGTTTTTGCCCATATATCGGAATTGTGGTGGGTACACCATCCTGTTTCAATTCCATAATTTATGCGGGCAGTTTGTTTGCCATTCATTGCGAGTTGGCCAATGAAATCCAGCAATGGTTCATGGCATTCGGAAAGGTTGGTGTTCTCCGCCAGCCAGTAATTCATTTCTGTATTAATATTTGTCGTATAACTGCTTCCCCAGGGAGGTTGAATGTGGTCATTCCACATACCCTGCAGGTTGGCAGGCGGAGATCCTGGCCTGGAACAGGCGATTAACAGGTAGCGGCCAAACTGGTAATACAATGTTTGTAGCTGGGGATCGGGATTCCCCTGATTAAAACGGATCATGCGTTGGTCAATTGCGAGTTCTAATGCGGCGGGATCTTTTCCGAGATCAAGCTTTACGCGGTTGAATAACTTTTGATGGTCGGCGACATGAGCAGATCGCAGCTGATCAGAATCTTTTCTAAAAGCCAGGCGGAGATTTTCTGAAGCTTCCACGGCGGGGTCTTTTCCCTGTAGTCCCGGTGATTTATCAAACCCGTTGAAACTGGTTGCCTCCGTCAGGTAGATCGTCACAGCGCTGGCGTCTGAAACGCGGCAAGATGAATCTGTGCGGCTGACGGTCCCCCCTTCGGCTTTCACTTTGACATGGATCTCAAAATTCATTCCTTCGCCGTTCTCTCTATCATCATATACCACCTGAAGTGGTTCCGTATTCCTGTGTGCAACATGCATGGGCGCCTTTCCCTTCAATACCAGTTGATCGGAAGAAACTGCGGAGGACTTATACCTGAGCTTACTGTTAAGCCATGTTTGCAGAGAAATGCTGTTTTTCCTGTTTGCAGTAATGCGGACCACCATGACTTTATCAGGATAACTGATAAAGGATTCCCTTGTGTATTTTGTGTTATTAATTTCAAAGGAAACGGAAGCGATGGCGGTATTCAGATCAAGACTTCGGCGATAATTTTTAACATGCCTGGCCTCAAACGGAAAATCAACGAACAAATTCCCCATGTGCAGGTAACGCGCCGAGTATGGGCCCTGCATTTTTTTCCAATATTTTTCCGCGAGGCCGTAATCACCGTTTTCAACCGCCTTTCTCAGCATGGGTAGATGCCTGGCGCCGTTGGGATTGTTCCCGGGGTCAGGATATCCCGACCACAACGTATTGTCATTTAACTGATACCGCTCCTGCGATATCCCTCCGAAAACCATAGCTCCCGTTTTGCCATTGCCCAGTGGAAGTGCTTCTTCCCAGGCGGTGGCGGGTTGATCGTACCACAGGTTAAGGCTGGCATCAGCCCTCAAGGGTTGGCCGCATGCCACATGCGGAAGAAGTAGTATAAAAGAGAAAAATATGAATTGTCGTATCATTAATTCAATTTACACATGTCGGCTGAAAGATCATCGGCTGTTTGTTCGGGCTTACCGCGGAAAATTTCTTAAAGGTGTTGTTTATTTCCGTGTTTACGGGTGTTCAAATCATTCTTGGGGGAGGAAAAATCGTTCGGGTGTTTATTTCGAGAACACGCCCACAAATCCGCCTCCCGGTATCAGTTCAATCAATAAAGATTCCCTGCTGGTGACCGTTGCGTTTGCGATATTTACACCTTTCTGGACGCCAAATGTCTTGCGGCTTCGAAGGAGCGACACCATGGCCATCTCAGGCTTTTTATCCTGCACCATCATCGCGGTATAATCCCCTTCGCCCAAAAATGAGAGGTTGACAGTTATGTTCTTTCCCGATTCACCGTTCATGACGGATACAAACCACTTATCTCCGCTGCGGCGGGCAAATGCTGCCACTTCACCAATCTCGCTTTCGGGAAGTACAATGGTCTCATCCCACACGGAGGGAATTTGTTTAATGAATTCAACGGCTTCATGATCGAGTAAATTTTGTGGATGCTCGGCGAATATGAGGAGGGGCGACTGCAGCACCAGGGCGCTGGCAAGCTGATGGGTTTCGGAGGTCTCTGACCTGCGGTCTCCAAAAGAGATCACAGTATAATCGATATGTCCTGCCAGCATCCGGGTAAACGGGATGGTAGCATTATGCTTTGCCCAGGGGCCTCTGAACTCCATGCCGAATACCCCTTCGCGCGCCATTTCGTTTGGCCATGTGCGGACTTCACCGGCGGGTTTATTCGCTCCGTGGAAATCCAGTATCAGTTTGTATTGAGCCGCTTCCCTCAGGCACGCGGCATAGAGATCGATGATCTCTTTCGCTTCATGATCGAAAAAATCGATCTTGGCTCCCGCCACGCCCAATTCATGCAGGTGCTCAAAAAATTCATGGCGCTTCTGAGGATCCCGGAGGTCCCTGGAGTGTTTCCAGAATATCAGTTTAACGTTGTGTTGATTGGAATAGTCAACCAATTCCTTCCGCTCTTCTACCGTCCATCGTGCCCAGTGGCCCTCGACGGTATGGTATTCAAATCCCAGTTCACCGGCTAACCGCGACAAATTTTTCATTCCTTCGAGCGTGCGTGGTTCGTTGGTCAGGTATCCCCACACCGAACGTCCGGGTTTCATCCATTCTTCTTTAAATCCATTTGGAAATAGCCTCCGATCGGCTGCGGGCGCCACATTGTAAATGATGTCTGAATTGAAAAGGCCATTGAGATCGGATGAAACCAATATTACGCGCCAGGGTGATTCGATGGCGCTGTTAAATTCAGGTGCTTCAGTTAGCCGCTCATGGTCTTCCTGTTTGTAACGGAGCACATATGGGTAGTTTGCGGGATGTTCATGTCCGAAGCGGGCAACGAATCCTCTGTTACCGTCGGCCACCATCGCCATTCCCGGGAAGTTCTCGCCGGAATTTTTGATGATGCCTGATTCCGTAACGGCTGCATATCCAAGTCCGTCCGGAAGTTTTACAGTGATGGGAGGTCCGGCCCATTCTCCCGTCTTTACCTTTGCAACGTCCTCTTTTTTATGTTTCTCTTCGTAATGCATGCTGGCCAGTCCGTGATACCAGATGGTGCTGCCCGACGGAATTGTAAAGGAAGTAGCTTCGCTGGTCAGCGTGCGTTTACCCGTTCCCGGTACCATGTACCTGAAGGCGACGCCGTCATTAAAGACCCGCACTTCCAGGGTGTACTTAACTTTGCTTCCGCTTTGTACTGGTATGCTGGCACCTTTGTAATGATCGGTTGCGGTCGAATGTTTTCCGCGCCAGGGATAAGTTTCATTATTTTCAGATAATTGGGCTTGTTGGGATGTTACACCTTTCCCGAGGTTGTCATCATTTAGAATAAGTCCCAGAGCCGAAGGCTGGATAACGGGTTTGCCATGAAACGTGACGGAATATGTCAGTTGTCCTTTGTCAACAAAGCACTGGAATTCCAGGTGGCCGTCGGGACTGGAAATTTTTACCGGGCCTGCAGGGGTTTCTGCCGCGGCGCAGGGATATCTTAAAGGATTTTTTGCGTGCGCAGCAAAACCTATTATAAGGAAAATGAAAGCACCAGCCTGGAAAATGAATTTACGATTCATCATAGCACTGCTTATTATTTGATAGAACATGAAATGAAAGGTTCATCTCGTTTATGAAATGAACCTTTCGTGGAGGGTATTAGCCGCCACCGAGTTCATCGCCCGGCACAGTGAAGCCATTAATGACGTGAATCACGCCGTTGGTTGTCTGAATGTTGCTGCTATGGGCGGATGTAGGCCGGAGCGCAAAGGGGTAGTCGTTTATCCTTACGGGCGAATTGCGCTCATTCCCTGCTCTGATAAATGCTGTTTCCCCTGACAAAGTAGTGACCTCCATATTTTCAGGGCCTAAGTTCTGCCCGAATGTGTAGACGCCTTCGAGGATATGATATTGCAGGAATGCCCTTACTTCTTCCACCGGATAATCCTGCCATGAGGTTGCCGCGGCGCCGTTCTCCAGCAAGTTGTAACCAAAATAGGAACCGTTGTTTACCGTTCCGTTGGGATTATACCTGAGGATAGCGTCATTTCGCAGGAACAGGAACGTCCTGTTCGGTTTCTGATATTCCTCCTCGAGTCCGGCGTACGCAATACCTTCCTGCATGCGTTCAAAGATGGTATCCTTGCGGGGAAGGTTCAGGAATTCCCATGCGCTCATACCGGTTTGGGGATCCAGCACATGGTAATCATAAGGCGCGTCTTCCTGAAATTCCAGGCCGGCGATGTTGCAGCTACCGAGTACGGTAGCGATGGCGCATAAGGCGATGTATTTCACTTTATATATGCTTGTAGTTTTCATTTTCTTAGATTTTTAAGACAACATTATCTTGTATAAGGTGGATTTTGCACCAGGCTTGGATTCGCATTCAACACATCTCTATTCACCGGGAACAATATCAATCCCTCATCGCCAAATCCAACGACCGTGAGTCCCGCTTCCGCCTGTCTTTGTTCAAGCAACGGTCCCATTATTGTGACCACAAGTCCTGTTCTTCGCAGGTCAAACCACCTTTTACCTTCAGCAAAAAGTTCAAACTGCCTTTCATCCAGAATCGCCATCTCCAGCTCTTCGATTGTATTAAAATCATCAACAGAAACCGGATCCATCCCTGCTCTTGTTTTAATATCATTCAGAAGATCTACGGCCTCCTGCTCATTGCCTAACTGGTTGTATGCCTCCGCACGAAGCAACACGATATCCGCCAGGCGGTACATTGGATTCCTTATTTCCGCCTGATCTCTCGGGAGCAATGATTCTCCCGGGTCTCCCGTGTTTTCATCAAGCGGAAAATATTTCCAAATAAATCCTACCGCGCCTTCCTGTTCCGCGTCAAGCGTATCATAAGTAAGGCTCTCTCTGAATTCCTGGTCACCCTGTTGTTCCCATCTGGCCAGAACGTTGGGATCCATTACAAATGAACTCGTGCGGTCACCGGACCCGATGTAGTTCGCGATTCCATTGCCTGGATCAACTTCGATGTCGCGGTAAAGACTCCAGATCGGTTCCGAAGGTGACTCGAGGCTACCTGGATCCGTAAAGATCCTTTTCCAGCTGGCGGAATCCTGTTCGAGTTCATAGCGACCTGTCGCAAGAAGTTCGTCCGTGGTCTCAATTGCTTTCTGATATTCATGTTGCCACATGTAGGCCTCCGTGAGGATCGCTAGTATTCCACCGAGATTGACTTCGAAAAGGTCAGTATTGTCTTCATCTACTAATTCACGCGCTGTGATCAGGTCTGCCACAACAGCATTCAGCACTTCGTCAACAGGGGTACGCGCCGGCTGAGCGTCCTTATCTTCAATAACTTCCTGCACAAGAGGAAAATCTCCCCAGACCTTTACTCCCAGAAGGTGGCAGTAAGCGCGAATGGCGTATGCCTGGGCGAGGTAGTTATTTTTTTCAGTGTCGGTGAGGTCTCCTTCTATCTCGGGTACATACTTAATGATCAGGTTGGCTCTGAGGATGATGGCGTACAAACTGGTCCAATCCGTTGTCCCCATATCTGCTGTCATGGCGTTATAGGCGAATGAATACTCAGTTTCCCCGGTACCGCCTCTCGTAAAATTATCAGAACGCCCTTCGCCCCAGTTTATGAAATTAGCATCCACGATATCCTGCATGCCATCATACATTCCGGCCATCGCCGTAATGATATCATTTTCAGTTTTCCAGTAATTGCCCGACGAAAGCTGTGAGACTGGTTGCTCATCCAGAAAATCTTCACACGAGGAACCTGAAAAAACGAACAGAATTATACTTATATATATTATCTTTTTCATCTTGACATATTTTAGAAGTTAACATTGATACCCAGGCCTACTTGCCGGCTTCTCGGAGACCTGCCCTCGTCAATACCCATTTCCAGTGGAGATCCCAATGGTATTTCCGGATCAAACCAGAAGTAGTTTGTCCACGTCAGCAAGTTGTTTCCATAAACGTAAACGCTTAATCCGTCGAGTTTTAACCTTTCCGCCACGGATCGATTCAGGCGATAGGTTAATCTCGCATTTCTCAGGCGAATGAAGGAGCCGTTCTCGATATAGATACTGCTGATCTCCCGCATGTTTCCCACTTGCCTGGCCTGAGGGACTCTCGGTACCCAGGTTACGTCTCCCGGGTTTTCCCACGCGGCCTGGATAATGATCCTATCCGGTGTCTGGTTGGTTCCATTGAAGTCACCCTCGTCGTACCGAACATAATCATAGATCTCATTTCCCCATTGCACATAGAAGTTGAACGACAAGCTGAATCCTTTGTAATCAATCTGGTTAAATAGGTTCGCTGTAAAGTCGGGCTGCGCATTGCCCAG
>JBBEBN010000061.1:0-7828 GCA_040882305.1 Cyclobacteriaceae bacterium
TAGCGAAGAGTTTTGCGTTGCTGGCTATTTTGATCACCGCCCTGGGTGTATTCGGTTTGGCCTCCTATACGGCGGAGCAGAAGACGAAAGAAGTGGGGATCAGAAAAGTTCTGGGCGCTGCCGTGAAGCAGGTCGTGGGAATGTTCCTGAAGGTATTCCTGAAGATCTTTCTTATCGCGAGCTTTGTTGCCGTGCCGGTCGCTTACTTCATTGCGGAGTACTGGCTGGAGGGATTTGCGTACCGTTCACCGTTAAGTCCGGTGATCTTTGTAGCAAGCCTTTTCGGTTTATGGTTCATTACACTCGTCACGGTGGGCTATGAAACGTGGCGGGCTGCCGTCAGCAATCCTGTCAATTCTTTGCGGACGGAATAGGGGGCGTTGATTGTTGGCCTTTGGCTTATAGGAAGTGAATTTTCTCGCGACAGCTGCGTGGACCGTTTGCATTGGGGCCGACCGTCGCTGCTTCTCTTGATAGTATCAGGTTAATTTTTTACTTTTCCGCCCGATCAACCTACCCTTATGAGCAAACGAATTTTCATTTCTGCGATTTTAATATGTTGTATTGTTTCCCTGGCGCCTGCGCAGAAGGGACCGGCGCCGATGAAGCCGGACATGACGGAGTACTGGGAGCCGGTACCGGAGATTGTGGATCCCGGGCCGTATCCCGGCAAGGTGACGGCGCCTTCCGACGCTATTGTGTTGTTTGATGGTAAGGATCTTTCCAAATGGAAGAGCAGCAAAGGTGGCGGACCGGCGAAGTGGAAGGTACACGATGGTGTGTTTACAGTGGAGAAGGGTACAGGGGATATAGCCACCGTCCAGAAGTTTGGAGATTACCAGCTGCACATTGAATGGAGGATCCCGCAAGACATTCAGGGAAGTAGCCAGGCGCGTGGCAACAGCGGCGTGATGCTGCAGGACCTCAGCGGCGAGCTGGATATTCCCGCCTACTGGTACGAGATACAGGTGCTGGACAGTTACAACAACGCGACGTACGTCAACGGGCAGGCTGGCAGTGTTTACAAGCAGAGTCCTCCGCTGGCAAATGCCATGCGCAAGCCCGGCGAATGGAACGTTTACGACATTACCTACACGGCTCCGCGATTCAACGAAGACGGCAGTCTTTTCGCTCCTGCCCGCGTCACCGTTTTTCACAACGGCGTCCTCATCCAGGATAATTTCGAGATCCGGGGCCATACGGCGTACATCGGCCATCCCAAATATTTCAAACCTCACGGCAAAGCCTCCATCTCTTTACAGGATCACGGCGACCCCAGTAAAGCAATCAGTTTTCAGAATATTTGGATAAGGGAGGTGAGGTAGGGTTGAGTCTCCGCAGAGTCTCCGGCGAGTTGGGTCTCCGCAGAGTCTCCTGCTTGCAGGGACTCTGCGTGCTGAGCGGGAACACTTCGGCCATGTGTACACATTCGCGGAACGATGTTCGTGCCGTCACATTTGTGTCATCCGAACGATTACCCCCGGTCCCGCAGCGTCCCCGGGGCGGGAGACGCTGCGGAGACGCAGCGCTCCTTCAAGTATGGTACTTATCTTTCCATGAAAAATCTCCGCTTAATATGGGTCCGCAATATTTTGTCACCATTTCCAGTTTTTCATTGAGTGAGAATCTAATTTTTTCAATTCTATCCAAAGCATCTTGCGGTTGCTGAACAATAATTTTCATATTTGGGTAAACCGCTTCAAAATATGGTCCTAAGAACATCCACTTATCTCCCTCTTGTTGCTTGAAGCAAAACTGCACGTAATCATATTCGGTAAAAAGTCCGACTATACACTTGTCCGATTTGAAAATTACTTCTGTTGGTGATTCAGACACAACTTTTAGATCAAACTTGTGAATGATATTTCTCAAAACACCTTTCACGTCCTTCGGAAAATCGTCGTATCCGTGCATCATTTTTTCACAAATTCGAATTTGGACATGTCAAATGTATAACCTAAATCCTCAAGCAAGTCAACTTCTTTTCCGAAAGGCGTCTTCTTTCCGCTGACAACTCCGTCCACCCACATGTTGATTCGTGAGGATGGATCCGAAATTACCCTAATTACATCACCCCTGCCAACCGCATCTCTCAACCACTTTTCATTTATTTCCCAATTCCAGTTTGCATCGTCCAAAATATTTACTCCTCCCGGATTTTCACCATACTTATATAACCTATTCTCTTTAATGACTTTTAATCCATCACCATCTACAAGATCAAAAAAACGGCCGATTGCGGTTGTAGTTTTCTCTGGTCGGCAAACGATATCACCGCCAAATTTGGAATACCGAATGGTCAGCGTGTTACCAGAAATCTTTCCTATTTCTTTGCCTTCTTTGGTTAATATAATTACTTCATCATTAGTAAGTACTGTAAACTTCAATCCCTTCTCGATCGATTTTTGGAGAAGATATTTTGTACCCTCTGTGAGGCTAAGGAGATTTAGTGTTTTATTGCCAACCCTCACTATGAAATTAGTGATACATCCCTTTAGTATTTCCTCGGCTACCAAAAAATCCAACGCTGCTAAAGCCTGTTCCCATCCTGCAAGTTCATGGCCGTCTCTCCAATGTTTGCCCGTGATCCATCCTTCCACGGCAGGAACTAAGGTTGGAGCAGTAATAACATCGGATAGAAAATTCAATGTACTTACCTGCCATCCCTTTTGTTGCGCCAGATCATCATTTTGCTTTCGCCACCAATGATACAGTTCATCCCATATGTTTTCAGCCTTTATATTAAATGCCTCCCACAGATCCACTCGGTATTCAAACATCAGTGTTTCGATTAACTCATCCGCAGACATCGTACTGAGAAGGCTAATCTCAATTGAATAAGTAATGTCATCCCCAATTTTGAGGTCCGCCAGAATTTGACATTGGCTGTCATCGCATTTGAAAGTCACATTTTCATATACTCCCGTGCTCTCCAAGTGTTCCTTAAGAATTTCGGCCGCCTTTTTGTACGGCGGTAAATCGTGCCACCAATTGAGGATTTCATTTTCGGCCAGGTCATACATCCCCTCCTCACCGCCCTCAAACAGCCCCATCACCCCCTGGGGCTGGTGGATGTGATCCCATTGATATTTGTAGAGGGCTGTGCCGGAACTGTAGTCCATCAGGTTGTCGGTGGTGCTGGCGGGGAGGTTGTGTTCGCTGAAGGTGTGCTTGAGGTTGAAGGCACCATGGCCAAGCTCGTGGGCGAGGGTCTTCAGGAACTCCTCCGCGTTGCCCTGATGCGGGGCGACAAACACGAACCCGGCCTGCCTGCCGCGCGGCATGTAGCCCAGCGTTGCCATGTTGCGCGGCTCGTCAATGAGAAAGAGATAGTACGTGTTCTCCTCAAAACGCCCCCAGGCGCTCAGGACCTTCTTCATGTCGTCCGTATAGTTGGAAAAAACACCTGTTTCACCCTCATCAAAGGTTTCCCCCAGGGCTACGTGCATCCTTTCCGAAATCCTGACCTTCCATTCCACCACCGCCTGATTGAAGACGTTGTTCAGGCTTCCGGAAATGACATATGCGCTTAGACCCCCCGGTATAGTCGCACCGTTTACAGGCACGATGACAAGGTTGTAACGAATGGGATCGTAAGTGACCAGGTTGATCTTGCCCGCGACTTTATCGGGAAGGCTATCTGCTGGCTTGTATAACGCCAGCAACTCTTCTTCTAACCCCGCGGCTTTCCCCTGCACGTTTAAGGTGACTTTACCTGCGCCTGATGACACAGGTATGATCGGGATTGCCCCCGCCTCAAACCGCATCGACCGGAGGTCTGTCTCCCCGGATCGCAAATGACTGTCTATGGCATCAGGCGCCGAAGAGGATAACGCTTTCCACCCGACATACACCCCGCCTGCAAGCTGTTGATAATAGCGCGACAAGGCTTCGAACCTTTTTTCATCAAAACCATACCTGCCGTGCCCTCTCGCAAACCCGACGGTGAGATCGTAGTGCCTGCTTCCGCGCGCGGCCGCAGCCCTGGCCGCGCTGGAGGTAGTCTTGGCAATGTTGCCCTCCCTGTCAACAATGTATCCGTTGCCGACGTCATCGACGATCGCATAGCTTACTCCTTTGTCTAATGTTTGCTCGCCTCCGTCGGTTGTGGTGATGACAATATTTCCCGCCTCATCTTTGGTTACGGTGGCGATGGCCGTTTCCTGTACCGTGCCTTCAATCGCTATTAAGGAATCTGATGACACTACCGAGATATCTAATTCGCCAGCCTGAGGTGCATTGCCTGGGAGGACGGGTTTCTGCTCTTCGATCAGGAACTGGCTTTCCCCATTCCAGACGCTTTTGATGATGCCGTTCGTAAGCCAGAAGCGATCGTTCACCCGGATGTTCTCGAACGTCACCCTCACCCTGGCCGCGTTGAACCAGGGAACGATCGCGAATCCCGATCCGAAATATTTTCCATCGACCTCCATCACGTCGCGAACGAGAACATCATAACCTCCCGCACGGATCGTGTCGTTGATGTTGAGTGGAAAGACGGGCAACGTATTGTCAGGTAGTGGCGGAGGTTCTACATCCCTGCAGACGAATGCTTCTTTTTCCTCCCGGAGTGTCTTGAAAACACGTGTTTCAGAATATTCACTTTCCTGTACTTCGGTTTCTGTTCGCACCTTAAATTCATACTCCATATCCGGTTGCAGGTCGTAAAGGGTTTTATCCGTAAACTTTGTCCGCGTCTCATACCATCGGTGACCGGGAGTTCTTTCGCGCAGCCTGTAGGTAAGCCTGTACCTTACTTCCTCCGCGTCAGCGACCTTTACGGCGCCCCAGCGGATGGCGAGTGTCGTGGGCTTGGCCCATCTCAACTGAAGGTTTTCCGGAACTGCCAGCGCGTCGCCGAACTGGAAAACAAAAACTTCGCTGAGGCCTTTATTTTTGAAGAGGTCCTTACCTCCGGTGTCGCGGGCTTCTACCTGCCACGCATATTTTCGTCCCCCAGTCAGCGCGGGTTCGCTCGGGCCATAAACGATCTGGTTTTGTGTGGTGACGGTTTCGTAAAGCGGAGGTTGCGTAAGGAAAGCATCATAGGGGTTTCTGTTTTCAGGCCAGATCTCCACCATCCGGAAAACATATTCTGCGGTAAAGGCCGCGTTTGGTGAGCCTGAATGTCGCGGCGTCCAGTGAAAAACGATGTTGGTGGGGTCCTGCACTTTTATTTTTGAAAAGTTGGCGGGCAGGTTCAGCAGGGGAGGATCGTTGAGGACGATCCAGGCCATGGCCATCCCCTTGTTGCTCACCACGGTGCCGCGGTTGTAATCAAGTACTTCAACAATGAAACGGTAAACTCCTTCGGGAAGCCTGGCGCTTTTTTCGTATTCGCTTCTCGTGAAACCGCCAAAGTCAAGAGCATCGGGATGAAAATATTCGCGCAGATCTTCTCCGTAAAGGATCTGTGGCATGCCACCACCCTCCAGTATCAGTGGCTGCGGAGTAAAGTTTTGTCTTGTCCGCAAGGAGATGCCAACACCTTCGATCGTTATCCGCAGCCTGCACTGATAATTTGAAAGCGTCGCGTCGTTCACGCGGACATGTATCGTCAAATTCTGTGCGCCCGATGCCGCATAGTCACTCAGATACGGCGAGTAGGGCGGCACCAACTGCGTGCTCACCTGCACAGGAAAAACCTGAGCGTATCCTCCCACAGAAAACAGGAGGAGTAAAATGATGAGGGTCTTCTTCATTTTTCAGTCTTTAGTATTGTTACTCTGTTTTTCCTTATGCCCCTATGCCCCTTTGCCTTACTTCCCTTTGCCGAAACTGTAACTGTAACCCACGGTGGCAGTGAATTCTGTGAACCCGCTGCCGTGCGTCTCCTTTTCAATCGCCCTGTTCACCATGACGGCGCTGAGATTGATGTTGTGTTTATTGCGAATGGCCAACGCGCCGTTCATGCGCGCGTTGATCACTGTGTTTATCTTTTCGCCATTGGTGTAAGTGTTGTTCCAGGAGGATGATAATGTTGTCCGCAATTTTCTGTTGAAGAATGACTTGCTGATGGAAGCATTCGGTCCAACGATTCTGGTATGGACGTGAGGCCCGTCGTTCACTGTAGCGCTCAAAGTGAGTGCTGCACTCATATTCTGTGGGATAAGGTTTATGGAATAGCCGGCGTTCAGATTGTAGAACGCAGTCCCTGTGTGGTCTTCGACCTGGCCCTGCACGTCGGCGGCTTCCTGCCAGGAAAGGTTGACGTTAACATTCTGTTTTTTTGTTTCTCTTCCGGAGAAAGTGAACATCCCCGAAAGGGTGACGTTGGTGGATATTTGCGTAAAGGTTAGTGTATCCAGATTGTCATAGGGGGTGAGTTGGTTGATCGCCTGGAACTGCGGGCGTATGTTCGTATACGTCTGGAAGCTTGAATAAGAGGCAGCAACGTTCAGCCGTTCCGACGGGATGTAATTGACGTGAACTGACCCCACGATGCGGCGCATGCTGCTGACTTTGGTTTTGTCGAGGTTATCGCGCTGGGAACCAGTGCTTGCGGCGATATTCATTTTTCCTTTCAGGAGTCCTCCCGAGATGTTCAGCGTGATATTTTCAAGGTCATTGTTGAAGTAATAGGCGCCCAGCGTGCGGTATTCAGGATCTATTCTTTCGTAAGCCAGTCCGATGAGCAAGCCCTCATGTTGATAGTCCAGGGAAGTTTTGAACGCCTGGTAATAGGACGATGACAACCTGGGCTGAAAGAATGCGGCTGCCTTTGACAGCGGATGTTCATGATCTGTTTTGTCGGCGCGTGTATCCTTAGTTATCGCGCTGGCAGCGAATTCCGCTTTCAGCAACAGGTGTTTGAAGAAGGTCTTTCCTCCCGCAACGCTCAATACGAGGTTTTGTTGGGGCGTGATGCCGAGGCTGTCGGGCAAGGGCGCGACGGAATTTTGTTCATCCGCGGCGCGGAATATGATCAGGTCAATAAAATTCCTTCCGTTCCCGAGTGTGGCTTTGAGCGCATAACCATTCCGTTGAAAGGAGGGTAATCGGGAAGTCGACCCGGTCGTATCGACCTCGGCCGCCTTCAGAAATCGTCCGTACAGGGCGCTGACTTTCCAGTTTCCCTCCGGCGCCAGTGCTATGCCGCCTCCCCTGAAGACATGCCCGTTGACGGTGTATGGGGAGAAGGACATGGAAGTGTAACCGACATGGGCAGTGATCCATTTCCAGGCAGGGTGCAGTGAATACTGGTTGAAGGGTTGGGAGAAAGTGGCGGACTGGTTGGAAAAATTAAAACTCAGGGGAACGCTCCATCCGTAAAGGGCAAGGTTAAAGTTGCCGGAAGCGAAATAGCTGTAGGGGTCGCGTCTTGAGGCGATGCCGCTGGAAGCATAAAATATCTGGTTAACGGAAATCCCGCCGGCGAAAGAGAGGGGTTTCTCCCTGCCAATAGAATGGAGATCTTGCGCTGCCAATGGAATATTCGCGCACAGCACAAATGCCAATGACAGGCCTTTGCGAGAGGGTCTTCGCATGGGTCGGGCCTTTTTTAACTTAGATAAATATCGACAGGGTTTTTTAAGATGTCAAGTCCTGAGGGAAGTTTCAGACGTAAAAGTTAGGAAATGATTCGCGGAGGAGGAGATACTGGGGGAGTTTGTTCAAACGTGCTGTTCAAATTAGAGAAAATCACGGAATCAGGTTTTCCTGATGGGAGATGGTACGGCGATGCGTAAATTGGCTGGAATGCCCGAGGTGGTTAGGCATTAGGCATTGGGAGATTGTACTCAACGCTGACTGTTCCCTATTGCGGAATTACCGAATCAGTGTTGTCCGGGGAAAAATCTAATCGCATCAAAAACATCGAATGAATTAA
>JBBEBN010000062.1:0-7810 GCA_040882305.1 Cyclobacteriaceae bacterium
CACCGGAGATCACCAACACACCATTCCCGGTAGACGGTGAAATCTATCTTGACTACAGCCAGCACGCTTTCTTAAGGGCTCCGGACGATTATCGGATCCGGATCGCCCAGTTTCAAAATGAAGTCGGATGCAGCCTGTCTTCCCAACCCATTGACCTCACCGTGGCGCAGCCCCTCAGCGCGACAATTGGTCTTGTATCAATATCGTATCCGGACATTCCAACCGGCGAAATTCAGGTAACCGGATTCTCGGGAGGAATTTTTCCCTATGATGTCCGTATAGAATTGGACTCTGCATCTTCCTTTGCATTGCCAGATTACATGACAGATTTTGAGGCGGCGGGACTAAATCAGAATCAGGAAATTGAAATGGTCTATGAAAATGTGCCGCCGGGTCGCTACGAAGTGCAGGTCATGGATTCACTGGGATGTCTCGTCAATCTTATTGCCCGCGTTCCACTGGACAAAGCACTCTTTATTCCGAACGTCTTTACGCCGAACGGCGATGGCTCCAATGACGTGTTTTTCATCCGGAATCTTCCCCAGGAACCTTCTGTGAATCAATTAATGGTCAGCAATCGCTGGGGCAAGGAAGTATTCGCATCTGAGAATTACCAGAATGACTGGGATGGAGAAGGGGCAGCGGATGGAATTTATTTCTATCGGCTTCAGGTCGCAGAAAAGGATGCCCTTACAGGCTGGGTTGAGATCATACGGGGACCAAAACCCTAGGAAAGGCTTTCCAGAAATTTCATGGTATCAACCCGATCGGCATAATCCCAAAGTTCGGGAGCTTGCGCCCGTCCGAAAGGAATGTGTTGAGCCTCACCTTTGCCCACGATACTTTGAACCTTGTCAAGCACCATCTCCAGTTTTAGCGCGAGTGCTTTCCTGCCTTTATAGCGTTCGAAATAAACCACCGATATCGGTGAAACCAGCTTTTCATTTTCCAGAAGGATGACAAATCCTGAATCATAGAATGGCACCTTATTTACGAGCAGAATGGATTTCTGGTAATCATAGTTGTTCCGGTACTTATGATGATGAATAATGTCGACATAAATATCCCATGCGTTTACCAGTCTCACAGGATCGAAATCATCCGGTATGAAGATCTTGGAAACATTGCGGCATCCCAACCCGAAATAAGTGAACACATCTCTTCCGAGAAGGCGAAGTTCCCCTTCGGTCTCAGATCCTGTAAGGATGGCACAGGAGGTTCTGTTCTTTCGGATGATGTGAGGATATTTTCCGAAGTAATACTGAAAATATCTTGATGAATTATCACTACCGGTGGCGATCACCGCATCGAATTTCTTCAACCGCGCCGCGATGTTGATACGAGGCTGGAAATGGGGTTCGATCGTGAGGAGTTTGTCCACAATGAATGTCGGGAGTACCGAGTCCTTGGAAGATAATTTTATCTGGATCGCATGTCCGCTGAGAAGTACGGTCAAAAAATCATGAAAGCCCGCCAGGGGAATATTGCCTGCCATCACCACGGCAATTTGTCTGATGGTTGATGGATCGACTGAGTAGGCCAAAATCCATTTTTTCAGCTTTATGGGGTCGAGATAGTCGCGTACGCCCTCCAGCGCAAGACTTACACTGCCTGGCGTGAACCAGGGATTTTCATTTTTCACTTTGTCAAGGAGCGCTTCATACTCCCCTTCATCGATTGCATGAAGGTAATTTCCTAGTTTTTCAAACGCTTCCAGCCGCTCACCTATCGTCATAAACCTTTGAATGTGTAATAACGTTTGTAGAGTTATGTTTTGGATCGTATTTTTGCTATTTGAAGACTCAAAAGTAGAAAAAGCATGGCAATAATGATTACCGACGAGTGCATCAACTGCGGTGCATGCGAGCCGGAGTGCCCGAATACAGCGATCTACGAGGGTGGAAGGGAATGGAATTGGGCTGGCGGTACCAAGCTTGAAAAAGTGGAATTAGAGGATGGAAGCACCATTGAAGGCAAGGCCCCCCAGACCCCTGTCTCCAATGAGTTTTATTATATTGTTTCAGGTAAATGTACAGAATGCTCCGGCTTCCATGAAGAGCCCCAGTGCGCGGCGGTCTGTCCCGTTGATTGCTGTATTCCCGACCCCGACTACGTAGAGACCAAAGAAGAGCTGCTGGCGAAGAAGGCATGGTTACACCAGGAGGTGGAGCAGAGTAGCTAGTTTGAAAGGTAGGTTCTCAGTTTATTTGCTTGATTACATGATTGGCCAGCAGCTAAAAACTAATAGCCAACCGCCTGAATCACTCACCTCATCTTGGCTCTCTTGATCAAATACGTCTGCAGCACGGTATCAAAATCAGTCTGGACATCCGCTTCCACAAAATCGATCTTGTACTGGTTGCAACGCATCTTCAGGCCTTTGTAAAACTTATCCGCCTCCAGCCTGTATTGTTTTTTTACATCGCCAGGGTTTAATTTGATTTTTTCCTTCGTTTCCAGGTCGATGAATTCCATTGGCCTGTCCTCAAAATCAAACCTCAATTCCGTCTGGTGATCCATGACGTGAAATACGATCACCTCATGTTTATTGTGTTTCAGGTGTTGCAGTGCTTTGAACAGATCTTCAGGGTTGTCATTGCCATCGAACATGTCACTGAAGATCACCACTAGCGATCGTTTATGGATCTTTTCCGCTATCTCATGCAAAACCTCCGCTACCTGTGTTTTTCCTTCCGGATCTTTTTGGTCCGCTAGATTTCCCAGGTGGGTGAAAAGTTTGTCCAGATGCGTCGGTGTTGACTTTACCTGAGTAAGCGTTTTAATATTATCGGAAAAGAAGCAGAGGCCAACGGCGTCCCTTTGGCGATGCAGCAGGTAGGCCAGGGCGGAGGCGGCGTAAATACTGAACCTGAGCTTGGACCTTGTCTCTACAGGATAGAACATGGAGGGGGACACATCGATGGCGATAAGACATCGCAGGTTGGTTTCCTCTTCGTATCTCTTCGTGAACAACCGGTCAGTCCGGGCATACACCTTCCAGTCGATGTGACGCGTACTTTCCCCTTCATTGTACAAGCGGTGTTCCGCAAATTCAACAGAAAAGCCGTGGTAGGGCGACTTGTGCATGCCTGTAATAAAACCTTCCACCATTTGTCGGGCGAGTAGTTCCAGGCTGGCGTGTTGCGCGATTTGATGAAGTTTAATACTCACGGATGTTGCAAATTCAGGATATTGAATGCTATTTTATGCGGTTTTTAATAAAAAAATCAGTTCGTAAAGGAAACTATTCTTGACAGTTAGTTTGCAATATTTTTGCAAAGTAGTATCTTCAAATTACCAAACGTTAAACCTAACACTAAAATTGAAGGATTGTGGAAGAAAACAAGACAAACGGCAGGGAAGAAATTTTCTCCGAGAAAGTAAAAGCAGGTAAACGGACGTATTTCTTTGACGTGAAAGCTACACGTTCAAACGATTATTACTTGACGATCACGGAAAGTAAGAAGCGCTTCAAGGATGACGGCTTTACCTATGAAAAGCATAAGATCTTCCTTTACAAGGAAGATTTTAACAAGTTCCTGGATGCACTGACCAACACGATTAATCATGTAAAACAGGAGCTGCTGCCCAACGTCGATTTTACACAGTTCGACCAGCCTCATGAACGGGAGGAAGCTGCTGCGGCGGAAACGCCTACTACCAACGGAAAAGGAACGGAGCTGGACACGGAATTAAAATGGGACTAACCTGGAATTAAACCTATACCTATCCTTTTGAAAACCCCTGCCTGCAGGGGTTTTTTCGTTGGCATGGTTGCGCCGGGATGGTGGTAGAGACGCAAAATCTTGTGTCTCTACACCACGCGACTCTATTCCTGACAATTCCCGTTTCCAGCCCCCGATTCCCATCGTTTATTGCTAATTCTCCAAATCCTGTTAATTCTGAACATTCTGACCTAAATTCGCGCCCTTAAAGTGAAACTATGGGACTTCAGTGCGGCATTGTAGGCTTGCCCAATGTGGGTAAATCCACCTTATTCAATTCGATTTCCAATAATAAAGCAGAGGCTGCCAACTTTCCCTTCTGTACGATAGAACCCAACGTGGGGATCATTTCCGTACCAGACGACCGGTTAAAGGTCCTGGAAGAACTGGTTCATCCGCAGCGCGTCTTGCCGACAATCATCGAGTTCGTGGATATTGCTGGCCTTGTGAAGGGCGCGAGCAAGGGTGAGGGGCTTGGAAACCAGTTCCTGGCCAATATCCGGGAAGTGGATGCAATTGTCCATGTGGTGCGGTGCTTTGAAGACGACAACATCGTTCACGTGGACGGGAGAGTTGATCCGGTATCCGACAAGGAGATCATCGATACCGAACTTCAGCTGAAAGACCTCGAATCTGTAGAAAAGAAGATCGGCAGGGTAGAAAGAACTGCAAAAAGTGGGGACGCTAAAGCTAAAAAAGAGCTTTCGGCCCTTCAGTTATATAAAGAGACCCTGTTGGCTGGGAAAAATGCCCGTGCGATGCAGGCCGATGAGGAGGAGAAACGCGCGGTGGCCGACCTCCAGCTTCTCACGGCAAAACCGGTGGTGTACGTCGCCAACGTGGACGAAGCATCGATCCACATTGGTAACAAATATGTGGAGTCCCTTCGAAATCACGTCAAAAATGAGGATGCAGAAGTGGTGATGATCAGTGCTGCTATTGAAGCCCAGATCGCAGAACTGGATAATGCAGCCGACCGCCGGGTGTTCCTGGAAGAATATGGCCTGAAAGAATCAGGGCTGAATAAGCTCATCCACGCCTCCTATAAATTGCTCGATCTCATCACATATTTCACCGCCGGCGAAAAGGAAGTGCGGGCATGGACCATCAAAAAAGGTTGGAAAGCCCCCCAGGCAGCCGGGGTGATACACACGGATTTTGAAAAGGGATTCATACGGGCAGAGGTCATAAAACTGGCTGATTATCAGAAGTATAAGACTGAACAAGCCTGTAAGGAAGCCGGGAAAATAGCGGTGGAGGGCAAAGAATATGTGGTGAAGGATGGCGACATTATGCATTTCAGGTTTAATGTTTAAAGATTCATTGGCGGGGATACGAACCTTTTAGAATTTTTCTTAGCTTTATAAACCGCTCAGGTTCAGTCTAAAGCGGGCTTTTGGAACAAGGATTTTTTAGCCCCGGAATTTAAATTTTTTTAAGGTTTGAGAACCAGAATCATTTTTTCGCTGAAAAATAGGGGAGCTTATGTCCCTTTTCACCATCAATATTTACTGGCTCAGGTCATAAAAGGGCTGTTGGTTTTCGGACCGGACAAGTCATTCCTTGATTTCAATGAGTTTAATTTTTCAGGTCTGAAAGGACAGACAAAGGTCAGCCGGAAGGGCCTTCACTATTACTCATCCAAAGTTACCCTGGTATTTGCCTGTTCGAACAAGGCCTTCCTGGATTACTTCAATCAACAATTGTTTGCCCAGAAGGACATCATTGTGGGCAACCTCCACCTGGAGCCCGAAAGCGTAGAATCGGAAGAACCGGTTCAAATCGCCGACGAGGCCAGGTTCCTCTGCATTTCACCCATTGTTTTACTTCCGCCTGCGTTCAATGATGATCGCGGCAAGAAGTTCGTCAGTCCTGATACCGACGAATTTTCGGATCTGCTCTATGACTCCACCATCGCGCGTATGGAGGCTACCCGACGATACACGCCGGAACAATTGAGTTCTTTTTATAAATTTCAAATTGTTCCGGATAAAGATTATATCCACCGGATCCAGACGTCGCATAAGAAATTTGCGCGGATCTATCCCCTGTACGACAACGATATCAAGTTCGAGATCCGTGGTTACACTTTTCCCTTCGTCTTATACGCCGCCAGGGAAGTGCACCAGTTTATTTATGAAAACGGACTGGGTCAATTCACCCATAAGGGCTTCGGTATGCTCGACATCGCAACCAACGACTCCATTCATCGCGCCACCGAGCATGAGATGACCTACGCGTGAAGGCCCAAGACATAAAGGGCACGGGGATATAATGATGACCTTTCCACCTCTCCACCTTTCAAACTTTTCAGACTTTTTAAACTACCTCGGATTCTTCTCCAATCTTATATAACCGACGAGCAGATCGGCCTGCGGCTGGAATGGTCTGTAGTAAACGAAGATCTCGTAGAAATTTTCTGTTTGGAAATGACTTCCCTCATAGAGATAGGGAGGAACGCGCGGCGATTGGATGAGGTACTGGTAATCGTACCATCCCTGCTTTAAAAGAATGCGGGCCTTATACGATCGCGATGCAGAGTCGTACTCCATGCGGTTTTCATTGTTGAGATTCCAGTAATTGAAGGCCCCCGTGACAAACACATTCCCCGGATTGGCTTGCGGTACCATTAATCTGAAATTCACGTATGCATAATTCGTAAAGGCGATGCCTCCAAGATCAAGGTTATCCGGAATAAATCCGCCATTCTGGTCGGGAAGTTGGGAATAGACTTCGTCAACCCGTGACTTGTCGGGTTCAATATGCACTTCGTACGGCCTCACCGTCTTATTGACGCGGGCAACGTTTCTGCCGGGGTTATTGAGAGAACGCAGGTCAAAGAACCTGAATTCGTTCCCGCCTTTAAACATTTTGTCGGATTCAAAAAAGCGGTATTCGAGCTGTTTCTCAATTTCGCGGACAAAACTTGGTCTGATATCTGTTGCAATGTTGTCCCAGCGTCGGTTCTGACGGATGGCCACCTTGATGTTTTCGAGTGGATTAATGACATCCAGGTTCTTGTAGTTCACCATAAAATTGATTTGTTGATTCAGGGACGCTATGTTCCCTGCGCCGATGAGGTTGCGCTCATTTTCAAAGCCAACACGGGTGTCAAAAACCATAAACCGTTTGCTGAGGATGATGTCGTTCTTGTCCGTGCCGCGGTAAACGATGATGATGTAGTTCCCCGGCAATTTTACAGGGGGTAGGTTCAGCCAGTAGTGCACGTAGGGGATGTGCGTATCGACGGAGAATTCAAAATTGTTGACTGGAAATTCATTGAACTCGTTGAGGAAATCCAGGTCCATTAAACTGGAGCGCGTCCAGTCGTAATTGCAGTGGATGATTCGGGCGTAATAGGTGTCCCGGTGGTCACGGAGGTCATCGAATTCCAACATGAGCTTCCAGTCACCCAACCGTGTGACTGCGGGCTCCAGGTAGGTTTGGGGGTCCTCAAATGCCGGCCTGATCACTGCCGTGCGGATCTGAGGTTCATAAGCGAAATCTATGAATCGCAGGGCCTTAGGATTGCTGGCCGAATTCTGCGAACTTTGTGCCAGCGGTGTGCAACCGAAAGCAAGGAAGCACATGAATATCAACAGATTGCCTTTCATAGTGATAGCAAAAGTATAAAACCATTCCAACCTTTCCGGAAAACGGGGTGTCTAATATGCAAAACGGCCGTACATACGGGTACATGCTCAGCGAACAGGAGCTCATAGACGGATGCCGCAAGGGTGACAGGGTTTTCCAGCAAGCGCTGTATGAGCGCTATTGCCGGAAAATGATGGTCGCCTGCCTCCGGTATTCCAAAAGTACCGCCGAGGCCGAGGATATTTTGCAGGAGGGATTCGTGAAAGTATTTCAGGCTCTGAAGAATTTCCGCCAGGAAAGCAAGCTTGAAACCTGGATTACCCGCATCATGGTCAACACAGCACTGAACAGCCAACGCAAAAAACTTTATCTGTATCCCATGGTGGATGTGGAGAAAATTGATGTCCCCGAAGATGAAGTCAGTCTTTCGGGAATTCATTTTGTGCAGTTGCTGGAGATGATACAGTCCCTTCCGCAGGGCTGCCAGGTGG
>JBBEBN010000063.1:0-7795 GCA_040882305.1 Cyclobacteriaceae bacterium
GTGCGTTACGCCCCTTCAGGGCTAGCTGAAATTCACTGATTGTAGAATTATTGTAGAATTGCAGAATTCGCGAATTGCGCGAGATCATGCGGGTTGTTATGCCTCATTCATACCGGATACTCTCGGCCGGATCTGCCTGCGCCGCGCGGATGGACTGAAAGCTTACCGTAAGCAGGGCAATAACAAAAGCTAACGATCCCGCCGCTAAAAAAATCAACCATGACAGCGGAATGTGATAGGCAAAGTTATCCAGCCACTGGTTCATCGCGGTGTACGCGATGGGTATGGCGAGGATGACCGCGAGACAAACCAGTTTCAGAAAGTCACTGGAAAGCAGCGTGACGATAGAAATCACCTACCCAGCATTGCGGATAGATTCGAGTCCATACGGACGACCTTATAGCAGAAAGATTACCATCATTGTAAATAAATTCTGGTCACGTAATAACGACCTTATGGTAGAAAAGATACCGGTAGTTGTGGACAAATCCGAGTCCTGTAGGGACGACATTATGGTAGCCCGGGGTGAGCAGCGAACAGCTGCGTAACCCCGGGAAAATCGAAGTTTCAGAGAACCAAAGTCCTGTAAGGACGGCCTTAAAGGAGCCGCACAAACTTATTAAACGACACTAAATTCCCTTGAACTACAAAATGAACTGACGGATTATTCTAAATGTCTCGTCATTCCGATCTCAAACTCTTCACCGGATTCATCAACGCTGCTTTGATCGCGTGGAAACTCACAGTCATCAGTGTAATGGACAACGCGCCGAGTCCGGTCATTACAAAAACCCACCACGATATATCTATCCTGTATTCATACTTATGAAGCCATCCGTCAAGGTAATACCAGGCTAGGGGTACGGCAATGAAACAGGAGATGGTCACCAAAATCACAAAATCTTTCGAGAGCATCCGCCATATATTGGATATGGTAGCGCCCAGAACTTTGCGTATTCCAATTTCTTTGGTGCGCTGTTCTGCGACAAAGGATGCAAGCCCGAAAACGCCGAGAAAACTGATAAGAATTGCCAGCGTGCCAAAGACGGAGGCTAATTTTCCAATGCGTTCTTCTGCAGCAAACTTTAGCGCGTACTCCTCTTCGACAAATTTGTATTCGAAAGGCGCTGACGGGACGATTTTTCTGAAAACGGACTCAATTTTATCAAGGGCCTCATGTGTATTCACATTTGACCTGATCTTAATGTTGCGCACAACTTCGAACTTCAAACGTCAAACCTTGAACTTTAACCTCTTACTATTCATTTTTCAAACATTGCGTTGGATTAATATTCGCGGCTTTTACGGTTTGTATCCCTACGGTAAACCATGCAATAAGTAATGTCACAAGCGCCGCGCAGGTGAAATACCACCATTCGAGTTCAATCCTGAAAGCAAAACTTTTCAGCCATTGCTGAGTTAGAAAATAGCTTAACGGTAAAGCGATGAATATGGAGACAAAAACTATTTTAGTAAAGTCGCTGGTCAGCAGGTAAACTATTCTGAGCGCGCTTGAACCCAATACTTTCCGAATACCGATTTCTTTCGTCCTTCTTTCGGCCGTGAAAGCTGCCAGTCCAAAAAGACCCAGACATGAAATGAGGATCGCCACTCCTGCAAAATATCTGGAAAGGATCGACACCCTGTTTTCTGCCGCATACAGGGTCTGGTAATCCTGATCCATAAACTCGTAATCAAAAGGCAGCCCGCCAGTATATTCCTTGTAAAATTTACTGATCTGGTCCAACGTCTCTCTTTCCATTCCCGCTTTGAGCTTGACCAAAGTGCTGTTGTTGTGCTCAGTACAGGCAAAAAAGAATGGTCCTACATCTTCATAAAGGGACTCATAATGAAAGTCTTTGACCACCCCAATAATTTGTTTCTCGGCTCCCCACATAGTAACGGTTGTGCCAATAGGATCTTTAAGCCCCATCATTGAAATGGCAGTTTCATTGAAGATTACCTTGTCACGGTCTGAGCCGAATTCGGGGGAGAAGGTACGGCCGGCCACTATTTTCAGCCCCAGCGTCTCCAGCAAATCATAATCTACATAAAGACCGCTGAATTCTATCCCTTGTGTTTTGCCTTCCCATTCAATTCCACCGCCTCCGCTGTGATTTCCAACCATATCTCCTGACATGGTCGAAGCATTCACGACACCCGGCATTTTTTTTACTTCTGCGACAAAAGTGGGCGCCCCGCGCCTCAGTTTCCCGTCATTGAGAAACCTGATAAGATTTTCTTTATCGTAACCAAGATTTTTTAACCTGATAAATTCAATTTGTTTGTAAACGACCAGAACCGAAACGATCAATATCACAGAAACAGCAAATTGAAATACCACCAGGCCTTTACGTACCCACGATTCGCCAGCGGAGGTTTTCAACTGACCTTTCAGTACCAACGCAGGCCTGAAGCCGGAAAGATATAATGCCGGGTAACTGCCGGAAATAATTCCGGTAATAAGCGTGATACCTGCCATGGACAATAAAAGATCTTTGTCAAAATTCAGGGCGATATCTTTTCCAGTGACCTCATTAAAGGAAGGCAACAGCAGGTACACCACAAGGATGGCTATGACGAACGATAATATCGTCATGATCATAGATTCACCGATATATTGCGTGATGAGCGCTCCGCGTTGCGCCCCGACCACTTTTTTTATACCCACTTCTTTTACCCTCCTCGACGCTTTTGCCGTAGAAAGATTCATGAAATTGATACAGGCTATTACGAGAATGGCAAGACCGATGATAGAAAAAAGCTTGACATACTCTATTTTGCCTCCCGCCTGAACACCGTTTTCATAATGATCGTACAGATACCTGTCTGAGTAACGCTGAATGGATAAGGTGCCTTCCCATTTTAAACCACCTGGGCCCTCGAGTTGGGTCAGTTTGGCCTTGCTGTAATCCCTGATCTTATCGTTAAATTCCTTTACGTCCGTACCCTCCTTCAGGATCAGATAAGTATCGGCATTATTACTGCACCAACAATTGTCATTGTTTTTTTCTATCCAAAGCGAATGAGAAAATATGATATCGAACTCAGCCGAAGAATTAGCCGGAGGCATTGCAAATACACCGGAAACGGCATACGCACCATTGAATTTATCCCACCATTCCCATTCGACCATTTTCCCGACGATATTTTCGGTAGTATTAAATAATTTCAGCGCCAGTTCCTCCGACAATAGAACCCCATATTTATCTTTCAAAGCAGTCTCTTCGTTTCCCTGAATAAGCTCGTAAGAGAAAACCTTAAAATAATCTTCGCTTGCAAAACGGTGTTGTGCCTTTATGTATTTATCACCCACAGAAACAATGCTTTTTCCCGGCCGTGATAATACGGATGCAGCGTATTGAACTTCAGGAAGTTCTTCAGCCATTGCTTTGGCCATATGGGAGGGAGTATACGACATAGTGGTGACTGTGCCGTCAGACCGCGGGTAGGTTTTCATCACCTGGTATAGCCGACTGTCGTTTTTGTGAAATTTGTCCACACTGAGTTCGTCATTCACCCATAGGTAAATCAATAACGCACAGGCCAGACCTGTTGAAAGACCCGCAAGGTTGATCAGAAAAGAGCTTTTAAATTTCTTAAAATTCCTGAAACTGATAAGTATGTTGTGCTGAAACATGGCATAGAAGTTTGAATTGGCAGTTTTCGATTTTCGTATCGCGAAGGGACGCAGATAATTAAGGACCTGGTACCAGTAATTAAGTTGCGCGGGGAATAGCGACCTGTTCCTGAGTGTCGAATTAAACTTCTCATCCAGGTCACCCAGCACTTCCTCAGCGAGGTCGTCCCGAAGGAAACGAAGCAGCAGTTGTTTAGCGAGTTTGGGAGGTGTATTAATCATTTTTAGCGGTCACCGGTGACCCGTAACAGTTTTATTCCGATCGTAAGCTTTTAACCGGATTAGACAAAGCCGCTTTTATGGCCTGATAACTAACAGTTATGACAGTGATCAAAAGCGCTCCGCACGCGGCAGCTGCAAAGATCCACCAGGCGATGTCGGTACGATACTCGTATTGGTTGATCCCGTTGGACAGCATATAGTAAGACAAGGGCACTGCAATCAGACACGCGACGATGATCAACACGATGAATTCCTGCGAAAGCATTCGCCACAGATTGTGAACAGAAGCACCAAGCACTTTGCGAATCCCGATTTCCTTGGTTCGCTGCTCCGACACAAACGAGGCAAGACCAAACAATCCCAGGCAACTGATCACAATCGCCAGGCATGTGAACACGATAGCAAGCCTACCGATATTGTCTTCGGTCGCGAATTTTGCCGCATACTCCTGCGACGCAAACTTGTAATCGAATGGTACGTCTGGAATCAACTTGTTGAAAACTGATGCAATCTTCGGAAGAGCCTCTGCTGTGCTCATCCCGGGGACGATACGTATGTACATCCAGCTTGCTCCTCCCATGTTCAGGTAGATGGAAGGCTTCACGGGCTCGAACGGAGAATTCATGATCATATCTTCGATCACGCCAACAATGTGGAAGTCATTATCCATACCCCACGCCAGGTTTTTCCAGTGTACCGTTTCGCCCACCGGGTTTTCAAGGTTCATGATCGTTGCAGCAGATTCGTTGAGGACAATCGCAGCGGAATCACTGGCCATATCTCTTGAAAAATCCCGGCCATCAATGAATTTCCACCCTACCGTTCTGCCAAAATCGGCCGATACATTCATCGTGCCAAAACTCTGGTCGTCTAGCGGATCAAATCCCTTCCAAGCGAAACCGCCGTTGTTCGACCAGGTGGTAGTGATGGGTCCACCGGCGTCCGCAACTTCCTCCACGGCGCCCGAGCCCTTGAGCTCAGCACGAAGCGTTTCGAATTTCTCGTAGAATTCACCTCCCTTTTTTTGCATCATCAACAAGCCTTCTTTGGAATATCCAACCGGCCTGTTTTTTACAAACATGAGCTGATGATAGATAACGCCTGTTGAAGAAATCAGCATAACGGATACAGTGAACTGCAATACTACCAGCGTTTTTCTTGGGATGGCGGCAAAGCGGCCCACCCTGAAAGAACGCTTCATGATCTTCAACGGGTTGAACGAGGAGAGGTACAGTGCCGGATAGCTTCCAGCGAGAAGTCCCGTGATGAAAAGAAATGCCCCGCTCGCACCCCAGAATTCAATTTCCTTCCAGGGAACGCTCATGTCTTTTTGTGAGATCACGTTGAACCATGGGAGCGCAACAAAGACAATCAACAACGCAATACAATATGAAATGATCACAACTAGAAACGACTCAGCAAAAAATTGGGTTATCAATTGCTTGCGAATGGAGCCCAGCATCTTACGGACGCCTACTTCCTTTGCCCTTTTCTCGGAACGTGCCGTGCTGAGGTTCATGAAATTGATGCACGCCAGTAACAGCACAAAAGCCCCGATCAATCCAATGAACCAGACGAGTTGTATCGGGCCGTTTTGCAATACGCCTTCTTTATAGTCCGAATATAAATGCCATTTGCTCATTGGGATGATATGTACTTCAGCGTTGAATTTCAACCAGTCCTGCATGTAATCAAGGTCGCGGGTTGCTTTGATCTCCAGATCCTTGATGTTCGCATCGACACGTTCGAATGTGGTATTCGGCTGTATCTCGACATAGATCTGGAAGAAGTGATTTTGCCAGCCTTGATCCTTGACCCATGGGTTGTTCATTAAATAAGCTTCCCAGGGACGGGCGAACTGCATGCCGTATTGCTCAGAGTTCCTCGGGAAATCTTCAAATACTCCCGAGATCGTCACCTCTTTTTCATTGTTGAGCTTAATAATCTTTCCCAGAGGATTGTCATTGCCAAACAGCGCGATAGAGGTCGATTGAGATATCATTATAGACTGCGGGTCCCTCAATCCCGACCATGCGCCATGAATCATTTTCCAGGTGAACATCTCCGGGCCAGCTTCGCCAATGTTAGTCCCGGTTTTGCTAATCTTTTTGTCGTCGATGGAAAGGATCGCCTCATATGATCCCTGACGAGGGACGACGTGTTTGAAATTGGCTCCATAGGTTGTCTGCAGCTCCTGGAGCATCGGGTATTGGAGATAAGTTTGGCCGGAATAATGCTTTCCCTGGAAAGTGCCGGCTTTCGCAACCTGTGCGATATGGTCGTAGTTCTTATAATATCGGTTAAATGCAAGCTCGTCATATACCCACAGTCCTATGATCATCGCTACAGACATGCCGAGGGCCAATCCACCGATATTAATGAACGAATACCCTTTTGTTTTGACAAGATTTCTCCAGCCGATCTTGAAGTAATTCTGAAACATGGCGTAGTTGTTTATATGGATTAATGTAGATTTTTGTATTGCAAATGGTCTTAGATAATTAAATACCTGATACCAGTAATTCAGTTTCGCTCTAAATGGCGATCTATTTTTTACCGCAACATAAAACTTTTCCTCCAGGTCACCCAACACTTCCTCAGCGAGATCTTCCCTGAGGAAACTCAACAGGATTCTTCGCGCGAGTTTGGGTGGTCTATTCATCATTCTTCATTCCTAATTCATTCCTCGTTCCTCGTTCCCCGTCCTTCCCGATCACTCCGATTTCAAACTATCCACCGGGTTTGATCTTGCAGCCCTTACAGACTGAAAGCTGATGATCAAAAACGAAATCAACAGGATCAATGCGCCGGCGCAAGCAAACATCCACCAGCTCATTTCAATCCTGTAGGCAAAATTCTCTAACCATTGATCTGAGCCATAAAAGCCCAGCGGAACAGTAATGATAAAAGCGATCAGCGCCAGTTTGAAAAAACTTCCTGACAATAAGGCCACAATACTGTTAATGGAAGCGCCCAACACTTTCCGGATACCAACTTCTTTGGTCCGCTGCTGAATAGACAGGGCGGCGAGAGCAAATAAGCCGATACACGAAATTAAAACGGCCAGAACAGCACCAGAGCTCATAATCTGTTTCCATCGTTGCTCCACCTGGTACTCCCGCGCATTCAGGAGATCCACAAACTCGTATTTAAAGGGATGAAGTGGTTCAACTTGCCTATAGGTAACTTCCAGGAAGGCCATCGTTTGTGCCAAATGGTCAGGATTAACCTTTACCAATAAGTCACCGTAGCGCGTCTTCGGTAGCGTGTGCAACATTACGGGCTCAATCTTTACCTTGAGCGGCCGGAAGTGGTAATCATTCACAACGCCTATAACGGTATACCTTGTATCCGACCCCATAAATGATAAGGTTTGACCAATAGCATGTTCTCCCCATCCGGCTTCCCTGGCAAAAGTTTCATTGATTATAACAGACTGACTTGAATCCGCAGGAAACTGTGAAGAAAAATTGCGACCTTCCTTTAGTGAAATTCCCAGCGTGGCAAGATAATGTTCGTCAACTTTGAAATCGTATCCTCTGAACTCCTTTTCGTCAACTCTTATCCCTCTATAACTAAACCCCTCCGACTTCGCGCTGGCATTCACTATGTTTGAATTTCTACTCAATTCGTTTTTCAATACTTCAGCCTGCTCATCTCCTCCGGACAGCGAAATACGAATAAGGTTCTCATCATCGTATCCAAGGTCACGGGTAAGCAAATAGTCTATTTGCGAATAAATTGTAATAGTCCCGATGATCAGAAGGGAAGACAAAGCGAACTGCACAACTACAAGACTTTTCGCAAAAGTATGCCGCCCTGTTAACTTTTCACGGCCTGATAACGCCTGGATTGGATTAAAGCCTGAAAGTACCCAGGAAGGATAACTACCTGCAGCCAGGGAGGTCAGCATTAACAGCAACAGATATCCAC
>JBBEBN010000064.1:0-499 GCA_040882305.1 Cyclobacteriaceae bacterium
TAAAAACACGCGGGCGTGCAAGGCTTTTCGCTGCCTTGAGAAAAATATTTTTTCACTCAAAGATGTCAGGGGGGCGTCTAAAGCAAAAAAATACCGATATTTTAAAAACCCTTTAATGAATGATCGAAATCGTTTGTTTTTTCGGAAAAAGGATTTACCTTCAAACGTCACCCTTAAACCAGATACAAAATATGGGAAAGGTTAGAAACATTATTCAGACGAAGGGCAGCGCAATCTTTTCAGTTCCGCCCACGATCACAGTATATCAGGCTCTCGAACTCATGTTCGAGAAAAATATCGGAGCGTTGCTGATAGTGGATGAGGGAAAATTCCGGGGAATTTTCACTGAACGCCACTACGCCCGTAAACTTGCTCTCCGGGGGAAATCCTCAAAGGAAACCACCATCGAAGAAATCATGACCGAGCAACCTGTGACCGTAACACCCGACACCAGTATCGAAGAGTGCATGAGGATCATGACGGGTAAAAAGATCCGTCA
>JBBEBN010000064.1:509-7783 GCA_040882305.1 Cyclobacteriaceae bacterium
GGAAAAAGAAAACCTGATGGGATTGGTTTCAATGGGGGACGTGGTAAGGTACATTATCGACGAACAAAAATTTATTATTGATAATCTGGAACAATACATTCAACATTGAAGGTAGTGTTCTTGCCCGTGCTTGATTGAAGCACGCGCAGACGAACATAGTGCAGTGAGGTGTTAGTTTAAGGACTTAAAGGGTTTGCCGGAGGCAAACGGTTTTGGATAGCTTAGATAAAACCGAAATGCTTTGGCCCATACTCGTGTACGGTGCCATTGTTCTAAGCCTGGTATGTTTAATGCTAGGCCTTTCTTTTGTATTGGGGCAACGCCACCAGGAGCGGGCCACAGGAGAACCCTATGAGGGTGGCATTGTGAGCACCGGCTCCGCCCGTCTGCGCTTCTCCTCCCAATTCTATCTCATCGCCATGTTGTTCGTGATCTTTGACGTGGAAACGATCTTCATCGTCAGCTGGGCCATTGCCTTTAAGCAACTCGGCTGGTACGGGTATGCCGGCGTAATGGTGTTCGTGATCTTACTTTTTGTCGTCCTCCTCTACGAGTGGCGAAACGGAGCCCTTGACTTCGGTCCCGACGGTGGTAAAATATTAAAAGCGTATAAAAAGAAGAAAACTGAAAGCAATCCCGACAGCCTTCGGAAGCCGAAAGCCAAGACTGAAGGCGTCACACTTTAAATTATAATTCATGAATTGGTGGTTAAGCAATCCGGATGAACGCAAAGTGAAAGGTACTGGCTCCATGGAAGAAACGGTGAAACAAAGCATCATGCTCACAACCGTCCAGGATCTGCTCGCGTGGGGAAGAAAAAATTCGATATGGCCTTTCCACTTCGGCCTCTCCTGCTGTTTTGTTGAAATGGCCACCAGCATGACACCGAAATTCGATGTCGCCCGTTTCGGCGCAGAGGTGATCAGGGGAACACCACGGGAAGCAGATGTGATGATCATCGCCGGCACCGTGTTCATTAAAATGGCGCCCATCATCAAACGCCTTCATGAACAAATGATGGAACCGCGTTGGGTCATTTCCATGGGATCATGTGCCAACTCCGGGGGAATGTATGACATATATAGTGTGGTGCAGGGCGTGGATAAGTTTCTGCCCGTCGATGTGTACGTTCCTGGCTGTCCTCCCCGCCCCGATGCCTTTATCGATGGGCTCGTGTTACTCACTGAATCTGTCGGAAAAGAAAGACGGCCCCTCAGCTGGGTGATCGGTGAACAGGGTGTTATCAGACCCGAAAAAGTTTCCATTAAAGACAGGCGGCACGACAAGAGACAGGAGATGACAACATTCCGTTCTCCGGATGAGATCTAAAAAACGCTTCGCGACTGCTATTGGAATCAGCAGATAAAAAGGAAGATGAAGACAGCACTGCGAGAAATTGAGTTAAAAACAAACAACCGGCGCACTGTGTGCCTGGCGTGATATGGGAAAAACACAGAGTCCAACAGAGCAATTAAGGTTAAAGTTTGGCGAAAGTACTTTCACAGAACAGGCAACCGCGGATGATATTCTCACCCTATGGCTCCCGTTGGACAAATTGAGAGCGGTCCTCACATACCTGAAACTTGAGATCCCGCAGCCCTACCGGCTATTGTACGACCTCACCGCCATTGATGAAAGAACGCGCAAATCACCCATTGGATATCCTTCTTCCGACTTCACAGTGGTCTACCATCTTTATTCATTCGAACGCAACAGTTTCATTCGTCTGAAATTTGCATTGAAGGGTGAATTCCCCACCGCGCCGAGCATTATAGACGTTTGGTCCAATGCCAGCTGGTATGAGCGCGAAGTATACGATATGTTCGGCATACGCTTTGATGGCCATCCAAACCTCCGCCGGCTACTGATGCCGCTCACCTGGGAAGGACATCCCCTACGGAAAGAACATCCTGCAAGAGCCACAGAAATGGGGCCCTTCAGGTTGTCTGACGAGAAGATCGACCGGGAACAAGCTGCCTTGCAGTTCAAACCGGAAGACTGGGGCATGGTGCGTCAGAGCGAAGATTCAGATTTCATGTTCCTCAACATCGGACCACAGCACCCCGGAACACACGGCGTACTGCGCCTCGTGCTGCAACTGGATGGGGAGGACATTGTCGACATTGTCCCAGAAATAGGATTCCATCACCGCGGAGCAGAAAAAATGGCGGAGCGCCAGTCGTGGCACACTTACATTCCTTACACCGACCGCATCGACTACCTCGGCGGCGTGAACAACAACCTTGCATATTTACTGGCTGTCGAAAAACTGGCGGGCATTCAGATCCCTCCACGCGCGCAGGTGATTCGCGTAATGCTCTGTGAATTCTTCAGGATCGCCAGCCACCTGGTTTGGTACGGGACCTTTGCCCAGGACGTTGGCCAGCTTTCGCCCGTGTTCTACATGTTCTCCGACCGCGAAAGAATATTTGACGTCATCGAAGCAGTATGTGGTGGCCGCATGCATCCCAACTGGTTCCGCATCGGCGGAGTAGCACAGGACCTTCCGATAGGCTGGGAGACGCTGGTGAAAAAATTCGTAGACTACTTCCCCAAAAGGATGCGTGAATACGACAACCTGGTGATGCGCAATTCTATCTTCAAAGCAAGGACCGTTGGCATCGGCATCTTTACAGAAGAAGAAGCGATTGAATGGGGTGTTACCGGGCCGGGCCTTCGCGCCTGTGGTCTTGCCTGGGATTTCAGGAAAAAACAACCGCATTCAGGATACGAAAATTTTGAGTTTGATATTCCGACCGGCCAAAATGGCGACTGTTATGATCGCGCCCTGGTGCGTGTGGAAGAGATGAGGCAAAGCCTGCGCATTATTGATCAATGTCTGAAGAACATGCCGGCAGGGCCCTACAAATCGGATCATCCGCTCACAACACCTCCAATCAAAAAACATACAATGCAGGATATTGAAACCCTCATCACCCATTTTCTCAACGTAAGCTGGGGACCGGTGATTCCTCCGGGTGAGGCAATGAGCTGCATCGAAGGTACGAAAGGCGCCTACAGCTATTATGGAATCAGTGACGGCAACACGTCAGCATACCGGATGAGGGTTCGCGCCCCCTCCTTTCCGCATATGCAGATGATGCCTTACATCAGCCGCGGATATTCGGTGGCGGATGTGTTGAGCATTTTGGGTGCGATGGATTATGTGCTGGCAGACATCGACCGTTGAATGCCGGGGCCGGCAAGCCCCGAAGGGATAATATATAACAACACTCCTTATTTATAAGGACCGACAGTAGTAACCTATGTTGACGACCGAAGAAAAAAACGACATCGAGAAAGCTATCAGCATAATGCCTGTACGCAAATCAGCTTGCATCGAAGCCCTGAAAGTAATCGTGCACCACCGCCGCTGGATATCGGATGAAAGCCTTAAAGATGTGGCGGACTACATGGAGATGAGTCCCGAAGAATTAGATTCCGTGGCCACCTTCTATAATCTTCTTTTCAGAAAACCCGTGGGGCGCCACATTATCCTCCTGTGCGACAGCATAAGCTGTTGGGTCATGGGCTATGATCAGATAAGAAGCCACCTCATCCAAAAACTGGGGATCCAATACGGACAGACGACGCCCGATGATCGTTTTACCCTGCTGCCCAATTGTTGTCTGGGAACGTGCGATACCGCGCCCGCGCTGATGATTGACAAAGACCTCTATAAAAATGTAAAGGTGGAACAACTGGATGAGATCCTTCAAAAATATGTCTAAGCATTTAACTGCCTCCCGGCAAAAGTAGTCTATGGAAAAACCGCTCACCGAACATATCCGCGAAGACCGTCGACCACTTTCTTTGAAGGAATACGAGAAAGTGGGCGGATATGAAGCGCTTCGAAAAGTGATAAAGGGCTTGTCTCCCAAATCCGTCATTGATTTGGTAAAGGACTCGAACCTTCGCGGTCGCGGGGGCGCGGGTTTTTCAACAGGCCTTAAATGGAGTTTCGTTCCTCAGAATGATTCAAAACCAAAATACCTGATCGCCAATGCTGACGAAATGGAACCCGGAACCTTTAAGGACAGGATCCTTTTGGAAAGCACGCCGCATCAGCTTATCGAAGGAATGATCCTCTCCGCTTATGCCATCGGCGCTGACCAATCGTTCGTCTTTCTGCGCTGGGCTTACCACAATGCGGCCGCCACCATCGAAGAGGCCATACATGAAGCATACTCCGCGGGTTATCTCGGAAAAAATATCCTTGGATCCGGTTACGCTCTGGAAATGCACCTTCACACGGGGGTCGGGCGTTATATGTGCGGCGAAGAAACTGCCCTGCTAAACTCACTGGAAGGAAAGCGGGCAACACCGCGGGCAAAGCCACCCTTTCCGCAGATCAGCGGATTGTTCGGCAGGCCCACTATCGTGAACAATGTTGAAACCCTTTGTAATATCCCGCATATCATCAATAAAGGCCCGGACTGGTTCCGTGCGCTTAGCCTTACCGGTGACGCCGGAACGAAGATCTTCGGCATCAGCGGAAAAGTAAAAAAACCGGGGCTGTGGGAATTACCCATGGGCGTTACCATGCGCGAGCTGATCGAAAAACACGGTGGCGGTATGCAGGACGGTTTGAAATTCAAAGGCGCCTTGCCCGGCGGGGCATCAACGGACTTTCTCGTGGAAGAACACCTTGACGTGAAATTGGACTACACGGCCGTCGCGGCAGCCGGAAGCCGCCTCGGCACTGGCACGCTCATCATCCTGGATGACAAGACATGCCCGGTAGGATTCGTGCAAAACCTCGAGTATTTTTTCGCGCAGGAATCCTGCGGATGGTGTACGCCGTGCCGGGAAGGATTGCCATGGGTTGCAAAGATCCTCGCTACAATCGACGAAGGCGCCGGAAAGGAAGAAGATCTGAAACTGCTCGATTTCCACACAAAATACCTGGGCTCCGGAAACACTTTCTGCGCACTGGCACCCGGCGCCATGGAACCACTGCAAAGCGCCATGAAATATTTCAGAAAGGATTTTGAACAACACATTCATGAACAGAAGTGTCCATGGAAATAATATGAGAAATAATATTAGCGACTGATTATGGCAACCCTATACATCGACGATAAACCTTATGAGGCAACACCCGGAAAGAATCTCCTGGAAACCTGCCTTCAACTGGGATTTGATCTACCGTACTTCTGCTGGCACCCTTCACTGGGTTCTGTCGGGGCTTGTCGTCAATGCGCCATCAAGGTCTTTAAAAATGAAGAGGACAAGACCGGCCGGCTGATCATGTCGTGTATGGAGCCGGTGGCAGACAACCAACGCATTTCCATAGCCGACGACGAGGCTACCGCCTTTCGTTCGAATGTGATCGAGTGGTTGATGACAAACCACCCGCACGATTGCGCGGTATGCGATGAAGGTGGATCCTGCCATCTCCAGGATATGACCGTGATGACGGGACACGCCTATCGCAGATTCCAGTATAACAAGCGCACGTACGCCAACCAGCACCTCGGTCCCTTTCTCAACCACGAGATGAACAGGTGCATACAGTGTTACCGTTGCGTACGCTTTTACCGCGATTACGCCGGTGGCCATGACCTGGAAGCGTTTGCCTCTAAAAACCATGTGTACTTCGGGAGGCACGAAGACGGCACGCTTGAAAACGAGTTCAGCGGAAATCTGGCAGAGGTTTGCCCCACGGGCGTCTTCACCGACAAAACATTAAAACAACATTATACGAGGAAGTGGGATCTTACCACGGCTCCTTCCATTTGTCAGCATTGCAGCCTTGGCTGTAATACCATCGCGGGCGAGCGTTATGGAAGCCTGCGTTCCATCACTGCGCGTTATCACGGCGATGTGAATGGTTATTTTCTCTGTGACCGCGGCAGGTTCGGATATGAATTCGCCAATGCTCCTGAGCGCATCCGTCAACCTGTGATCCTGCAACAACCCGTTGATGCGCAGAAGGTCGTTGAGGAAGTTTCCACCATTGTCAAATCTCATAAAGTCATTGGCATCGGCTCTCCGCGTGCATCCCTCCAATCAAATTTTGCCCTGAAAGCGCTGGTAGGTGCCGATAATTTTTATCACGGCACTTCTGTGGACGAACACAACCTTGCTGAACTGGTCATCAGGCTTTTGAAGGAAGGACCCGCGCGAACACCGTCCATGAGGGAAGTTGAGAAAGCCGACGCGGTCTTTATACTGGGCGAAGACCTGACGAACACGGCACCTATGTTGGCCCTGGCAGTTAGACAGGCTGTAAGGCAAAAACCACTGGAAGAAATCGGGCAGGCTTCAATTCCTCAATGGCATGACGCGGCCGCGCGTGAGATTATTCAGGATAAAAAAGGCCCGCTCTTTATCGCCACGGTTAGCGGCACAAAACTTGACGAAGTGGCTACTGGTATATTCCATGGGGCACCAGACGATCTTGCACGCCTGGGTTACGTAGTAGCAAACCTTCTCGACCCGTCAATCCCTCCGGTGAAGAACATCCGCAAAGAAACCGAAGCATTTGCCCGCCGGATTGCGGACGCATTGTTGACTGCAAAGAGGCCTGTCATTATCTCTGGAATGTCGTGCGATTGTGCGACGGTAATTAAGGCGGCAGCCAATGTTGCCTGGTCACTGCACAAAAAGAATGCACAGACTGGCATCGTACTGACCCTGCCGGAATGCAACTCGATGGGGCTAACCATGATGGGCGGCCACCGGTTGAACTCTGCCTTTAATGCGGTGATGAACGACCACGCCGATACAGTGATCATCATAGAAAATGACCTGTATCGCCATGCCAAGAATGATGTTGTCGATAAGTTCCTGGCGAAATGTAAACACGTCATCGTCATTGATCACACACCGCATCCCACTTCGGAGAAAGCACATATCATTATCCCTGCAGGCACCTTTGCGGAATCCGATGGAGCGCTCGTGAACAACGAAGGTCGTGCACAAAGATTTTTCCAGGTACATGAGCATTCTCCCCTCATCCTGGAAAGCTGGCGATGGTTGCTGCAGATAGCTGACCAGACAGACCATCAGCACATGAAACCCTGGAAGAATTTCCAGGATGTGTCTCATGCCCTTTCCGTGGAAGAGCCTTTGCTGAAAGGCGTCGACACCATTACACCTGGGCCTGATTTCAGGATCGCAGGGCAAAAAATTCCCAGGGAGCCGCACCGTTACAGTGGGCGGACTGCCATGCATGCACACGAACATGTGAGTGAGGCGAAACCCCCGCAGGATAACGATTCACCTTTATCCTTTACCATGGAAGGATATCGCGGCCTGCCACCTTCCTC
>JBBEBN010000065.1:0-7764 GCA_040882305.1 Cyclobacteriaceae bacterium
GTGGGATTCCCGTGATCCTGTAACCGTATGGACCCTTTCCCGTGCGCAATGACCTTCGGCTCGCCCCGGTACTCCGTGGTTCCTTTGATTTCTGTATAATGATGAATGAGCACGCCGTTGTGAAAGACGGTGATATGGCCTGCTTTGTTCACGGTGCCGTCCTGGTGGAAGGTGGGCGCGATGAAGACGACATCGTAAACCTGCCATTCACCCGGGCCTCTGCTGGCGTTCACCATCGGTATAGCCTGTTTATAGATGGAACCAGCCTGGCCGTTGGAATACGTCCGGTTATTATAGGAGTCGAGCACCTGCAGTTCATATTTTTCGCAGAAGAAGATACCGCTATTGCCGCGGCCCTGGCCTTCACCCTCAACTTTGGCAGGGGTACGCCATTCGATGTGCAACTGGATATCACCAAACGACTCTTTTGTTTTAATGTCTCCGCTGCCTTTCGCCACCGTCATGGTGCCATCGGCCACCTTCCACTTTACTGCCTTTCCATCTTTGTCCACCCAGCTGTCCAGGTCTTTTCCATCAAAAAGGATAATAGCATCCAAGGGAGGCGCATCAGACGTTTTGCCCGCAGCAACTATCTCGGGTTCCGGCTCCCATACTTCCGTTTTTTTAGGATCGGGCTGCTCCTGCGAAAAAGTGGTTGACATGATCATCATAACACAAGCAAATGCAAAAGCGTATTTCATATGATTATAGTGCTTAATGGCCGAAAAAATCCATACCGTTGTTTGTGCGGGCCTTCAAGGAAATTATGTTAAATGTAGGATAAAGATTTAAAAATCGTCGGCTATGTCTTCGACTTTTTTTCCTTTATCCGCCTTCATCATTGCCAGGACAGGGTAGGAGGTGTAGATCATCTCCAGTTGGTTCCGCGAAACGGATTTGAATTTCAGGATAAGGGTTTCACCTTTCCAGAAGTACGTTTCTTTTTTCATGTCATAGTCGGCTAAACCGTAGATGGATTGCAGCGCTTTCATCAGCCGCGGGTCTTTTCCTGTTACCACATGGATCTGGTAGACCAGGTCCTTGTATGTTTTCACTTCGATCTTCTCCACGGAAATTTCACCAATATTATCATATTCCGGGTCCTCGACGCTGTAGAGGTTTGCAGGAAACTCTCCCTGTTCCTTAAACTCTTTCTTCAATTTCTTTTCACCTCTTACGGAGTCGATACGGATGCCCAGCTTAAGGTCTTTGAAACCGTTTCTGCGCTCGAGTTCGGCGATATCCTGGCAGGTAGCATGCAGTGTTGCGCTGATAATGACTAGAAGTAGGGTGTATTTTAACATTTCTTCAATTATTAATGAATTGAATGGGGATTGAAACCGCTGTTTTATCCCATAATAACAAAAGGTCTGCCACTTCGTTCCGGTGATCGAAGATTATGGTAAAAGGTTGATATATTTTATCAGTGGATTGAACGGGTACATCAAATCGCAGGATATCCTTTTGTGAATTGTAATTATAAGCCCCCCAGAGACCGACATCCGAGTTGATAATGATAGTCCATTTATCCTCCTCCGGTATGGTAAAGAGCGAATAGGTGCCTGCAGCCAGCGTATCATTATTGAACAGTATGTTTTTCGTGATAGTGATTTCCGTTGCCTCATTGGCGCCCGTGCGCCAAACCTTTCCATACGGAACCAGCTGGCCAAAGATCTCGCGGTTGTTCTTTTGTGGTTGGCTGTAGGTAATTTTGATGTAATTGTCCTGATAACGTACGCCAGTGATGGCCAGCGGACTGGGTCTGAGTTTAAGGACTTCCTGGGCCTTGAGGGAGTGTGCGAGGAGGAAGAGGAAGAAAGAAAACGTTATTCTGAAGGCCATATGCCCCTAAAGATAATATTTTCAGTTCGAACGCCTTTCAATTAATTTCATTTATGGGAGTGAATTGATTTTAGGGGCCAGGTTCAAATTTGCATGGTTTGCTTATCGCTGCAATCTTTTATTTTTACGTTCATGATACGACCAGCATTTGATGACATTTATATGGAGTTGGCGGTGAACCTGGCCACGCGTTCTCATTGTATCAAGCGGCATGTGGGCGCCGTCCTGACCAAAGAGACACGGATTATTTCTATTGGTTATAACGGTCCGCCGTCCGGCACGCACAATTGTGATGAAGCATGGCCTGATGTCGGTTGCCCCCGTGATTCGAAGGGCGGCTGCTCGCTGGCCATTCACGCGGAGCAGAATGCCATACTGTACGCTGTTAAGAACAAGTCGTCTGTGGATGGAGCAACCCTCTATGTCACCCTTTCACCCTGTCTTGCCTGCGCCCGGATCATTTACTCCATGGGAATCAGGAAAGTCATTTACCTTAAATCGTATGCAGAGCACAAGGGTCTGGATTCCGATGAGGGCGTGGATTTTCTTAACAGGTTTGGTGTCGAGGTCGTAAGATATCAGGGGATCCTGGGTAACGTGACCCATATGATTTGATCTGCCTTACTGCCCGTTAATAATCTTTTCGAGGTCATTGATGAGTTTGGTGGTTACCCCCTTGGTTTTCTTCTGTTTCTCTACCTGGAAAACCGAGAAAGCTTTCCTGGCGGTTTCATACAGACCGACAGGGTTGTGATCCGCCTGGTAGCTTCCCAGGCACCACTCAAGATCGCGCTGAAGTTGTTCTTCGATGCCCAGTTCCTGGAGTTTCTGCAGAGCTTCCGTGTTCACTTTCTCAATACTATTGTTAGATGCTTTTGCCCGGGGCGTGCGTGGTTTACCGGATTCCGTCTTTGCTGCAGATGTTTTGGAAGATGTTTTTGCCGCTGCTTTTGCCATGATCTTGTGAATTTAGGTTATATGAAGAAAGTTAAGCGTGATGGGGGGTTAAGACAAGAACATTCTCCATAAAATTTGGACCAGCGGGGAGAAATGAAGGCGGAAACGCCAGCAAACTGTCTGTTACATCGCTCTTGGCAAGGTGGGAATGGCAAAAATGCCGTGAGGGTAACAGCAGCGAGGTGGTATTAAAAAGCGAAAAGGAAGTAAATCTGATTTACTTCCCTTCGCAAAAGTCTTTAGGTTAAACCTAATTACTTCTTCTTTTTAGCAGCCTTTTTAGAAGACTTCTTAGAAGACTTCTTTGCTGCTTTCTTCGCTGATTTTGCCATAGCGTTTTAAAGTTTAGTTTAAAATTTTATTAAACAATACGAAAAGTTATAACATTTTTTTTATTCACAAAAATTTTTGGCAAGAAATTTTTTTGATTGAAGATTTTTTTGGAGGGGGAGTGGTCGATGTCGATTCCTGATTTTGCCTCATATCACGTTGACTTCGGGTTGAAGTTCGATGCTGAATTTTTCCATTATGCCAGATCGTATGCTCATCGCAAGTTGCCAGATTTTTTTTCCGTCACCGTTTCCATAATTCACAAGTACGAGTGCCTGATGCTTGTGAACCCCAATGTTATCAATGGTTTTGCCCTTCCACCCACATTGTTCGATCAGCCACGCAGCAGGAATTTTTACGAGGTTTTTCTCTCCCCGGAACGAAGGAACGTCCGGATATTTTTTTTGGATCGCGTCAAAAGTACGCTGATCGACGGACGGGTTTTTAAAAAAACTTCCGGCATTTCCGATCAATAATGGGTCCGGAAGTTTTTTTTTCCGGATGCCTATAACTGCGTCACTAATGGCCCGAATCGACAGATCTTTCACCTTTTTCTCCTCCAGGACCTCCTTGAGGGCTCCATAAGAGACATTGAAACGATGGTCCTTTTTTGTGAGACTTAAAGTAATACTTGAAATAAAATACTTGTCTTTGAGATGTTGTTTGAAAACACTTTCACGGTATCCAAAGGCGCATTCTTCGCGGCTGAATTTTCTGATTGCACCCGTTTCTATCTCCACCGCCTCCACTTCTTGGATCACTTCGCGGATCTCCACACCATAAGCGCCTATATTCTGCATAGGGGCAGCGCCCACCGTGCCTGGTATGAGCGATAGATTCTCAATACCACCCAGGTTGCGATCAACACAGTGCATCACCAGACTGTGCCAGTTCTCTCCGGAGCCCACTTTCAATACGAGCGTCCGCTCATCTTCGGCAACAGTTGTAATTCCCCTGATCTCATTCTTGATGACCAGCCCGTCAAAGTCTTTAGTCAACAGAATGTTGCTGCCTCCGCCAAGTATCAGCCATGGCACTTTGCTGAATAAATCACTCTTGAAAATTTCCCGCGCCTCTTGCGCGGTGTTCACGGTTACCAAATGCCTGGCTTTAGCATGAATACCAAAGGTATTAAAGGGAAACAGGTCAACATTTTCCGAAACTGTCATCATACCCGATCTAATTCCGGCCAAAGGTCATAAAAAATGTCGAAAGTATCAGGGTAGGGTAGAGGATACGTGTGTCTCGGGGGTTAGGCATTGGGATTTTCTCAGAGACGGGATGTTATTCCACGTGCTCCGATAATTCGCTCCGTGAAATCTTAAAGAGGCATATCCTGGGAATCCTTCCCGCTAACCAGGTGGTTCCACAAACAGCAAGGCCTTCATCTTCGGTTTGAATATGTGCGGCGATTCAAAGGGATTGGAGAAGCCCAGGTATCGGCTGCTGATGAATTCGCCGTTGAGAGCATCATAGAAAAATAAACCTATCTGTTTTTGATTTGGTGTCGCTGGCGGATATCACGATGTCGCTGGACCCGATCTTTGCCTTCAGGATCCTGACACGCGCATCGGGGATCAATTCCGGGAGGACATTGCCTTCCGAGGTATGCGCCAACAGTTGGTCCGCTGGTTTGCAGGCTCATTACATCCGTTCAGCAACTTTTATTTACCACTTTTTTATCAAATATTTAGAGTCCGCTAAATGAACCAATGAATCCGTCCATAAAGATCATCGAATGTCCACGAGATGCCATGCAGGGGTTGGCGTTGTTTATTCCTACTGCCCTCAAAGTTGATTATATCAACAAACTCCTGAGGGTCGGATTTGATACGATAGACTTTGGAAGTTTTGTTTCCCCGAAAGCGGTGCCGCAAATGGCGGATACGACTATGGTGCTGGATCAACTTGATTCCGGGCCCTCTCACACGAAATTACTCGCCATCATTGCCAACACCAGGGGTGCTGCGGAGGCAGCGAAGTACGGGAAGATCACGTATCTGGGATTTCCGCTTTCGATTTCGGATACCTTTCAAAGAAGGAACACGAATAAGTCTATACCGGAAGCGCTGAACAGTCTGGAGGAAATAAAAAATATTTGTGTGAAAGCAAATAAAAAGCTGGTCACTTACATCAGTATGGGCTTTGGTAATCCTTATGGAGATCCCTATGAAGTGGATCTTGTGCTGCAGTTTGTGGATATTCTCATGACGCTCGGATCGGATGTCATCTCGCTGGCCGACACGATTGGCGTGGCGGAGAGTCCGGCAATTGAATCATTATTCTCTTCCGTGTGCGCGAAATTTCCCCAGGCGGAGATCGGGGCGCATTTGCATTCGACGCCGCTGACTTCCCGTTCGAAGATCGAAGGTGCCTGGCGGGGTGGATGCCGAAGGTTTGATGGCGCGCTCCGCGGCTTTGGCGGCTGTCCAATGGCAAAGGATGAGTTGGTCGGCAACATCGCCACGGAAACGATCGTGTCGCTCTTTGAGGAGGAGGGGGTGTTGCCGCCGCTGGATAAAAAGAATTTTTTGGAAGCGCTCAGTTTTGCGGATAAGGTGTTCTTAGAACAGTGAACCATGGTTGTAGCGACGCAAGATTTTACGACTCTACAACCGCGCGTTGCTTCAAGAGATCTACGGCGCTCACCTGTGTCACGACAAGCGATATGCCGAGCACAGGCGCTTTAGGGACAGCATTGTCAACTGCCTGCGCGTCCGAAGTCTGCGAGAGGGTAGCGCAGATAGCGCAGGCGGGTCAATTTCACCACTGTGGCATGGCCATGCCTATGACATCAACTGACTTCTACCATTTGGTCAGTTTATAAACTTTACCCGGCATTGATGATATCATACCTTTAAATTCAAGACTCAATAAAAACGAAGCCAGCTGGCCCATGGGTAAATTTGTTTTCCAGCTGATCTCATCGATGGGGAGTTGTTTGTTGTTCTCGAGAAGTGTTTTGATGATGAGTTGCTCATTGGGAGCGTACCCTTCGAGCACGACCGGCTCTTGTCTGACAGGCCTCACGCCAATGTCCCAGTTCATGATGTACTGGATATCACGGACGGAGGTCATCAGGTGTGCGCGGTTTGACTTGATGAGATTATTGCACCCGGCGGAGTGACTTTGCTTCACGTTTCCCGGAAAGGCAAAAACATCTTTGTTGTAGCTGTTCGCAATATCCGCCGTGATCAGGGCACCGCCTTTTTCCGCAGCTTCAACTATGACGATGGCATCGGAAAGCGCGGCGACGATCCGGTTTCTCGCTGGAAAATTATGGGCGTCAGGCTGCGTTCCGAAAGGATGCTCTGTCAACAGTCCGCCCTGCTCCATCATTTTTGTTGCTACCTCGTGGTGGGATGCAGGGTAAATGACATCCATCCCGCTGCCCATGACACCAATGGTCGGCAATCTGTTTTTTAATGCCTGTTTATGCGCGTGAATGTCAATGCCATACGCAAGCCCGCTGATGATGAGGGCCTGGTGTTGTACGAGATCTTTTACGAGGTTTTCAACACACTCTCTCCCATACGCCGTGGATTGCCGGGTGCCCACGATGGCCACAGCCTTTGGATTTTCAAGGTCCATTTTACCCTTGGCGTACAACAAGGTTGGGGCATCGTTTACCTGCCGCAAGCGTGAGGGAAAACTTTTATCGATAAAAAAGATGAGATCAACGTTTTCTTTCTCCGCTTTCCGGAATTCTTTTTCCGCCAGCGCAAACGGTTTACCCTGTGTGATGGCTTCTGCCGTTACTATGCCGACGCCGGGGATCTTCAGGAGTTTGCCCTTCGGGATCTTAAAGACCCTTTCGGCTGAGCCACAGTAGCTCACCAGTTGTCTGATCAGAAAATCTCCGATTCCTGGAATAAAGTGAAGGGCGAGCAGGGAGAGGCGGTTCTGATCCATGCTGAGGGTTCTTTTTATGAATGTTGTCAATTCCGATACCTATCGGGAAACAATTCCAATGCTGTGCCATAGGCATGGCCCATGCCACGATGCGTTCTTCTCCGGATGACTGCGAACTTTCCTGTCGCGTTACTCGGTAAAGAATCTTTTAATGTATTTTTTCGCGCAGTTCAACAAGGAATTTGCGGACGTTCCGAAGGGAATCAAGCATTTCCATTTTATCTTTTACCGCCTGGGAATCATTGCGCAACATTTCTTTGGCGCCCTGAAGGGTGAAGCCTTTTTCTTTTACCAGGTGGTAAATGGTGCGGACATTGTCAATATCTTCTTTTGTAAACTGCCTGTTTCCTTTCCGGTTCTTTTTCGGCTTGATGATATCGAATTCAGATTCCCAGAAACGGATGAGAGAGGGGGCAACAGTAAACATTTCAGCCACTTCTCCAATGGAGTAGTAAAGCTTTTCGATTTCTTTTTCTTTATACGCCATGTTACTGTCCAAGATAGGTAATTAAACCCTTATCGTCAATCTGAATTTCTGATTCCGGAAAATCTTTTTTTGAAAGATCCTGAATGATTTTAATAACGGATTTTGCCGGGTCAATTTGCACACCGGTGGCATGCGATTGCACGGTAGGAGTGATCTCACCCTTCAGAAAATCGCCGGAAGGGTTCTTAAACACTTTAATAATAGGAGCAAGGCCATTGACGCCTGCAACATTGATA
>JBBEBN010000066.1:0-7692 GCA_040882305.1 Cyclobacteriaceae bacterium
GTTGATGATGGCACCGTGAATGGGACTCATCAAAAACATCAAAGGAAGCAATAACCATAAATACCAGGCTGTGGCAAACTGAAAGAACAGGAAAACGTAGATCGCTCCCCAGAAGATACGTGACGGCCAGGAACGGGCGATCTTGTCAAAAGCCTCCCATTGCGGTACACCATCCGTAAAACGTTTTTCCGGGATCATCTTCTTGTTGGCGATGGCCGAATAGATCGTCTTCGTTTTCCACATCATGTTCCAGATGGTCTCATCGTATTTCGGAGAATGAGGATCGTCCTCAGTGTCGGCAAAAGCGTGGTGCATCCGGTGCATCACACCATATCCGTACGGGCTGAGGTAGTTAGAGCCCTGGAAAATCCATGTCAGAACAAAAAATATTTTTTCCGTCGTCTTGTTCATCGTAAACGCCCGGTGAGAAGCATAGCGATGGAGGAAAAAAGTCTGAAAGAACAGGGATAAGTACCAGTGGGCGGCAAAAATGAGCAAAATGGTGATCATGAAATAAATAGGTTTTTACGGTTTGTGAAGTGCCGGGTTTTAACGTCGGACACCCTTAAGACAGGGCAATTCTGTTTTTGTGACAGATCGGGGCGATTATTTTCAAACTATTTTTCAAAATGCCGCTTGCATCAGTTCATCCTGAGCTGGGCAACTAGATCGGAGGGTTGGCCAAATTCACATGCTTTCCGGAAACTTTCCAGCAAAGCTGCCTTTTTAGGCTGGAAAACGGCGTTAAAGTGATCTTTTTCCTCATTCAGCTTCCTCTTTGCGCGGCAAAAAACCTGCCGGCAGTGATCCTGTTTCTTGTCGAGAAGAAGTTGAAGTGCTTTATAATCGAAATCAAATACTTCCTTCAAAACATACACGGCCCTTTCCAGGGGCTCAAGCTTGTTCTGTAACACCTGAAAGGCCTTCGAAAGTTCAACCTCGAGGTCAATATGTGAGAGATCAGTCGTTTCCCTGAACTTTTCAATGAATTCAGGCCAGTGGAAGGATTCCAGATACTCCAGACGTTTGTTGCGGATAGATTTCAGGTGATTGATGCAGTTGTTGGTAACGGCCTTTATTAGGTAGGCTTTTGTGTTTTTGATCTTCGTCTGCTCCTGCGAAAGCCATTTCATAAACGTCTCCTGCACAATGTCTTCAGCATCCGCTTTACAGCGCAGCATCTTCATTGCAATGCCCTGAAGTAATGGCTGGTAAAGCTGTATGATTTGGCCTTGAGTCAAATTTGATTATTTTCAACAAAGATACGCTTTTTTGCTCAGAATCATGTATAATAAATACCGTCTGATAAATATTAATTCTGCCTGCGCTGTCGCGAGCAAACCGTCGCACGTTTCAAAAAGCTTTATAATCCTATTAATATGAAAATCATCCTAACACACGTTCTGTTGTTGGCGGCATTTGCCTGCCCTGCTCAAGGATTGCATTCATCAACAAACCGGCAAATAGTTTTTGCAGATGTGAATGTCATATCCATGGAAGACGAAGAAAAAATCCTCGAACATCAGGTGGTGGTAACAAGAAACGGTCGGATCACCGCCATTGGAACGCGCAACACGATCAAATATGATCAGACTGCCCTTGTCATCGATGGAAGCGGAAAGTACCTCATACCGGGCCTTGCCGAAATGCACGCGCACGTCCCTCCCAACGATGACCTGGAATCCATGAAGGAAGTGCTGAGACTCTTCGCCCTGAACGGTATCACCACGATCCGCGGTATGCTGGGACATCCAAAACACCTTGAACTGCGCGAGGCGATCGAGAAGGGTGAGATACTCGGGCCGCACTTCCATACCACTGGGCCTTCGTTCAACGGGATGAGCGTGAAAGCTCCGGAAGATGGCGCAGCGATGGTGCGTCGGCAGAAAGAAGCGGGATACGATTACCTGAAACTTCATCCAGGTTTAACGCGTCCAAAATTTGACGCCATTGCCTCAGCAGCGAAAGAAGTCAGTATTCCTTTCGCAGGACATGTGTCATATGGTGTCGGCGTGTGGCGTGCGATTGAGGCAGGATATTCCTCCATCGATCACCTTGACGGTTTCGTGGAAGGTCTCGTTCCGGGGATAGAGAAGATCCCGGAACCGGAAGCGGGCCTTTTTGGAATGTTCGTGGCTGACAAAGCCGACCGCTCCCGGATACCCAAACTGATGAGAGCACTGAAAGAAAACAACATCTGGGTTGTCCCTACTCAAAGTCTGGCAGAACGGTGGTTCCACCCCGACTTCTCCGGGGAGGATTTCAAAAAAGATCCCCACATGGTATATATAGATGCCGGAACTGTGCAGCAATGGATCGACAGCAAAGCGAACTTCATCACGAACCCGCAGTACAGTGAAGAAAAGATGAAAGAGTTCATACAGTTAAGAAGGGATCTTATTCTGGAATGCGAGAAGCACGGTGTTCGCCTGCTGCTGGGTTGCGATGCGCCACAGATCTTTAACGTACCGGGATTCTCCACCCATCATGAGTTGGAGTACCTCGTACGCGCGGGTCTCAGCCCTTTCCAGGCCCTGCGAACAGGTACCCTTAACGTTGCGCGGTACCTGAATAAAAAAGACGCGGGCATGGTGAAAGCCGGCATGGTTTCCGATCTTATCCTCCTGCATGCAAATCCCCTTGCCAGTATCAACAATACACGGCAAATTGCCGGCGTCATGATCGGCGACAAGTGGATGGATAAAGAGTATATTGATGCGGAGCTGAAGAAACTGGTGAAGCAATGAGTCATTCGCCATTCGAAATAGTATATGAAAGCATGGCTTCTCAAAGGCGTAGTTGACCTTGACGATGAAAAACAACCACTCGAGCTGGCTGAGGTTGAGACTCCTGTAATTGGTGAACAGGAGATATTGCTCCGCATTTCATGTTGTGGTGTATGCCACACTGAGCTGGATGAAATTGAAGGGCGGACGCCGCCTCCCCGCTATCCTGTCATTCCCGGTCATCAGGTCATCGGGATAGTGCAGCAACAGGGGATGAACGCCAACAGGTTCCATACGGGCGACCGTGTAGGCGTTGCGTGGATCTATTCCGCCTGTGGGGAATGCGAATACTGTCTCCGTGGAATGGAAAACCTCTGCCCTGCTTTTCAGGCAACCGGCCGGGATCATCATGGAGGGTATGCCGAATATATGGTCGTGGATGAAAAATTCGCATACCCCATTCCCTCTTCTTTTACAGATGCCGAAGCAGCACCCATGTTGTGCGCCGGCGCCATCGGATACCGGTCACTGAGACTCACCAACCTCAGCGCTGGGCAAAGCCTGGCGCTGACAGGGTTTGGCGCATCCGGTCACCTGGTCCTGAAAATGGCGCGCCACCTCTTTCCAGGATCGCCCATCCTTGTCTTTGCACGCAGCCGGGAAGAACAGGATTTCGCCCTTCGGCTCGGCGCCACCTGGGCCGGAGACATCACCGAAACTCCACCGGAGAAGGTCAACGCTATCATTGACACCACGCCGGTCTGGACAACCGCAGTGGGCTCTCTTCTCCACCTGAAGGCCGGTGGAAGGCTCGTCATCAATGCCATCCGCAAGGAATCACACGACCAGCAGGCACTGGCAACGATCCGGTATCAGGATCATTTATGGATGGAAAAAGAAATTAAAAGCGTGGCCAACATCACGCGCGCCGACGTCGAGGAATTTTTGCGACTCGCCGGCAGCATCCCGATAAAACCTGACGTGGAGATCTATCACTTTGAAGAGGCAAACCAAGCGCTCATGGACCTGAAGCACAAGCATGTGAAGGGGGCGAAGGTGCTTTTAGTGAATCGTCAATCGTGAATCGTGAATTTGTACGTGAAATAACAGGGCTTGGGGAGCACGCACCGTAGTGACGCATAATTATGCGTCACTGCCACCCACCGCACGTGCTTCCCATGTCGCATCACGATACCTAGGTGACCCAATGCAGTGTCTGGCCATGAATCGGATTCACAAAGGGGACCCTGTCCTGCTGCGCTTTCTGCCAGAGGCGTTTGATCTCGTAGTACCATTTTGCCTGTGCATCGGGTTCACCGATGAGGGTCAGCGTGGGATTACTCTCCAGACCTTTGGCGAGTTTTTTAAATACGTCCAGGTCCTGTCCGATAAATTTCTTGCCCAGCCTTTTTAACGGCCACCAGAACCAGCGTGTAGCCGGTAACGTGGAATAAAAAATATGGTGCAGCTCCGTGGTGTGTTCGTTTATCGGAGTAAGTATGGTGATCGAAATGACTTCGTTCGTTTCGCCCACCCTGATATGCTCATAGCGGTTACCAGGGATCTCAAACGTGATTTCAGTGGAGGAGCCACCTTTCAACACCGAATACCCTTTGGAATTACTTGAAGGAGCATGTCGTAACATCTTGAAACCCATCGGAGTAGGTTCGAAATGCTTTTCTTTTAGTTTAAGCTTTTTCGCAGAGCGCCAGTACCAGGACTGGTGGACAAACGTGACGTGGGCGGGGTCGATGAGGCCAATGACGGAATGATCAATGTTGGCCGGCAGCGTCACGGTTTCAACGTGCAAAAATTTTCTTGAAGCGTCCAGGATAAGATCCGGAGGTTTGGTGGCGGGCGTCACATTGAAATGTAGTTTCTTATCCGGAATATAGATCCAAATGGTGTCGCTGATCTCCTTCAGTGGGTACTTAAAGATCCTGATCTTATTGACATCGACCTTTGATTCGGGGGCGATGGCGGGAATATTTTTGCAGACGCCATCGGTTCCAAACTCCCATCCATGATAACAACATTTCAGAGTATCTTTTTCGAACCAGCCTTCCGACAAAGGCACGCCTCGATGCGCGCAATTGTCGCGCAAAGCGAAAGCCTCGCCATTTGAATCGCGTCCGAAAACAATGCGCTCTCCCAACATTTCCTTAGCCACCAGTTTTCCCTTCTTCAGAAAGGAACTGTGAAAGGCCATATACCACAAGTTTTTCAAATACAGGGATGGATCCGCTACCATGGAGAGAATATAGAACTCAAAAATAGAACAATTATCCTCAGTTGCGCAATCTGTCTCCCGGTGTGCCTCATAGCCCTTTGATTTTCATTTCAAACCACCTAACTTATTCTCGAAAAGAACTCACGATGAAAAGATCTATATTTTTTTCTCTGGCTGCTGTATTAATGGTCTTTCCTTTATTCAGTCAGCCAACGCACAAGCCGGTCATACATGGTAAGCACTGGATGGCCATCACAGGCAAACCGATTGCTGCGACGGCGGGCGCGACGATCTTTCAACAGGGTGGAAATGCCGTGGATGCTACCTGTGCTATGCTTGCGGCGACGAGCACCATGTGGGATGTGCTTAGCTGGGGAGGTGAGACACAGGCATTGATCTACAATCCGAAAACCAAAAAGGTCATTGGCATCAACGCTCTTGGCGTAGCGCCAACGGGGGCTACTGCGGATTTTTTCAAAGGAAAAGGAATGAACTATCCTCCGCGCTACGGGCCGCTTGCTGCCGTCACGCCCGGTACGCCGGGAGGGCTCTGCACCATGCTCGCAGAATACGGGACGATGAGCCTCAAGCAGGTCCTTGCTCCGGCCATGCAGATGGCAGAAGGGTATCCAATGGAAGCCGAGACCGCCAATAGCATCGAAATATATAAAGATCTTATCAAACAATGGCCGTACTCCAAGGCTGTGTTTCTTCCACATGCCGGCGAAAAACGGGAAGCGCCTGAGGCTGGTGAGATATTCCGACAGGCCGATCTTCTTGAAACACTCCAAAAGATGGTAGACGCGGAACAACAGGCGGTGAAAAAAGGAAAAAACAGAAAGGAAGGCATCTACGCTGCGCAGGATAGATTTTATAAAGGTGATATTGCCAGAGAGTTTGTTCGCGGATGCCGGGAGCTGGGTGGCCTTATCACGATGGAAGACCTTGCAAATTGGAAAGTGCTGCAGGAAGAACCGTTGAAGGTGAATTACAAAGGTATTGATGTTTATAAGCTGTCGCAATGGACGCAAGGTCCCATGATGCTGCAGGCGCTCAATATCCTGGAGAACATGGATGTGAAAAGTATGGGGTTCAATTCCGCGAAATATATCCACACACTGTACCAGGTGATGAACCTCACTTTCGCCGACCGCGATTTTTATTACGGTGATCCTTACATGGCTCCCGAAGAACCAATAAAAGGGTTGCTTTCAAAAGAATATGCGAAAGAACGGGTGAAGGCAATCAATTGGGAACAGAACGATGCACACGTCACCCCCGGCGATCCCTATCCTTTCGAGGGGAAAGCGAATCCATATCAGGAATATCTGAAGCAATGGAAACAGGCATCGTTGATAAAACCAACGTCTGGGTTGGACGCAAACTACATGGAAAAGGTGTGGACTGGCACCACATCCATTGAAGCGGCCGACAAGGACGGGTGGGTCGTTTCCGTCGTTCCCAGCGGTGGCTGGATTCCCGCCTGCATCGCCGGACGCACGGGCGTAGGCATGAGCCAGCGGATGCAGAGCTTCGTTACCGACCCGAAGCTGAATCCCTTTAATGTAGTCGAACCCGGAAAACGCCCACGGGTAACACTCACCCCCGCCATGGCGCTGAAGGATGGCTTCCCATTTTTATCCTTCGGCGTACAGGGAGGAGATACCCAGGATCAAAACCTCCTGCAATTCTTCCTGAATGTTGTCGAGTTCGGCATGAATGTGCAGGAAGCCGCGGAAGCGCCAAACATCAACACCTATCAATTTTATCTCTCCCTTGGAGATGAAGATCGAAAACCCAGGCCAGGACATATGATGATCCATGAAGCAACGCCACCTTACGTGCGGAAGGCACTCACCGATATGGGCTATACCCTGCAGGTTGAGCCCCGCACATCCGGCCCCATCAATGCAATTTTCTTTGACCGAAAGCACAACACATTCTGGGGCGGATCGAGTAACTATGGGGATGATTATGGGATTGGATGGTGAGCGCAGGTTGAAATGCAAGGTTTAAAGGCAGGTCTAATACCGGTGAACAAGTCACAGCAGATCCTCAAACTGACTTAACTGAATTTCAACCTGAAATCTTGGGCCTGTCTTTCAACCCGAATCCTCATTTGTTACTTTCAAAACATTGATTAACTTATGCAACCATTAAACACTACGATATGAAAAGCATCCTGGCAATAGTTCTGGTCATCGGTACCGGTTTTTGTTTCGGGCAGGCGATTCCGGCTGCGGAAATGCAGATAAAAACTGCAGTGCTTGCTGCCCCTAAAGAGCAGCGGGAAAATGCGACCGTCATGGGATATTCACCAAAAGGAGAACTGGTGGTACTTCGCAAAGGGTCAAACGGAATGATTTGCCTCGCCGATGATCCCGCCCAAAAAAATGTAAGCGTTTCATGCTACCACCAGGACCTTGAACCGTTTATGGCCCGCGGACGCGAGCTGAAAAAAGAAGGAAAATCCTTCAAGGAAGTTTTTGATTTACGCGAACAGGAAGTTAAGGCGGGAAGCCTCAAGATGCCGGCACAACCCACAACACTGTATGTTTACACGGGCTCGGAAGACAAATACAATTCCGAAACAGGTGATTTTGAGGATGGCTACCTGCGGTATGTTGTATACATCCCCTACGCTACTTCCGAAAGTACGGGCTTACCCCTGAAACCAGATTTCGCAGGACAACCCTGGATCATGGACCCGGGAACACACCGCGCACATATTATGAT
>JBBEBN010000067.1:0-7665 GCA_040882305.1 Cyclobacteriaceae bacterium
TCGTCTATTTTTTATAATCCAGGATGTTGAGAATGGTCGACTTTTGGGGATATTCTTCCGGGTTATTGGAGGCAATAAGAACGATGGGATCATTGGGGAGCAGGCTCAATTCCCTCCCATACCATTCAAAAGCTCTGCCGTCGAGGTTGGTGCCTGGTTCATCGAGGAAATACACGTCGGCTTGCGTATAAAAAGCCAGGGCCAGTTTAAGCCTTTGTTTCATCCCGGAAGAGAAGTTGATCAGTTGTTTTTCCATCGCGTTTTCCAGGTACATGATGTTGAGGAGATCTTCCTTCCTCACCCCCTGGCGGAGTTTCTTCAGCTTAAAATGGAAGTCGATCATTTCTGACAAAGTAAATTCCTCGATGAGGTCCATGTAGGGGGTTGCAATGGAGAGGTGGCGAAAACTTTCTTCAATCGCAATTTCCCCGTTGTCTTTTTGGTAGCGGATAATGCCGGAACTCTGGGGCACCTGGCCCCACAGAACCTGAAGCAGGGTGGATTTCCCGGATCCATTGGGACCCGTAATGGCGTAAGTGCCCGCAGACAGGAACTGGTAGTTCAAATTCTTAAAGATCCACTCTCGGTTGAAGCGCTTGCTGAGATCATTAACGGTGATGGTTAATGGGGTGCTTTTGGAATCTTTAGCTGAAGATGGTGTCACAGTGTAAAGTTAGCGGTATCTCTTCTCGGCGCTATTCAGTCGCCTCCACCGTATCCTTTCATGATACCGCGCTCGGAGGTGCGGATGAAGTCTACGATATAGTCGCGCTCTTTGCTTCCGGCTACTTCCTTCTCGACCACCTCCAGCGCTTTGGAATAATTGATGCCTTTCAGGAATATGTAACGGTAGATCTCCTGAATCTCGTTAATTTTTTCCGCTGAAAAGCCCCGTCGCCGCAAGCCGATGGAGTTGATGCCGGCATAGGTGAGGGGTTCGCGTGCAGCCTTTGTGTAAGGGGGAATATCTTTTCGCACCAGCGATCCTCCGGATACCATCACATGGGCGCCGACCTTCACGAACTGGTGAAGGGCGCTTGCTCCCCCTATGATGGCCCAGTCGTCGATGGTAACATGTCCGGCCACCTGAACTGCGTTAACAAGGATACAGTTATTGCCGATAAGGCAATCGTGTGCCACGTGGACATATGCCATTAGCAGACAGTTTTTGCCAATAGAAGTTCGGAATTTGTCGGTCGTGCCACGGCTGATGGTGACGAATTCGCGGATGACACTATTGTCACCGATGTGCGTTTCTGTTTTTTCACCTGCGAATTTCAGATCCTGGGGCACAGAGGATATGGAGGCGCCGGGGTAAACCTTTACATTTTTTCCGAGTCGGGTGCCGTCCCATAAGACCACATTGGGGCCTATCCAGCTTCCATCTTCAACAACCACGTCTCTATGAACAGTTGCAAAGGGTTCGATGACAACATTGTTACCAATCCTTGCTTCGGGATGTACGTTGGCTAAAGGAAATTTGCTCATGAACTTTTTCGAACGATACTGGCAGTCATAGTGCCCTCACAGACCAGAGAGTTGCCCACAAATGCGCGTCCATACATCTTTGCAATACCACGTTTAATGGGCGCCACGAGGTCACATTGAATGACCATCGTGTCGCCGGGGAGAACCATTTTTCTGAATTTGATGCTTTCGATCCCCAAAAAATAGGTCCAGTAATTCTCCGGATCAGGAACGGTGTTGAGCACCAGTATGCCGCCGATCTGGGCCATGGCTTCAATTTGCAGTACGCCTGGAAAAACCGGGTTTCCCGGAAAATGTCCCTGAAAGAAAAATTCGTTGGCCGTCACGTTTTTCACACCTGCAACACTTTCATTGTCGAGGTAGATGATCTTGTCGATCAGGAGGAAGGGATAGCGGTGAGGAAGTGTGGCGGTGATCTTATTGATATCCATCACCGGCGGAAGCGACGGATTGTACTTTGGTCGTCCCTGTTTGTCGGCTTCATGCATCGCTTTTTTCAGTTTTTTGGCAAAAGCGACATTGGCGGCGTGGCCCGGGCGCGCTGCGAGCACCTGCGCCTTCAGAGGTCTTCCTGCAAGGGCCAGGTCTCCGACGATGTCCAGCAGTTTATGACGGGCCGGTTCGTTCTTGTAGCGCAGCTCAATGTTATTCAAAATGCCTTCCTGTTTGACAGCGACTTTGGGTTTGCCCAGCATCTTGGCAATGTTGTCGAGTTCATCGTCCTTTACCACGCGGTCGACAATAACAATGGCGTTGTTGAGGTCCCCGCCGCGGATGAGATTATTTTTATACAGCATCTCCAGCTCGTGCAAAAAGCAGAAGGTTCTGCAGGAAGCGATTTCTTTTTCAAACTGCCGGATGTCGGTGATGGAGGCATGCTGACTTCCCAGCACAGGTGAGTTGTAGTCTATCATCACCGTTACGCGATAATCATCGAGAGGCAGGGCGGCAATTTCAACATTGCGGGCTGCTTCGCGATAGAACAGCGGTTCCTGCACTTCGAAAAAGTCGCGCAACGCGTTTTGTTCCTCCGCTGCTGCGTGCTTCAGTGTTTCCACAAACTGGATCGAGCTGCCATCCATTATAGGGCATTCGGGGCCGTCGAGCTGGATAAGCACATTGTCGATTTCCAAACCCACGAGAGCAGCCAAAGTATGTTCAATAGTGCTGATGCGTGCACCGCTTTCCTCAATGGTAGTCCCCCGCGATACGTCGACTACATTTTCGCAATCTGCGCTGATGATCGGGGAGCCGGGGAGGTCTACGCGCTGAAATTTGATGCCGTGATTTGGTTTTGCTGGAAGGAAGGTCATATTGGTCTGGACTCCCGTATGGAGACCAACCCCGGATATGGTGACGGATTTCTGAATGGTTTGCTGTTTGATATTAAGCATATTCGTGGAAAGTCGGCCAATTTAAGCCCAATTATCCAGATAATCCAATCATTCCCCGGGTGATTAGCGCAAACGATTGATTTGATGTTAGGCCTGCTTTCCGTTGACACTGGAAGGTGTTTTGCCCTCCAATTGCAACAGCTTGTTTTGTAATTCCCTTAAGCGGTGGTTTAAGTGGGGAAGTTGTTTGAAAATGGCATAAGCCCGGAAAAATTCACCTTTATCAAAACCGGGCGCTCCGAGTATTTTTTCGCCTTCTTTTACTACGGATTTCAGAATACCGGCCTGTGCGCCAATGCTGGTTTTATTGGCAATGGTAATGTGTCCTGCCATGCCCACCTGCCCGGCGATGACACAATTTTCACCCACTTTCGTAGAGCCGGAGATGCCCGTTTGCGCCGCGATGACCGTGTTTTTTCCGATTTCAACATTGTGCGCAACCTGAATAAGGTTGTCGAGCTTCACTCCCTCGCGGACAATGGTGGAATCTCCTGACAGCGTTGCGCAGTCAATCACCGTGTTTGCACCAATGCAAACATGGTCTTCAATGATGACATTGCCAAGTTGGGGGATGGCCTTATAGGTGCCATCTTCCTGCGGCGCGAACCCGAACCCATCACTTCCAATGACGACGCCGGCATGAAGAACACAATGACTCCCGATCTTTGTTCCCGCATAGAGTTTTACGTGCGGATGTAAGATGGTGTTGTCACCGATGACCACATCATCCCCCACAAACACATGCGGATAGATCTTGACGTTGGTTCCGATACTCACGTTATTTCCAATGTAGGAAAAGGCGCCGCGGTAAATGTTTTCGCCTGTGATGACATTTTCTCCCACATACGAAGGTTGCTCTATTCCCGCCTTGTGAAAGCTCAGCAGTTTGTGATATTCCTCCAGGAGCGAAGTAAAACTGCTATAGGCATCATCGACGAGTATCAGGTTGGAGCTGATCGGCTTCCTGGCGACGAAATCCCGGTTAACAATGACGGCGGAAGCCTGGGTGCTGTAAATGTATTGTTCGTATTTCGGGTTGGATAAAAAAGTGATCTGTCCCTTCTTCGCGTCCTGGATTTTTGCGAGCATATTAATGGTTTCAGTTCCATTACCTTTCACTTCCCCACCCAACATTCCCGCTACTTGATCAATGGTAAATTCCATGATGTACTGATTTACGAATTTACAAAGATACATCTTTAGGCCAGCACAGATAGTTTTTTTTTACGATTTTGCTGATGGCCTTGATATTGGGTAAATCAGACGCCTGGGCAATATCCAGCAAAGCTCCGGTGCGGGTCAGGATGTTGATCTTTTCTCCTTCGGTATACGCTTCGTTTGTGACAGTGCCATATGAAAACAGGTACGATGACTCCGCCCTTAAGGTCTGGTATTTTTGTGTGATGGATGTCCTGATCTTTTCAATGACACTTTTCCTGATGAGTTCATTGCTCACCATGATGTGAAAGAGCTTCCGGTCGAGAAGCATTTGTGAGAGAAGTGACAGAATGCGGTCCGGATGATGGCGCCACAATTTGATCGCCCCCCAAATATCGTGATCGTCGAGGCTGCCGAAAGCATGCAGTGCTTTCTTATTGTTCCTCAAAGTTTCAATGGTAAACGTCTGCTGCAAAAAAACTTTGAGCGACTCGCTTGCAGGAACGTTTTCGCCAGCGCGCATCAGGGCCTGCGCCCTGCGGATGATGTTGATGAGCATTCGCTCGGCGCAGACCGTGGTCTTGTGGAGGTAAACCTGCCAGTACATCAGTCGACGAGCATTTAAAAAATTTTCGATGCTGTAAATTCCCTTCTCCTCGACGACGAGTTGGTCGTCATGGACGTGGAGCATGAGGATAATGCGGTCAACACCAATGGTTCCCTCCTGCACGCCGGAAAAAAAACAATCGCGGTTCAGGTAATCCAGCCTGTCAATATCCAGCTGACTGGAGACGAGCTGGGAAAAGAATTTTCGCTTATAGCTGTTGCGAAAGATCTTAAGGGTTAGATCGAGCACTCCGTTGAATGCATCATTCAATGCAGACATGAGCAGATACGAAATGCTTTCGTGCTTCACGCCCGGAAGCAGTGAATGCTCGAGGGCATGGGAAAAGGGGCCATGGCCGATGTCGTGCAATAAAACCGCCAGTTGGGCTGAGTCGTACTCTTCCTGTGATATTGACACCCCCTTGAACCGAAGGTTGTCTAATACCCTGCCCATCAGGTGCATGGCCCCTAAGGCGTGCTGAAAACGCGTATGCACAGCTCCGGGGTAAACCAGGTCTGTCAGGCCCAATTGCTTGATGTATCGAAGGCGCTGGAAGTAGGGATGCGAAATAATATCAAATATTAACTCGCTTTTGACATGAATAAACCCATAAAGCGGATCGTTAATGATTTTCTTTTTGTTCAATAGACAACTGGTTGGGGTAAATCTGATCACCGAGGGCCCGGTTGGGCATTGCAAAACAAATTAAACCTTATAAATCACAAATTACACTTTGAATGACCGTTCAAATGTCGGTTTAAAAGTCTTTATTTTTAATAACTTTCACAAAAATAGAATGTATGCAGCGATATAGTATACTATGGGCAGACGATGAGATCGATCTTTTAAAACCGCATATCATTTTTCTGGAGCAGCGCGGTTACGATATTACGCCTGTCAACAACGGGGCGGATGCCGTAGAGATGTGTGACGACAAGAACTTTGATGTTGTGTTCCTGGACGAGCACATGCCGGGAATGTCCGGTTTGGAAGCCCTTAGCCAGATCAAAAACAACAAGCCGAATCTTCCCGTTGTCATGATCACTAAGAATGAGGAGGAGCAGATAATGGAGGAAGCCATTGGTTCCAAAATCGCCGATTACCTCATCAAGCCTTTAAATCCCAGCCAGATCCTGCTGGCTGTAAAGAAGATCCTGGACAATAAAAGGCTGGTGACTGAAAAAACCAACCTCAATTACCAGCAGGAGTTCCGCAAGATCAGCATGGCCTTTCAGGATGTGATGAACCACGAGCAATGGGCGGATATTTATAAAAAACTTGTTTTCTGGGAGGTGCAGATGGATGAGAACCAGGATATGGCCGAGGTGCTGGACATGCAGAAGACGGAGGCCAATGCGAATTTCGCCAAGTTCGTTATGAGGAATTATGAAAGCTGGCTGAATGATCCCAAAGCGGATAAACCGCTGCTTTCACACCAGCTCATGAAGCGGAAGGTCTTCCCCGAGCTGACCCATAAAAAGCCTGTATTCGTCATCCTTATCGACAACCTCCGGTATGACCAGTGGAAGGTGATTGAACCTGTGATCAGTGAATACTTCACCATTGACCGCGAAGAGCATTATTACTCCATACTTCCCACTACCACCGCCTACGCGCGAAATGCCATTTTCTCCGGGCAGATGCCTTCGGAGATGGCTAAAAGTCACCCGGACCTTTGGGTGGGGGAAGATGAAGAGGAAGGGAAAAACAATTTTGAGGATGAATTTCTTGCCAAACAGATGCGCCGGAATAATATCCAGGGGAAAATGTCGTATCACAAGATCAAAAATCTTGAGGCAGGACGAAGCCTGGCGGATTCCGTGAACAATCTGTTCAACAACGAACTGAATGTGATCGTCTACAATTTTGTGGACATGCTTTCACATGCGCGGACAGACATGGCGATGGTACGGGAGCTCGCTCCCGATGAATCCGCCTACCGTTCCCTGACCAAATCCTGGTTTTTGCACTCCCCGCTGATCGAAATCATCCGGAAGATCTCTGAAAAAGACGTGCGGGTTATTCTTACCACGGACCACGGCACCATCCGAGTAAAGCGGCCTTTCAAAATCATCGGCGACCGCACGGTAAATACCAATCTGCGCTACAAACAGGGCAAGAACCTCGGCTATGAGGGCGACAAGGTCATGCAGATTTCCAAGCCTGAACGGTTTTTCCTGCCGAAAATGAATGTTTCCACCTCTTACGTGTTTGCCATTGAAGACCAGTTCTTCGCCTATCCGAACAACTATAATTACTACGTTAATTTCTACAAAGATACCTTTCAGCACGGCGGGGTGAGCATGGAGGAGATGATCATTCCCTTAATTTTCTTAAATTCGAAGAATGTGGTGTGAAGGCGGCAGTATGACCTTCCATGAAGTACAACAGGATGATCTGGGCGAGGTAGCGGAAGCATTTTTGCAGAGGGCCGGCCATTGTCCTGTTTGGTTGTTTTATGGAGAAATGGGATCGGGAAAAACAACTTTTATCAAAAGCCTTTGCGCCCGGATGGGAGTGAGGGACCCCATGAGCAGCCCGACATTTCCCATTGTAAATGAATATGAAACGGAGGGTGAAAAAAGAATTTATCATTTTGACTTTTACAGGATCAAGAATCAAGAAGAAGCATACGATATTGGGAGCGAAGAATATTTTTATTCCGGAGACTTGTGTTTTATTGAATGGCCAGAAAAAATTCCATCCCTGATACCCGCTGAACACGCTGAAGTATCCATTGCTGTAGAAAACCAAAACCAACGAACCATAGCCCTTTCTGTTCATGACGGAAAAGAAAAAAAGCGGATTTGAAGCCCTCGCCACCAAGACGAGCCTTTATCCGGAAGAGAAGCTGATGAAAGTAAAAAAAGGAAAGCACTCCTTTTTTATTGGACTCCCCAAAGAAATATCGCTGCAGGAAAATCGGATAAGTCTTACACCCGATGCGGTGGCATTACTCGTCAACAACGGTCATGATGTCTGTGTCGAGGCGAAAGCGGGTATTGGCTCCAAGTTTAC
>JBBEBN010000068.1:0-984 GCA_040882305.1 Cyclobacteriaceae bacterium
AGTGATATCCAAAAGATCCAATATGAGATGAAACACTTGCCCGGAGTCCTTCATTGAAATTCAGATTGTTGTTGAGATGGATGTTTGCGCCTATTGATCCATTACCGGAAATACTTGTAGAGCCGCCAGTCTGAATCGAGACATCATCGAAAAGACCCGCCGGCAGCAATGACAGATCAAGTTGTCCAGTGAGTGGGCTGGTCAGGTCGATCCCATTCCAAAGCACGGCGGTGTGACCACTGCCTGTACCTCTGAAGGACGGGGACGCCACTCCACCTGGCCCATAGCTTCGGATGTGACCGAAGCCCTGTTTGCGCAGCAGGTCTGTCAGGCTTCCATTGGAAGCTAATGCCAGTGCTGAACTGTCAATCGGCAATTCGTAGGATCCAATTACATAATCGTTTAGCCTGCTTTGATTTACCACTACCGTCTTTAACAGTCTGGCTGAATCGATATTCACCTGAGCTGTTGCCTGAACGGATAACAGAATACAAAGCGCGAAAACGAAAATTTCCGGCGTTTTCAAAATCAAATACTTGTTATTTCACACTGGATTATATTTCCCTTACTCCGAGAGAAGTTATATCCGTTTGTTCTGGCAGGTCTCCTGGCTTGTGTTAAGTTACCGGTCTTCCCGTTCGCGTATGGGCAAACAGTGACTAAGAAACATGGGGTAACTAATTATGTAACACTTACAGTAGCGGGTACTGCTCCGGATTCTAACCGGAATTCCCTTTTTTCATTGCATGAAGGCGAATGATACCTGATGCAAACCAAAATCGCAGTAATGTTAGTTATTATTTTCCGCATGCCAAAATCTTAAATCAAGAAGGAGAGAGTGCCCTGAACAGCGATTGCAACCACATAGGAGATCACCGCCAACTATAGAGCAACTACACAGCATCTCACCGTTGTGCCGTAACAGGATAAGAAGTTCCGGCGGAAAATAGGAGGAGTCCACCACCCCCCGCCGGGATCACGAGA
>JBBEBN010000068.1:1084-7636 GCA_040882305.1 Cyclobacteriaceae bacterium
CGGAGGAGGGGAGCCATTGTATCTGCTGATTGTGTGCTTTAATTGAAAGTGTGTGCTGTCCTCTCCGGAAGTCAGGTGCGCACAAACTTTGAAGTTTGCAGTAGCCATGCAGGCACAATGACTCCCCTCCTGTTTCCCGCCATCTACAGAGCGATATGATGCATCTCATCATTGTGCCGTGACATGATAGAAGTTCCGGCGGAAAATAGGAGGAGTCCACCACCCCCCGCCGGGATCACGAGACTGCTTTGAATCAAACACATTCCCGGCGGACCCCTCCTTCCTCGGAAGCCTCGGAGGAGGGGAGCCATTGTATCTGCTGATTGTGTGCTTTAATTGAAAGTGTGTGTTGTCCTCCGGTTTCCACGCGAGATACAATGGACGATGAACAGGTCCTATGCTTTTTAATTCGCGGTAGTCTCCAACTCCTTCACCTTCTCTTTCGTTGCCTTCGCGATATCATCCAGTATCAGATAGAGGCAGGGCACGATCACCAGAATGATGGCAGTAGCGAACACGATGCCGAATCCAAGAGAAATTGCCATGGGGATGATTTGCGATAATCGCAAATTACCAGCCAGATGTTCCGGATTTACAGATTTTCCGCATAAGATATGTGTGGGCACTGACAAACAATGAAACTGGCTGAGGGCCCGAGCAGACTAAGTTTGTCTCAGGATTTAACCCAAAAGCTATGAAAACGGCAACAAACAATTCCGGCGTTACTTTGAATATTGCGATGTTTATTATCTCGATCGTCTTGGCGAACGTACTTCCACTTTGTGATGTCAGTGCGCAGATGGTCGCTACCGGCGCGGACCAACTGGAGGGTCGACATGATCCCGACTTCCCGGGAAGAAAGACACTCAATGCCGGTGTGATGGTCACTTACAGTCCTACCACGCCTCCGCCTGCGGTGGTGGGTGATATAACCTATGGCATCTCACGCAAATTCTCTTTAGGGGTGATTGGCGGTACCACAGGAGCCCAGTCACTGGCCGGACTTAAAATCAACTCAATCCTTCTGCAGCACAATAACTTCCGCGTGATATGCCGGATGGTCGTGCTTTACTATCCCGGCAGGGACGGCCAATACCTTTTCGACAAAAGTGAAAAATCCATCATGCCCTGGATGTTGTCGATGGGTGCGGTAAACGCGGAATGGAAAACGCAAAGCGGCATCCGGTGGTCAGTGGGCATGGGAATGCTGGAGACTCATTGTGTTGAAGGCATGAAGAAATACTTTTGGGGAACCAGTGAGGAGGCGAAGGTATCGCCTTTTGAGATATTTCACACCGCGCATGGAAGTGTTTCCTTCCCCGTATCGAATAGATTAACGTTTCGTCCGGAAGTTATTCTCGTGATGAAAGAGGGGCGCCTTATTCATAAAGGCGACTTCCAGGTTTTACCGATTAATCCGTTTTTGAAGCTGATTTACACTTTCTGATAATGGAGCTTCAAGAAAAATGTTTCTTCAATTTTGATTGTATCTTCATACCAGCTACTCTTATGAAAACGCTCGTCCTCACATTTGCTTTATTAATCCCATGCTTTTGTCTGAAGAGCCAGGGGCTGCTCCAGACTGTGCGCGGAAAAGTGGTCGATCAGGAAACGCATTTTCCGCTGCCCGGCGCCACGGTTATGCTGATGGCCGATTCTTCATCGACAGCTGGAGTAACAACCGATGAGGACGGTCTTTTCCGCTTTGAAAATGTTCGTGTGGGCAGGTATCAGCTAAAGATCTCGTTTATCGGTTACAAAGATACTTTCGTGGATAACGTGGTGGTTACTTCTGCTAAGGAGGTAATCGTGACCATTTCATTAAAGGAAGCAACCATCAAGCTCGGAGAGATTACCGTCACCGCCGGAAGGGACGGGGATGCATCCAATGAAATGGCTCTTGCCAGCTCCCGGTCATTTACCGTCGAAGAAACACAGCGGTATGCGGGAAGCCGGGGTGATCCGGCGCGCATGGCTTCGAATTTTGCCGGCGTACAGGGCGCAGACGATTCCAGAAATGATATTGTCATCAGAGGGAACTCACCGCAGGGTGTACTGTGGCGAATGGAAGGCATCAATATTCCGAATCCCAACCATTTCAATATTCCGGGAACGGCCGGAGGACCAGTATCGATGATCAACAATCAAACGCTGGCAAATTCTGACTTCTTTACCGGAGCTTTTCCCGCCGAATTTGGCAACAGCATTTCCGGTGTGTTTGATCTCAAGCTGCGAAACGGAAACAATGAGAAATATGAGCAGAGCGTCCAGTTTGGCTTTCTCGGAACGGAGATTTTTTCGGAAGGACCTTTGTCCGGCGCGCACCGTTCTTCATACCTCGTCTCCTACAGGTATTCTACGCTGGCTATCTTTAGCAAGCTCGGCATAGATATCGGAACCAGCGCCGTACCCCGCTATCAGGACATGGCTTTTAAATTCAATTTTCCATTTAAGAACGGAAGCAGTCTCTCCTTTTTTGGAGTGGGAGGAAAAAGCAATATCGACATCCTCATCAGTGACCAGAAGCAACCTGAGCGGAATATCTATGGTGACAACGACCGCGATCAGTATTTCAAGTCCGACGGGGGTGTCGTGGGCATGTCGTATAAACACCCTCTGAATGCTTCCAATTACCTTTCCGCCACGCTGGCTGTCTCCAGGGAAGGGGTGAATGCGCACCATGAATTGGTTTATCGGCACGTGGCAAACAACCGGTATGTGCTTGATTCTCTAAAACCGATGCTGGATTATCGTTTCGGACAAAGTAAGGTGTCGGCTTCCTTTTTTTATTCGAAGAAAACAGGAGTCGGAGGTGTGCTGCAGTTTGGTTTCAACTCCGATGTTTATCTTTTCAACTTCACTGATAGTGTGCGTAACGTCGACGATAACGACCCTGGCTACCTGCGCTGGCGCACCCGCTGGAACAGCAGGGAGAAGGGTTTGCTCATGCAGCCGTTCGTGCAATGGAAGTATAGTTTGTCGCCCGCGGTTGATGTGGTGGCGGGTTTGCACAGTCAGTACTTTTCCCTCAGCGAAAGTTTTGTCCCTCTCGAGCCACGGGTTGCCCTTAAGTGGACCGTCACTGAAGCATCATCGATCCATATGGCACTGGGCATGCACAGCCAGATGCAGCCAGCTTATCTTTACTTTTATGGAGTGACGAATGATGCCGCAGGTGATCCGATTGCGCACAATAAGAAAATGGACTTCACCCGGAGTATTCACAGCGTGACCGGTTATGAGCGTTTTCTGCATTCTGATTTCCGGCTGAAAACCGAAGTTTACTATCAGTATCTGTATGATGTTCCCGTCGAGAGAAAAGCCTCTTCGTTTTCGTTGCTGAATACGGGTGCGGGTTTTGAGCGTTTCTTTCCCGATACGTTGGTTAACAGCGGCACCGGCGTGAATTTTGGGGCAGAGCTCACGCTCGAAAAATTCTTCAGCCAGGGATATCTTTTTCTTGTGACCGGATCAGTTTTTGAATCGCGATACCAGGGCAGTGATGGGCTGTGGAGGGATACTGATTTCAACGGCAACTACGTATTGAACATGGTGTTCACAAAAGAGTGGTTCTTAAAGAACAAAAATTCTTTAGCAGTCGGCGGCAAAATGACCACGGCTGGCGGCCGGCGTTATGGCCCGGTGGACCTCACTGCTTCGGAGCAGAACAGGCAGGTTGTTTGGGTGGATGCAGCGAGAAACTCAATTCAGTTCCAGCCGTATTTCAGGGCTGACCTGCGGATCAATTACAGAATAAATCGTCCCAGGGTAACGCATGAGATCGCCCTGGATTTGGTGAACGTGCTGGGTACGGAAAACATTTTGAATCTTACCTATGCTCCCAACGACCTTGACGCCTCGGAAAGTCCGGTCAGGGAAGAATATCAGCTTGGGTTTTTACCGTTATTTTACTATCGGCTGGATTTTTGAGCGTGTTAATTTTGTGCTTTAATTGAAAGTGCGTGCTGTTCACTCCGCAATGCAAGAGCGCACAAATTTTCAAGTTTGCAGCGGTGAGGCAGGCACAATGGCTCCTAGCCACCTTAACGATGCTCGTTTATTTCACTATTGTTTTCGCGAGTCTCATGGCATGGGTGTCGCGCGCGAAGGGGGGCGATTACTATCTTCTCAGTGTCTTCGCAGCTTTGGTTACGGTTATATTGTACGCGATCACGCTTATTTTTTCCCACGCGGGAAAAAGACCCTGGCTAAAAACGGGAGGTGTTTTGACGCGGGAGTTCTGCAAGGTGCCACTGACACCGCTGGAAGGTAGACTCCAATCCGAGGAAATTCCAAGGCTCTACAGTCTTACCAACCGCATAACTTGCCCTCCACCTGGCGCCAATTTCAAAGTAAGAACATCAGTCCTGCTCACAGTTCGGATTTGCTTTGTAAGATGATTCGGATTTTCCAACACATCCGGAGCATCTGTATAAATTTCGGCCGCATAATTTCCCGGAGGCAAAAAGGACATCGAAACTTTGATAGTCCTGGATTTACCATTATTTAAACTGCCCACATACCACTCCGTATCCTTTTGACGAACTATAGTAATATACTCGCCGACATCGGCATCAGGCACAAATGTTTTATCCCATATTGTCGGCACTTTCCGTAAAAAATCAAAGCCCGGCTGCCCCTCGTAGGCGGCAGGATAGTCACACAACGAAGTCAGATAACTTTCAAGCACCACATACATGGCCAGCATATGACATCGCGTTCCCACCATCAACGGACGGGTGTACCGTGGCTTGAAGTCAGATTCGGGCACTGCCCTGAATCCCCCAAGATGATAATCTGTGGCGCCTGCGAGTAGTCGGGTAAAAACTATATTAAGATCGTGCTCAGCACTCAATCCTTCTTCGCTCCATTTGTTATATTCATAATTCAAGGCGCCCTCGCGCGTAAATTCATTTGGGTACGTGCGGTGCAGACCTGTTGGCTTATAGGCGCCATGGAATTGGATATACAGCTTATGCTCAGCCGCTTTTTGTAAAATCTCCTCCTGGATATTTACCATTTCCTGGTCATCTCTATCCATAAAGTCAACCATCATACCTTTGATGCCCCATTTTTGAAACTGTGTAAATGCCTCGCCGAGTTTTGGATAGATCGCTTTCCAATGTACCCATACATGAATACCTACGCCTTTTTCTTTCGCATAGTCGCAAACCTGTTGCATGTCGAGGGTAGGCGCCGGCTGGGTGACATCTGTGTTAGGCCCGACAACGCCGTAGCCCGCAGCATCACTTTTATACCATGCAAAGCCACCATATCCGATTACAGCGTGATAATCTATGTTGTTGCGGGCGCAAAAATCTATGTAATATTTATTGGTTTCAAAATTCACACCTGGTGCAAATGTCGTATCAGGCGTGATATCACCGTTCCACCAGTGAAAAGTCGTTTTGCCAGGTTTTATCCATGATGTATTGTCAATTTTCGAAGGATCATTCAGACTGGTAAGAATATTTGATTCGAGCAGCGCGCCAACCCGGTCACTGATCATCATTACCCGCCACGGCGTGCGATGGGGCAACGTGGCTTTAACTTTTACTTCCGGCTGTGCGGGCAAAGGCGAAAGCGCGCTTTTGAGCACGCCATTATGCTTTGTCAAATACACGCCCGCGTAGTTCCGTAAATTAGCTTCAGTAATCGCCATATAGATTTTTTCCGGAAATACAAACAGTGCTGGCATGTCCATAAGGGTGTCCTTCGGCACCTGGCTCAATCGCATTATGTTGTAATATCCTTCGTGACTGTTTGTGTAATCGCCCCAAAAAAGCGAATACACTGTAGGGTCGCGGGCTATCTTAAAAGTACTTTGCTCATCGATAAGCGAATAAGATTTCCAATTTGCCTGTGCGGGGAATTCATAGCGGAAAGCCAGACCGTCATTGAAAGCCCTGACGACCAGGTTGACTTGCCGCTTTGCTTTACTGCTTTCAAACAATGGAATAAGTATTTCCCGGTGTTGATCTCTTGCTGTTTTTGTTTTACCCACTACCAGATCATACGTTTCATCCACTTCACTATATCGAGGTTTTTTCATGTTCAGATTTGCGCCAAACGTGCCGTCTTCCTGAAAGGAAAGTCCCAACTCTGAATCCTCAATTAACGTTTTCCCCTTATACGTTACCCGGTATACAGGTGCGTTATTTGTAAGTTTAAATGTAAAAATGATGTTGCCATCCGGCGATTTCACCACAGCGCTTTTCTGAGCACAAACCGGAAGTGTGATAATGACTAAAAATGAGAAAGCGATTTTTTTAAAGACGGTCATTTTCAAAGATTATTAAGTTGCCTGCCATGGGGGAGTAAGGCCCTCGCCATATTTTGCATCCTCTGCGGATGTGCCGTGGGGTTTCGAAGCTCTTTGCGACGAGATCTTAGCCCGCGTCTCTCGTGAGTTTTCATATAAAAAGCGTCTTTTGCGAAATTTACAACATGGAAATATGACTTTGACTGAGATGGTGACAAGAATATATCGTTACCTTCAAACTTTGAAGTTTGCAGTAGCCATGCAAGTACAACGGCTCCCCTCCTGTTTTC
>JBBEBN010000069.1:0-7598 GCA_040882305.1 Cyclobacteriaceae bacterium
CCGCACCAGTCACCGGGTAGCCCTCTACCTCGAAAATTATCTCGTTAAACAAAATCTGGCAACGGCGGAGATCCTGGACCTGAACATTTACCAGTTTCCCGTTTTCACGGAAAGATTAAAGTACCAGCCAAGCCCTTCTCCCGATGTGATCGATTTTGCGGAGAGAATAAGGAAGGCGGATGGAGTCATGATCGTCACGCCGGAATACAATGGCGGGTACCCAGCCAGTATAAAAAATGTAACTGACCTGCTCTATGACGAATGGCTTCACAAGCCGATCGCGATCAGCACTGTGTCTGATGGTTCTTTTGGCGGCACTCAGGTGATTACGTCTCTTTTATTTACGCTCTGGAAAATGCATGCATGGGTGATACCTGCACAGTTCCCTGTCCCGAAAGTTGAAACATCCTTTACTCCTGAAGGCCAGCCCGTGATCAAAAATACCGATGACCGCGCCCGGATCTTTCTGGAAGAATTCTTCTGGTGTATTCAGGCTAAATCAAAAATGGATAAAAGATAACGGCTGGTTGGTTAAATGGAAACGACCGTCATCCAAAAAAGCTATCTGCCGCTTTACATAAAATTATGCCAACGGTATGGCTAGCTGCATTATTTTACAAGAGACAAGTTTTATGCCTCATACTGATTTTCAGCAGCTGTTATTATATGGAATCCTTTTCCTGTCATGAGGAAAATTGTGGTAAACATTGCCATCTTAGAAAATTATATCGCCCGTATCCGTTAATCCCCGAGGTATGTGGAAGTTCAGCTTTTTAAGACAAATTAGTTTTCCCTTTTGCATTTTCTTGCGCCCCAATAGGAAAGCGATTTACGGAAACCGTCGTGGCCGGGTGGCAATTCCCTTTTGAACCTGACACTTTGTTATGAACGCTAATTATGTGGACATTGCCTGCGAATTCTATTATACTGTACGGCTCTGCAGCAGACAGTGATGGTACCATCGCCTCCTACCAGTGGAGGCAGTACGGTGGCCCATCAGTTGCCACCATTGGTTATTCAACTTCACCCGCAGCCACCTTCAGCAACCTGAAAGCGGGAAATTACTACTTCAGATTAACTGTAAAGGATAACGGTGGCGTCAGCGATATTGATAATGTATTGGTTGCCAATGGAACGGCGTCTATCATCAGCGCAGATAGTTCTTTTGAAAGCATGTTGGCACTGGCCGATTAATCCAAAAGATTTTCCTCAGGATCAATTTGTGTGTTTAGTTTAATCAGAACCCGTCAGACAACGGGTTTTGATTTTTTCATCCACGCCTGTAGGTATTGTCTTACTGTAAAATATCCCGGAGAATGTTCAATGTTTGGACCGGCTGAAGGGCTTCAACAAGCGACTTCATATATCTTTACGAGTGCTGCAAGGCCTGTTCAGGGTGAATTGTTTTTACGGATGAGTTTCACCGCTGGTCAAAGGAAATTGCAAAAAATTTGTGTTTCAACGAATAAGTTGCCGCTGGTAATGACCAGCGAATATGCGTGGAAGAGAAGGTCACTGCACAACCATATCCGCGGATGTGTTTCGTCCTGACTCCATTGGTATTTTCCGCCGCTGGTAGTTGCCGGTCGATCTTATTTCCCCAGGATGCCCAAACATATTTCATAGGAACCAATTTCAGGGTGGAAATTAAAAAATTATACCGTACGCACAGCCGGTTGCCAGCGCGTATGAAAACAGAGGCATAAATGTGATCACGCTTTAAACCTTCACCACCTTTACCTGTGGTTCTTTATTACCGGGAGTTTCAGGGTAATTAATTTCAGTTACCATGCCCTCTACGCCAATGTAATGCGTCTGTTTCTCTTTTGGTACCGTAAAAGCTGTGTTCACTGCAATGGAATTATGATAACCCATGACATGCATCCCTTTTTCAATAGGTTTCCTGGGCGAAACTACTGTTGCTTCAACTTCCTTTCCGTTTAAAAAGTCCGTGTAATTGTCTTTGATAATGACTTTCGGCAGATCCATTTCGGTGACAAGGTTTTATTACGTTCGCCAAAAATCATTCCCTGGCCCTTAGACAAAAAAACCTGTCATGCAGACAGGTCTTTTTGTTTGCGGGGCGACATCGAAAATCAGTATTCACTCGCGCCAATGTCATAGGCAAAACCATTTTTTCGTTTTGCCTCGTAGAAATCATATTTGATGGCGAGGTGTGAAATATCCTTGCCGAAATTGATCGCGGGTGAGTTCGGATTCAACCTATAATTGTCGGTAAGCGGATTCACAAATTTGATCTCCTCCAGTGACAGCACGAACAGGTTGTTTGAGATGTTTACGTTTACATCCGGGCTTGCGAGGTACACAAACGCATCATCCTTCGATCTCGTCCCCTCATAGGACGCATAGGACCCCGGGTTCACAATGATATTATTGATCACGGTATTCATGGGGACCAGCTCCGAATAAAGGCGGATACCGTCCTTTTTGGGATTCACAATCGTGTTGTTTATGAATTGGTATCCCTCGCCCGGCGTGTAGCGTTCATCGCAAAACACCCCGTTTGATCCGGCGTCCACGATAATATTATTGTAGATTATGTTATCGCCGATACCCATTATGATCATGCCATTACCCGTTCCCTTTTTGATAAGGTTATTGTAAACGGCCCCTCCGGTTCCTGATCCGATCTGGAGGCCATTATTCTGGTACTCTTTATTGACAGTTCCGTAGTTTTCAATGGTGTTGTTATAGATCTCTGTACCCTCAATGGCACAACTTACCTGGATGGCTTCCCATCCTGTATTCTTAACCATGTTATTGAAGATCTTAAGACCTTTTATTTCGTGAGGAAGCCTTTTGCCGCACGCGCGGTCCATTCCATCGTAAAAGGAATTTCCGATATAAAACCCCTCACCTCCCGTAGCATGAACATAATTGTGGTTGAGCGATACATCGTACATCGTGAAGTTACCGCGTATGGTCGCGTCATCACAGGTAGGATCGGTTTTAGCCATGATTCCTGCGAACCCCACTTTTGTGATCTCCACGTGATCGACTTCAAAGTTTGTACTCAGGCCATCGAGCTTTAAACCCATTTCGCCCCCCTGGATATTGATGCCATATCTGCCCGAAGCCGAGCCGCCGGTGATCCGGAAATATTTGCTGTGCGAAGTTCTCACTGCGTGCCATTTATTTGTGGCCCTGATATTGGCAGTGCCTCCGCAGTTTTTTATGATGATCGGGTTATCTTCCGTACCAACGATATTATTAAATTCAAGGGAGCCATAGATGAAAGCGCCATTCAGGCAGATGACGCTTCCTGGTTTTAATCCGAGTACCTTCCCATCAATGACGGTGGAATCTGCGGGAACGACATAGGTGCACTCACTGCAATCTGCTTTCATTTTCTGGGAATCAGAGGGCACAGATGTGCTATCGGATTTTACATGGATCCCTTCCCGGGAAATGGGAAGGATTTTTTCGTCTGTGCATCCAATGAAAATGGAGGAAATGGCGAGGGCCAAGGTCAGCTTCTGAAGCTTCTGGAAGAAAGTGTGGGTTTTAGTCATCCTTGGTAAATTTTTCGAAAACACGGAGCCCGGCCAGGAACAAAGCTTCTGTGGTTTCAGGTTAGATAAATATTTTCGGTAATTTTGATTAAAGCATTCTATGACTTCAGAAATCCCGCGGTTAGTTCATGGTTTATGTTTTACGAACACAAAGTAAGCGCGCGGCATGAGCAATTGCGCTTTGCTCTTTGCTCTTAGGTAAGACGTGTAAGGAATTGAGGATTTTATAAGGAAATGCGGAAAGACGCGTTTGTTTTAAACACGGGTTAACGATAAGAAGTGGGCTGTGCCTATAAAACGTTTCGGTAAATCGAACCTGTAGCAGAAAAAAAGGTTTCTTTCTTTGATAAAGATTAAAAAGTACTTGCTATGCATTTACAGAGAGATAGAGGTGGAGACCTGTTTGATACAGGAGCCACTTGGGTGTGAATACCTCCGTCAGTTTTAAGCAATAATTTCGCGAGACTCGGAAAGTCCTCAACTAAAAAACCCGCAGCGAAGCGGGTGTTTGTTTGCCTTAACTCTGATTGATAATAGTCACGCGCCGTCCCTCCAGTGACATCGAAGTCGCCCATAATTAGTACAACCACAACCCCTACGGTGTAAGTACCGGTAGTGGTAGTGGTTGTGGTTCCAAGGTATTCACCTCAGAGGTTGTAAGAGATCCTGGGAAGTAGAACGAGTACTTGCTACTTTTTATTCAGCTCCGCAACTCCGATTTTGATTGGGTTGTCCTCTGTTCCTTCCAGGTTGATGAAATCAACGTCGCCATACTGGATGGCTTTTTCAAGGCAAATAACAGAACCGGCCTTTAGATCTAATTCTTTGCCATCAACTACTGCCATGTTAGCGGGGACCACAAAGGTGCAGGTAGTACAATCTTTAATGGGCTCGTAGGTTGTGTGAATACCGCTGATGGTCATGCTGCCGCCCGCCGGGGCAGGGAGCGCAGCCATTTCAACCGCGGGAGCTTCTGCTCTTGCAGGAACAATTTCTTCTTCCGTACATTGGGAAAAGATAAAAAGTGTGAAGGCTGCGAATAAGATTTTCTTGATGGACATTGGATTGTTTGTCATACTCGTGGTGGTTTTTTTGCGCTGAAACTCACAAATCCTTTAAGCGCTGTAATAAAAAATAGTGGGTAATTTGATCTACAGACATCATGAAAGGTTCGATCTATCTCATCGCACGTGGGTATTTGGTTTTAAACTATTCGCAAATAAAACAGCAAGAGCCGTCTCCAAATAGTCTTGATTGCCCATTCCCGGTATACGGCGTTTTTCCGCACTTATCTTCGATAAGCATTTTTATTTTCTTTGGTTGGAACACTGAAGGTTTATACCTACATTAGTTTAACAAAATATATAGAAATGGGCAGGGAGTACCTTGGTGAGTTTGAAGAACTCGTCCTGACAATGGTGGGCATTCTGCAGGATGAGGCTTATGGCAATGCTATCGTAAACGAAATAAATGGGCGTTTGGGACGGGAAGTGAACCTCAGTGCTGTGCATGTCACATTATACCGACTCGAGGATAAGGGTCTCGTCAAATCGCGGATGGGTGGCGCTACACAGACGAGAGGAGGGAGACGGAAACGCATATTTTCGATCACCAATGCGGGATTGGCCATGCTTCGGGTAATGAAAGAGGCAAGGATGGACCTTTGGAAATTGATTCCACAACTGAAAATTGTCTGAGCGGTTTGAAAAAGAAAACCGAGATACCAGACCAAATTGCCGCTTCGCCGCAGGGCGACCCGCAATGCCCAATGCCCAATGCCTAATCAACAACCCTCACCATCTCCAGCCTCTGTTTCCCGGTAGGCAGCTTGCCGTAGGATGCGCCCAGGTTGTCGAGCATGTGGTGGGGCTTGGACGTTCCCGGAATGGCGCAGGTAACCGCGGGGTTGGATAGAATGTATTTCAGGAAGAACTGCGCCCAGCTGTTGCAGTCAAATTCTTTAGCCCACTCCGGAAGCTGTCGGCCCCTGACGCGTTGGAACAACGAGCCGCTTTCAAATGGTTGATTGATTAACACTGCTACCTTCTTTTCAAGCGCTAAGGGCAAAAGACTTTTCTCAGCATGCCGATCCAGTAAATTGTAATTCACCTGAATGAAATCAACTTCTTCCCTCGACAGAATAGAGGCGAGTGTGTCGTGCGCGCTGTTCGTGTAGTGGGTGAGGCCGATATACTTTATTTTTCCTTCCTCCTTCCAGCTTCTGAGGGTCTTGATGTGTGTTTCCCAATCCGTGAGGTTGTGGATCTGCATCAACTCGATCTTATCCCGGCGCATCAGCCTGAGAGATTCGTTCATCTGACGTATGCCGCTGTCTTTCCCGGTTGTCCAGACCTTCGTCGCGATAAAAAGTTTATCATTGAGCTTTAGTTCAGTGGAAAGATCGCCCACTACCTCTTCGGACCTTCCATACATGGGCGAACTATCGACCACGCTTCCGCCTTTGGCAATAAGGTTCTTCAGTACTTCTTTGAGCGGCGCGCGTTCTTCATCGGAGTCAGACACATCAAATGTCTGCCACGTGCCGAGGCCGACGACGGGCATTAGTTCGCCCGTTGAGGGAATCGACCGGAGCAGTGGTCTTGCATCCTGGGCGGGTAGCCAGGAGGATGCCAGGGGCGTCATGGCGGCCATGCCAAGGGTTTTGATGGATTGCCTGCGCGATATATTCTTCATAAATAAACAGCAAAAGGAAGCTGCCTGGTCGGGGCAGCTTTTACTCAAAATAGAAATGTATTTGACTGCAATCGCGGGTGCCTCCTGAGATTGCCGGGAGGTGTTTGTTTTTTCATCCTGCTGGCCGAAGAGGGAACCTTGATCGGACCGTAGGAATAGACGCCCGTTCCGATGACAAACCTTTGCGCGATGACGGGCGGAAACACGCCCGCATCCTGATCCCATGGATTAATATTTGCCATCGAATAGGATGCTGCGAAAATATCACGCGTTGCCTCATCCTCGACTACGCCCCCGGCGAAATCAGCAAAGTGCACTTCAAAGTTCATGGGATTGGCCGTTCCTGAATAATAAGTATAGCTCAAACCAAGAGATGCATCCGCAAGCAGGGCTGGTACGAAAATCAGTTCCTGCTTCGGAGTGGTCGCCGCTGTGATCGCGGTGGCCAGAAAACCGGTGAGGTTTGATGTGTCTTGGCCGATCCATAAGAACATGTCCATATCAACATCGGTGTGGGCGTCATCCCACACCAACGCAATCACTTTTCCATCCTGCTGCTCCAGGGTGATGATCATCGTTTTACTCGTGCCTATTTGGGCGGCGCTTGATCCTGTAAGTGTAATTTCAATGGTTTCATCCTCTTCAAACATGAAATCAGTATAGAGCTGAATTTCGATATTGCCCGTGCTGGACCCGGACGGAATGACAACCTGCCCCTTGATGCCATGAATGTAATAATCATAATAGGAGGGTGGAATCGGTTCGGGGGTGTATTGAAATGCATAGAGGCTGTCTATTGCATCGCTCCTCTGAGGGTCACTCAAATCTATTTTAATGGCGTATTCCACGGTGATATCAGTGGGAGCCACTTTGTCCAGCTGAACAGCTACCTGGATCATTCCCTCACTTCCATCGTCTTCATTTACTGTCATCGTTGCAGCGGGAAAAGAGGCGATCAGTTGCGCATCGTCGTTTGTAATAGTTATGACAGTTTCATCATCGGCCGTCAGTTCAACATCACCGGTGTTGATGTCAAAAATAGAGATCTCTATGGTTTCATCAGCTTCGAACATGGCATCATTGTAGATCTCAAGTTGTATGGCCCCGGAAGTTTGTCCGCTTTCAATGACAACGACCCCGTGATCACCCACTACTTCATAGTCCGCACCTGCCGTGCCTACTGCATCCTGGTCGCTGGCCGTTCCCCCTAACGTATACTCGATGGTGAGATCCTTTCCGTGGGCTTTGTCCAGTACGAGTTCCGCCTCAATCACACCGGCATTTTCACTGACGCTCATGGTGGCCTGTGCGAAAGATAATTTCGGTCTGGAAGGTTCGTCCTCTTTACAGGAGGAGAATCCAAAACCCAGC
>JBBEBN010000070.1:0-7597 GCA_040882305.1 Cyclobacteriaceae bacterium
AATGGGGTATCCGTCAAATCAGTGACCTCACCTGGGTCACACCACCGCCTGCAGGTCCCGTCAGTCAGGCAGTGGAATTGTTGGAAGCACTCGGTGCTGTTCAGGGTTCAGTAATAACCGAAAGAGGACGCGAAATGCTTCGGCTCCCCAGCCATCCGCGCATCGCCCACATGTTGATTGAAGCCAGGCATGCAGGGCAAGACAATGTCGGAGCACTAGCCCTGGCTACTGACATCGCGGCAATACTCGAGGAACGAGATCCCATGCCGAGAGGCACGGGGGCCGACCTTTCCCTGCGGATTGAACTGCTGAGGCGATGGAGAAAGGGGGAAAGACCCTCCGGAGAGAGAAATTTTTTGGAACGGATCGAACGTCTGGCGCTTTCATGGAGACATATCTTCGGCATTCAGGTTGACAACAGCGTCGTTTCCGATAGCCAGGTTGGAAAATGGCTGATGGCCGCCTATCCGGAAAGGATTGCCAAGCAGACGGAAAAACACGGCGAACGCTATAAAATGGTTAACGGAAGAACGGCCAGGCTGCCGGAACACGATCCCCTCCACCGCGAACCGTGGCTGGCAATCGCCCAGGTTGACGCGGGGATACATGAAGGAAAAATTTTTATGGCGGCACCCATACTGGCGGAGGACCTTATTCCTCTGGCCGTTGAAAAAGAAATGGTCTCGTGGGATGCCGATCGCGAAATGGTTGTGGCCTCGCTTGAATTAAGACTCGGCAACCTCGTCCTTTCCGCAAAACCCCTGACGAAAATTGGGGAAGAAAAAAAAGTTGAAGTGTTCTGCGCGATTCTTCGCGAAAAAGGACTTTCGCTTTTAAACTGGCAGGAAGAACAGTCGGCATGGCAGGCGCGCGTCCTAAGCCTGAGAAGGTGGCGACCCGAAGAAGGCTGGCCTGACGTGAGCGATGAAAACCTCCGGAACACTGCGGAACAATGGCTGGCCCCCTTCCTGCTCAACTTATATAAGAGAAGCGAATTACAAAAGCTCGACCTCAACACCATCTTACCCACTTTGTTGCCATGGCAACTGAATTCAAGATTTCCACAACTCGCACCGGCCCGGATGGCGGTACCAAGCGGGTCAATGATAAAATTGAATTATTTTCCGGATGGCCGGCCACCGGTGATGGAGGTTCGCCTTCAGGAGGTGTTTGGCCTCATGGAAACCCCCGCCGTAAATGACGGAAGGAATAAAGTGGTCATGCACCTCTTATCGCCCGGTTATAAACCCGTCCAGGTGACACAGGACCTGAAAAGCTTCTGGACAAATACTTATGCCGAAGTAAGAAAGGAATTGAAGACGCGGTACCCAAAACATTCCTGGCCCGAAGATCCCTGGACGGCCGAGGCCGTGCGTGGAGCAAAGAGGAAGCGGTGACATTGCCGTTTTGTTTGTTACCGTGGGAGAGGTAATGTTTGAGGTTCGAAGTTCGAAGTTCGAAGTTGTGCCAGAGCAAAGTGTGCAGGTTCACTGAATGCTGTCGAATTTTTGCAAGTAGTCGTCAATATAGTGCTGCATTTTTTTTCTTTTGTATTGCATGATAAACCTCGGGTGGGCGAGGGGAATGATTTCCTTAAACCATTTTTCACGTCCGTTCAGCGTGAGCAAGTACTTGTAATTCGCTCCCTCGCCGAGACAAAAAACAATCCCTTGGTGAATGCCGAAGCTAAGGATGGTTTCAATGCTTTTTTTGATGAACGGCTCAAGCGATTTCTTTAAGGCTGGCGTATCGTAATAATTCAGGTTTTTTCCATCCTTCATTAAGCCCAATGGAGAAACAGAGTTGATAAGAAATTTTGAAAAGAATTTTTCATGCCCTCCGAACGCATCAATCATCCGATGGATGAAGTCTGCCGACAGCTCCGGCTTTTTAAGAAAAGCATTCTCAATTCCAAAGAGGGTTTCCAGTTTGACAGGATCTGTAAACGGTATACCTGTCCGACCGGCCCCGAATCTTCCAGGGTTGATACCGAGGATGAGGAAACGCCAACGGTCGTCATTGTAAAATTTGTTGTAAAATTTCTTGCAGACTTCAAAGCAGGCGGAGTCCCTGTAGGGGTTCATCACTTCTACGCCTTCAGGCAAAGCATAACCGATGTGCAGTTCTGAGTAAAACTTCAATACCTTTTCCGAGAAAGTCATGGTCAAATCCATAATATTTTGAGGGCTTTCGCATGTGCTCTGTTTGAGAATCCCGGTAGTTATCGGGAAATAATTGGAATGTTACTCAGTTATGCGAAAACAGGAAACCAAACTTTTGACTGACCAGCAAATTTTGCAATAGCACAACTTCGAACTTCGAATCTCATACTTCAAACTTCAAACCTTGCCCCCAGCTCAAACGCACTCTTATAGAACCCTTCCTTTTGAACATAGTCCAGCAGATCAAGATAGAATGGATGGGAGCTGAGTGTGGCGGAGTCTCCGATCATGATCAGCTTTTTCCTGGCGCGGGTCATTGCCACATTCGTCCGGCGGATATCCGCCAGAAAGCCGACGTCGCCATTTTCATTGCTGCGCACAAAGCTGATAGCGATCACATCGCGTTCCTGGCCCTGAAATGCATCTACTGTGTTGATGGTAATAAACCGGTATAAGGGCTCCAGGATGGTGGAGGCTTCTGCCAGTTTATGTAACTGGTCGACTTGAGCGCTATAAGGCGTGATGATACCCATGGTGATCTGTTCGTCAAGCCACGCGTTGGTACCGATGTCTTCCACCAGCACTTCCACCTGTTGGATAAGAAGCGATGCTTCTTCAGCATTCATGCGGCTAAGAGTTTCAGGGTCCTTTTTTTCATGGTAGCCGCATCCGGCCGTGTCTATAAACAAAACCGGCCAATGATCGTGACGAAGTGAATGTGACCTTACCGACTCATGCGCGATCAACTTGTCTTCGTAAAAATACCGTGAGGAAAACCGCATGATCTTCTCATGCATGCGGTATTGAACCTGTAGCATGGAAACCTGGTCAGGTTGATTTTCAATCCCTTTTTCAAAAAGCGTTTTAGAAAGTCCGCTTTTTGCGGCTTCAAGGGATTTGATGGTGGGAGGAAGTTGCTGATGGTCTCCGGCGAAGACGACGCTTTCCGACCGTAGCAGCGGGATCCAGCAAGCGGGTTCCAGGGCCTGGCCGGCCTCATCAATGAAAACAGTTTTGAATTTTTTTCCCCTCAGCACAGGATGTGATGATCCAACGAGCGTACAGCAGATGGCCTCCATGGTTTGCAGAAGATCATTCACGATATAGAATTCCAGCAGATCGGCATCAGCCTTCAAAATTTTTACGTCCTGCATCAACATCCTGCGCTGTTCCCTTTCGTGATAGCCGAATTTCTTTTTGTATTTGAAAGCCATGCTCCGCAGGTGCTCCATCTTCTTGCGGAGGTTTCGCAGCTCCTTGTAGTTTGGATGAGCGGATATCCGGTAGTCGAGTGTTTTGCTTAAGGATTGTTCTGTTACCCGTGCCGGATGTCCAATCCGCAGCGCCTGCAGGCCCAGTTCGCTGAGCTTGTCTACAAGAAGATCAACAGCCGCATTGCTGGGAGCGCAGACGAGGACCTGCTTTTCTTCTTTGATCTTCTGTTTTATGGCCTGTACCAGAGTGGTGGTCTTACCCGTTCCCGGAGGGCCGTGAATGAAAGCAACGTCACGGCTATTAAGCACCGTCTTCAGCGCTTGTTGCTGGCTGGTATTTAAGATATTGAAAGTTTCTACTTTGAAGGACGTGGCCTCCGTTGTCGCCGGTGAATCACCCAGCAAAATGCTTTTCAGTTCGGCCACCCGGTTCCCCTCCGCTTTGATCACCTCCTTCAGACAAAACTCCATCTCTCGGTAGCTCATTTCATCAAACATGACATCCACTCCGAGCAGACCCTCCCCGATCCAGTCGGGTACATCGTCCCCGTTAATGGTGATCACCATCGTGTTGTCGCGTACATAGTTCACTACGCCGTTTACGTGTTCTTTTTCAGGTTTGCCGGAAGCATTCGAGAATACGCTGACTACTTTACCACTTTGAAATAAATGTGGTTGTTCCAGGTGATTGGTGCGCTCGACTTCAATAGTGGGGCGTTCACCCGTGCCAATATACTCGCGCTTTAAAGATACAGGATACCATGTGGACCCTTCCTTTGTCCTTTGTTGAAGCGACCGCAATAGGATTTTCTGCCGGTATTGCTCGAGGTCAGCCTGACGTTCGAGCTTGATAAGTTCAAGAGTATGGCGGAGTTGTTCGTTTGGTTGCACTGTCGATCGTTTAATGTTCCCGGTGCCGGTTCATCACAATAGAATTCAAGGTGATGCATAGATTAAAATTATGCCGGGAAATTATAGGTGATGGTTGTGTTATTCCAGGAGGATCTTCAGGCGTTCAACGGCTTTCCGGTTTTTTTCAGAGCTCATATTATCGATCAGGCTTTGTTTTTCGCGTGTGGTCAGGCGCCAGCTCAGTGACGCGCGCGCGTTGTTCTTTCGGATGCTGTCCATTTTTTGAAGAATGGGCACGTATGACTCCGCCTGATATTCAATGTCAACTCGTTCGATCGAATTGTTGAACCACGACTTTGAGTATCCGATCAGAAGGTCGCTGGTGATGTCCTGAAAATTTTCGAAGTTATTATACACACTGCTGATGGGTTGTGTGAAGGCATCGATCAGTGATTGCCCCTTCCTCACAGGCACGGCGGCAAGCTTCGGGGAATCGCGAATGGAGACAAATACAATCCCCGAAGTATTTTCCTCAATCCATTCCTTGTACGCATATACAAAACGAACCGCGTCATTCAATCCGAAATTGTCCGAGATCCCGGCATCCATGATGTACAACGAAGGATTCGTTGGCAGTGTTGTGTTGGGAGTGATATAGGGAAAAGTGGCGCACATCCGCAGTCCGGACAAAAATCTCAGTTCTTTCGCACCGTTATTTTCAAAAAGTCTTTGGAAATCGACACCGCTGAATTTGTGCGAAGAATATTCAGGGAAACTGACCAGCTCATAATTGAGAAACGTAACTGGCCTGGAGGCGATGTATAGCTTGCGCCCATCGTTGACGATCGTAGGACTCAACACTACCATTGGTATCATGGCCATGGTTTCAAGTGAATCGTAGGAAGTGATGGGTTTGTCCATGATGCCGTCCGTGCTCTGATTGAGTTGTTCTTCAAAAGTGTACGCCCGGTCCTTCAGGTACGAATGACCTGCGTATTCAAACTTTGTAAACCCGACGAAGAGGTCATTGGCCAGCAGACTGAAAATTAGTGGATTGAGATTATCCGCTGATATTTTTTGGCGGTATACCGGCGCGTACGGATTCATGGGCTCGCCCAGCTGTTGCCGCAGTTTTAATTCGCGGAAATAGCTTGCGCCGATCAGCCCTCCCGATGCACCGGTTACCAAAATGCTGTTCTTCATTAGTTTTCCCGATGTGAGGCTGTCAGCTGTTTGCAGCGCATTGAAAGTCCATAAAGCTGCCCTCTTGCCCCCTCCGCTGACACAAAGGAAAATCATCTTTGGTTTGTTACTACCCTGAAATTTCTTACGCCAATTCTCCAGCATCGGGTACGTGCGCGCTTTGTCTTCGGCGATAGCAGCGCTGTCGTTTAAATGTTGCAGCGATTCAGTGGAATACTCGGGAAGGGAAGCATTATAATCAAGCCCAAACGCTTTGTATTGCTTTGCAAAAAAATCCCTTCCTACAAGAAAATTAATAAAGAGAAATAGTATCAGGGCAATGGTGGCTGACCAGTTTCCAAACCAGTATGAGAATGCGCCCGCAACCATCACAAAAATGGTGAGGAAGATCATAAAGCTGGAGGCGGCCGGCAATTGAAAGGCGGGGTAGTCTTTAAAAATCCCCAGCACAAGAACAATGGCAAAAATAAATAACTCGATGACTACAAGGTTGAAGTGGTTCTGGTCAAAAACCTGGAGGATGGTTGCGCGGTCATAGAAATGAGTGTCTTCAACTTTTTTGAATTTCAGATCATAGTCGAGATAGTTTTCAACATGGACCTGCTTTTTTCGGGCGATGTCGAGTTTCTTCATGGCGCTTGCCCGGGTTACCTTCACTTTTAATTTTATCTTCTCATCGATGCGACAGACGACATACTTGAAAATATCCTTGTTGGTAAACCAGAAATAAACAAAGAAGATCAGCGTCATGATCAGATAACCCGTCAACAGCCCGGCAAGATCAAGAACCAGTGACCACTCCGTTGTGTATTCGTTGTTGACCTGAAAGCCGATCATCTGATAGATGTAGAGGCCAAAAAACAGCAGGGGGATCACACTGTTGTTAAAGCAGAATTTCGTGAAGGGCCGAGGCAGCGTTCCCAAAAAAGTAAACCGGTGACCGTCGTTGATATAACAGGTGATGTGAAAGGCCATGGTGAAACTCGCTGTGCAGGCACCCATTATAAAAAAGCTTGTGAAGTTGACATTGTTGAGGTACTCGGGATCGAGAAAAAGGTAGGGTATACCCAGATATTTTCCGAAAGTACCGGTGACCATCGCGAACAGAATGATCCAGCACATCAACAGCACGTGGTTGCGCTTCAGGTTGTTCAACAATAATTGAACGGGAAAGGAATAAGCAATGGACGAAAAAAAAGAATAGATCCTTCGCATGGACACAATAATCCTAAAGTTACCTTTTTTATTCGATGTCTCTAAAACTGTGTCTTTAATATTTGCCATGTGATCTCATCCGTTTCCGGTGAACTTGTGTAGCTCGTCTGCAATTTTACGGTCATTGGAAAGACGGGGAACTTTGTTTTGACCTCCGAGCTTTCCCCTCGATCTCATATAGGTAATAAAGGCGTTCGCCGGCAGGGAAGTGATGCGGAGGGTGCGCAGGATATTTCCTCTGATCAGATCGTCGTAATAAACATTCAGGCTGCGCAATTGGTTGTCCAGCTCCAGCGAAAATTCTTCCAGGCCGGATGGCCCTTTTGCAAACTCAACAAGCCATTCATGGTGTGGCAAGCCTTCGGATACCCTCACGCGTGGGGCAACGGTAAATTCGATTAGTTCTACCCCTGAAAATTTTTGCATCGTTCGCTTCATCGCCTGTTCTACCTCCTCACCTATCACATGTTCACCGAAAGCGGAGATAAAATGTTTTATTCTCCCGGTCACGAGGATGCGGTAAGGATTTTTAGAAACGAATTTGATGGTATCACCGATGGAATAGCCCCATAGCCCGGCATTGCTGTTAATGACAAGGGCGTAATTTTTTCCGAGGGCCACTTCCTCGATATTCAGCCTTGTGGGCTTTTCATGGAAGAACTCTTCCGCGGGAATGAATTCAAAAAAGATCCCGCTGTTGAGCAACAACAGCAAACCTTCTTCCTGCTGCGAATCCTGATATGCAATGAATCCTTCGGAAGCAGGATAGGTCTCTATGGAATCCACTTTTTTGCCGACCGTTTCAAGTAGCTTCGCCCGGTAGGGCTCGAAATTGACGCCGCCGTAAACAAACATGGAAAAGTTGGGGAAGACATCCCTGATCTTTTTTCCCGTGCGCATCTGGATGCGGTCAAAATACATCTGAACCCACGGAGGAATGCCTGATATGAG
>JBBEBN010000071.1:0-7595 GCA_040882305.1 Cyclobacteriaceae bacterium
ATGGTGTTGGTGCTGATGGTGATGGTGATGGTGGAGATGGTGATGGTGATGGGGACGGAAATGGTGATCCCGTCACCGGGATTGAAAATGGCAATAACAGCGAATTTGTGCTGAACATCTTTCCTGTTCCGTCCAGCGGTCACAGCATTAATGTACTGCTGCGAACGCCAAAAACAGACCCGGTATTAATTGAGATCATCGACGCGTTGGGCAGGCTTCATTTCAGTAAAACCATAGACGCAGGCGAACTCATGAATGGCATGAGCCTGGTGCCGAAGTCCCCGTTGTACAATGGAATTTATTTTATCCGCGCTACCCAGGCGGACATCAAGGCGAGGAAAAAATTGATCGTGAAAGACTGAGGGTGTATCGCCCTGGTTGAGTGCCTTCAGTCGTTCACGGTCGTGTGGTCGAAGTGAAAATCGGCGGAGGGGTTGTTTCTTCGAACGAGGAAACGCACGTCCAGCCATTTGCCGTCGCCGCTCATGGGTTGATAGCAACTGTCGATCCTCGTGATCGTACCCTTATAATGCGTACTTGCGCCACTGCAAATAACCGTAACCACACTGTCCTGGGAAATTCCGGTGATCTCCACATTGCCCTGCGGCATCATGGCCTCAGCCTGTAACCCGGATAAGAATTTTACAACCTGCGCTTCGTCCGAAATAAATAGTACCTGCATAAAAATTACGAATGACGAATTACCGATTCCCAGCCCTTCGGCGATTGAAGTTGGACCTGTTGAAGGACCCAAACCGTTTTCCCGCCCCAGTACCTTTCAGTGCTGCGGGTTGAGTCACCGTTGCGGCGGAGACAAAAGGATGACTCTCCACCACATCAATGGGAGTTTTCGAGATCTTCCGGATGTCTTTCAACTGATCCCTTTCCGCGGAATCACAGAACGTTAGCGCGACTCCTTTCGCACCTGCTCTCCCCGTCCTTCCGATGCGGTGAACATAGGTCTCGGCACAATCGGGAAGTTCGAAGTTGATCACAAAGGGAAGGTCGCGAACATCGATACCGCGCGCGGCAATATCTGTCGCTACCAGTACGCGCGTGGTCTTCTTCTTAAAATTGCTCAGCGCCCGCTGCCTCGCATTCTGTGATTTGTTTCCATGAAGCGCTTCGGCAACAATGCCGGCGCGGTTCAGGTCGTTGGCAACTTTGTCTGCGCCGTGTTTCGTGCGCGTGAAGACCAGCACATTCTCCATTTCCTTATCATGAATAATGTGTTGCAACAATGCCTTCTTATTGGTCTTTTCCACAAAGTAAACCGACTGATCGATGTTCAGTACACTGGATGACACAGGTCTGACCTCGATGCGCGCGGGATTTTTCAGGATGCTGTCAACAAGATGCTTCACTTCTTCAGGCATCGTTGCAGAAAAGAACACGGTCTGGCGCTGCGCCGGTAACCTGGAAAGTATCTTCTTTATGTCGTTGATGAAGCCCATGTCCAGCATTCTGTCCGCTTCATCCAGAACGAGATATTCGATGTGCTGGAGTCTGATGTGACCCTGGATCACCAGGTCCAAAAGACGCCCCGGGGTGGCTATCAATACGTCTACGCCTCTGCGAAGGGCTTGTGTCTGCTGATGTTGTGAAACACCGCCATAGACGACTGTATGCCTGATACCCGTATGTTTACCATAGGTTCCAAAACTCTCCGCGACCTGGATTGCAAGCTCGCGCGTAGGGGCAAGAACCAGCGCCCGAATGTTTTTTGATCTTGACGGTGACTGATGTAAAAGTTGAATGATGGGCAACGCAAATGCTGCGGTTTTCCCCGTACCTGTTTGTGCCAGACCCAGCACATCCCGTTGCTTGAGGATGAGGGGTATGGCCTGCTCCTGAATGGGTGTCGCTTTGGTGTAACCAGATGATTTTAAGGCCTTCACTAAAGGCTCAATAAGATTTAAATGTTCGAATGACAAAATATGAATGTTTAAGAGAAATTTTACGACCTGCACGTTGCGGGCCGGCAATGCTTTTTATCAAAAAGGACTTGATTAAGCGTAAAAAAGGAGGAATCAATCAATAATAGAAGAATATATCTTACAAAGATACCACATTTCTGAAGTAAAGCTATCATCAAAAACCCGGGATACAGCCTTTTAGTTCGGGATGGAAGACAGGAACTTCTGAATGAGGCTTTTTGAATGTCAGGGTGTGGAATTTACGCCACAGACCTTGTCACAAGGGTGACCTCCTGGAGAAAGCGAAAATGGACAGCAGGTCGTTTACCAGTTTATCATAACTGTGCGGCTTGATGAGAAAATCCTCAGCGCCGAGTTCATAGCATTCTCGGATCTCGCCTGTGTTTGTTGAAGTAGAGTACATGACCACCGGGATCGCCTCGAACTGAGGAGTACTTTTCAGGGCCTTCAGGCACTGCTTGCCATCCATCATAGGCATATTGATGTCCAGGAAAATATAATCAGGAAGGGGCATCTGCTCTTGCAGTAGAGTCATGGCTTCCATTCCGCTTCCGGCAATCAAACAGGTAATAGAAGGGTCAATTTCACGCAATGCCTCGGAGAAGAACTCGCGGTCTTCCAGATCATCGTCTACATTTAACACAATCATAAAAAGGGAAGTATAATTCTCATACCAACTGTCGCTGGGGGATTTTCAAAAAGGTCAGAGCGGCCCGTGTGGATTTATTTTCATAATTCCACACATTCGACTTCTTATTATAGGAGAAAGTAGCGCAGGATAGCACAAATGTTATAACATTGCGTGTATCTTAAAAGATAAAAAATTCCGGATGTTGAAATAGTCGATATTCTACAGACCATGGCTAAACACTCATGTGTTCTAAATTACGGGTCAACGATGAACTTTCGCTGAAACCGCCATCCGTTGCTGCGCAGGTTGAGAAAATAAACCCCGGAAGCAAATGTCCGGACGTCGATCTCACGGCCCTTTAACATGATTTCCGAGCCCATCACGCCATTCACGATCTCCATTCCGAGTGTATTTGTAATGGAATAATAGACCATTTCCGATGACGTGTTATTGAAACGAATGTGAATGAATTCCGAGCCGGGATTCGGATAGAAGATCACATTCTTATCGCTGCTCTCAAGAATGTTTGTCACTGTAACCGTTACCGGCACAGGGTCTGATAGTCTGGTGCAGCCATCCAGGCTCACGCGCAAACTGTATTCACCGGAAATGACAGGAACGTGAGTTTCACCTGTTGCACCTTCGATCTCTTCACCGTTCAACAACCACTGGTTGCCCTCAGCCACATTCGAGGTCAACAGATTTTCTGTAACCGAAATCAGGGGATCTTGCATACTGCCGGAAGGCATTTCGATCACGAAGCGTTCTTTGCCATAAGAAGCCGGATCGGTTGTAACCTGAAAGTGATACGCAGCGCCGTTCTGAAGTTTCACCACTTTGCCGGCGAACCGATCGCGCAGGTTAATTTCACCTGAAGGATCGTCAAGCCCAGGACCTCCAAACGCGAGGCTAAAGTTTCCAGGTGTCGGTGTGTCAACCAGCAGGCCGATGCTGCGGTCGCAAAAAGTTTCCTCGAGGTGGTTGATGGCCAATGATACCGAATCGGATGACAAACTCGAAAGGGAGAAATATCCATTCCTCCTTTTCACCGCATCTGTTTCTTCAAAATGATTGCCTGCCGCCTCCGAAAACTTAAGATAGGTACGGTCGACGAGCTGATCCTGCTTCAGGGTGACCACGATGTAGTTGCTTGTTGTCTCTGTTCTTTTCTGTCGCAGGATGTTGAGCGAGGTATCCACTTGCGCCTGGTTGCTTAACGTGAGCAATGGCGAATCGCTTGTTGTTCTAATAAAAAATCCCTGACCTTGTGCAATGATCCCGCCGAACTCCGGATCTCCCACCGTTCCATCCCACACGAGGAACCTTCCTCCGGGATAACGGTCGTCGATCACATATGCAGCCATTCCGATACCCTGTTTTGTCCACCACTGTGGACCCCATTGAAGCGGGGAAGTATACGGGTTGCCGATTAGATTCCATCCTTTTCCCTCATCGTTTGAAGCATTGCCCGTGAGTGAATACGTAAAGTCGCCCTGGTGCAAGGGTCCTGCAACAACCAGTTTTGTATCGCGTGTTTCGTCCACCATCAGCAGGGAATATCCGAGCCCCAACTGGAAAGTTTCCGCGCTGGCCTTTTCGGGAAAAGCAACCCATCCGCCCATTGATTCATGGTAATAAAAAAGAGACGGATCGCCACTCAAACCAGCGCCCGCGGATGCGCCGGAAAAATTTCCCGTAACCGGGATTGTAGTCTGCACCTCGCTGACGGTGACTCCTTGTACAGGAAGGCTGATGTATCTGTTTTGTTTTCCTTTCGGAATAAATCGCTGAAAGACCACATCCCCTTGGATCTCTCCGCTGCCGGCGCCTCCCACCACGCGGGCCGTTTGATCGCGGGTGGAAACGAGGGATAAAAATCCATTGCTATTAACCCTGCCGTTGATGGCGTTCACATGGTCCACGACGTATAGCGTACCACGGAGATCCACAGTACCCGCCCCCGTCAGATCGGCGATCACGCTTTGAACGGAATCCATTCCTGCCAACGTGTAAAGATTTGAGTGTGCATCGGAGGAGGAGGTTATCCTGAAATTTGATTTTTTGAATCCCACCTTGCCGGTTTGGTTTTCAGGGTTCAGCGTTCCCTTTCCTGTGATAACCAGGTCATTCCCTTTCACTAAAAGTGCCGAACCGGTGCCGACGATGAGGCCGCCACCTGTCGGCGATCCCAATTCAAGGACGGCTTTTTCAGTTGCGTTTATCTCAACCGTTGTGCCCTGACTGATCACGATCTGATGCAACGCAAAGCCGGAGGCGGAGAGATTTAGTTTTTGCGCCGATCCGCTTCCAAAGGTGAGGATGAAGGATTTTACAGGTGAAAAACTTTCTTTCACATGGATGTTTACGTCGCCGGAGGCTTTTACATCGGTTTGCATATTGCCTGCTCCTTCAATGATCACACCTTCGTCGACCGTCAGCGTGCCTGCTACGGATATTGTTCCCGGGGGGAGCGTTTTGACGCTGCCATTTCCTTTAAGGTTCAGGTGGCCGAAGGAGCCGGCAGGGATAGCCGTTGCGTTGGCGTTGAAATAAACTGCGGAAAGGGGATGCAGGGAACCTGTCGTCAGGGGATGGGCGGAATTCACGTGCAACACGGCGCTTGCCTCCATGTTGACGGGGGCGCCGAGGCTATTGTTCAAAGTAAGTTCTCCGCCACCGAGGATCCGCAACAACGAACCAACTCCGCCAATAGCCAAAGGGTTATTCAGGACGGCGTCTGTCCCCACGTCGAATGTCTGGCCATCTCCGGAAAACGATACAGGGGAAGTGCCCGTACCGTCAGGGTTGCTCGACCACGAGGTGATGAGGCTGATGTCTGATCCCGTCTTTGAATAAAAACGCCTGACCACTTCTGCGGCAGGGGGCTCCTCCGCCGGAGGTGGCTCTTCGGCGGGTGGTGGTTCCTCCGCGGGAGGTGGCTCTTCAGCGGGCGGTGGTTCTTCTGCTGGCGGTGGCTCTTCAGCGGGAGGCGGTTCTTCTGCCGGAGGTGGCTCTTCTGCCGGAGGTGGTTCCTCCGCCGGAGGTGGCTCTTCTGCTGGAGGTGGCTCTTCTGCCGGCGGCGGCGCGGCTTCAGTGGAGACAACAATTTTGAAACATTGAGACGTGCCTGCTGTACCCGTTCCCCTGGTGCCGGTGAAGGCTGTAGCACAGACGAGATACTCACCTACCTGGATCTTCCAGTGCGGATTTGATAACAAATAGGGAGCGTTGTCCAGCGTTCTTGAATTATCATGACTATTGACTTTCCACCGCACACTGCCGGAACTGCCGGTTACATTTGCCCGCATATTGAACTGATTGGTTTGAAGCGTCTCAGGATTGATCACATATCCATCATACAACAGCGCGATATCCTGATTGTTGCTTGAATTGATCAGCGTAAGGCCTGTCACGGCCGGAGAAACACTTTCTGAACCAACGGTGAGCTGGATCCTGTCACTGCTCCGGGCTCCGTCATCGTCCGTCACTGTCAGTTCAAATTCATAAAGGCCGGGTGTGGAACCTGGAAGTTTTAAGAACTTCGAATTTATTCCCTCCAGGGCCGCATCAGGTCCGGAGATTTTTGTCCAGGTCACGTTGCCTACAGTCCCATCGGAATCGAAGAACTCTCCGTAAAGATGAATGGGTTTGTCGCGCGCAGCCAGGAGCAGGTCTTTTCCGGTGTTGACATACGGCGGCGTGTTGGCGAGGTCGTTTTTTGTGAACTTCAGCAACCAGTCGTAGACGTTATAGCCGCTGCTGTTGTTATAGATCTCACTCCATCCTTCGTGTGTCCTGCCATATAAGAGCGTGAGTTGTGGTTTATACCGCCCCAGCGGAGAACAGGCATTGATGTTTCTCACCATGCCCTGGACAAAGACAGGTCTGACCTGGCCATCATCCGAACCGTGGAAGGCCCATATAGGAATGTTCTTCACCTGGCAGGCAAGGGTAGAATCCGGGGCCCCCGAGATCATAACGACCCCCGCTATTTTAGATGGGTAAGTCGCTGTATAACTGAAACTGCCATGTGCCCCCAGGCTTAAGCCTGTCACGTAAACTTTATTCCTGTTTACACGATAAGTTGCTGCCACATATTCCAGTACTTCATCTACTATTTCAGGAGGCCAGAGCTGTTCTTTGGGATCCGGAACACTCTCATCGCGCTGAAGCTGAGGTGTTACAACAATGAAAGGATAACGGGATGGCCACTTATTCTGAGCGATCAGCTTGGCGGGAATTTCATCCTTATGGGTAAGCAAGAGATTCAGATCATCGCTCATCCCGCCCAGTCCGTGCAGCGTCAGCAGCAGTGGATGATAGCCTCCCATGCTGTAATCAGGGGGCGTATAGATAAAGAATTTGGTTCCGTTGGGAGTGACTTTCGCAACCTGTTGGCCGAAGGTCAGGCCAAATGTAAAAACAAAGGCAATCGCCCAATGAATTCTGAAGACCCACGTATCCACCCTCCTGATCAACATGCCTGAAAAATCCCGGGGCGAATGCCCTTATTGGGGAAGCAACAGAAAAAAATCGGTCCATGGTGAACGCTACACTTCACGAGGGTGAATAGGTCTTAAAGCGCTACGCATTGAGAATTTTTTTGCCCCTATTGGTAAATGGTCCATTGTCCATTGTCCATAGTCCATGGTCCATGGACTATCGACTATGGACTATTTTAATTCAAGTTCATACATTGCATCGATTCAATCATCAAAAACAATTTTATGCAAGAGCTTGAAAATAAGATCGTTCTCATCACGGGGGGCAGTAAGGGTATTGGTTATGGCGTGGCGGAGGTATTGATGCGCGAGAAAATGAAGATTGCCATCACAAGCCGTTCACAAAAAGCTGCGGAGGCAGCGGCGGCGAAGTTGAATGAACTGGGGGTGGGTGAGGCAATGGGCATTGGTGCTGACGTCCGGGATCTTTCATCCCAGGAGAAGACAGTTGAGCGTGTGATTCAGCGGTGGGGAGCGCTGGACGTGCTGATTGCCAATGCAGGGATTGGTTATTTCGGATCGATT
>JBBEBN010000072.1:0-7590 GCA_040882305.1 Cyclobacteriaceae bacterium
GGCCCCGCGCGCGCGCGGGGGGCTGACTGGACCATCCCGAAAGGGGAAGCGGAAATTATAAAGCATCAGATCGTTGTTTATACGGGAGCGCTTAACGACGTGGAGCTCACCGAAACGTGGGGCCAGTACAGCGGCGCGGGACCGTATGCGCTATGGCAGGTGGCACAGGAGGAGGGACGGGAGGCGAAATTCCTCACTCCCGATGAAGCCGTGTCATCCATGACGCTCATCGACGGTTATAAAGCGAACGTATGGGCTTCCGAGCCGATGATGACACAGCCAATGGCGTTTTGCTGGGACGACCGCGGCAGAATGTGGATCGCGGAAAACCGCGACTACGAATCGCGCGGCCATGGCTTTTCCAACGCAGGGGATAGCCGCATTCTTATTCTCGAAGATACGGATAGGGATGGTGTGGCAGACAGCCGCAAGGTATTCATGGAAGGCCTCGCGTTTCCCGCCGCCATTGCCGTGGGATTTGACGGCCTCTATGTCGGTGCGCCGCCGAACCTGTTATTCATCCCGGATAAAAATAACGATGATGTTGCGGATGAAAACGATATTAAAGTGCTCCTGACAGGTTGGGGTATTCAGGACCGCCATGAGACACTCAACAGCCTCCATTGGGGTCCTGATGGATGGTTGTACGGGTTGCAGGGATACGCGACCCCTTCGAAAGTGCGCAAGCCTGAAGGGAAGGGAAAGATCTATAAACATCATGATCCCTTCCCCGAAGATATTCTGAAAGGCGAGGGCGTGGATATTAATGGCGGCGTCTGGCGATACCACCCGACGAAGGATCGCTTTGAAGTGGTAGCCCATGGGTTCAGCAACCCCTGGGGTATTGATTATGATGCCAAGGGTCAACTTATCATGAGTGCCTGTGTGATCCCGCACTTGTGGCACGTTGTCCCCGGAGGAACTTACCATCGTCAGGGAGGACAGCATTTTAACCCCTATATATACAGTGATATCCGCACCATCACAGACCATACGCACCGCTCCGCGCATGGCGGGGCGCGTGTATACTTGTCAGATGCCTTTCCTGAATCACAACACGGAAGGGTGTTCATGGCCAACATCCACGAGCACGCTGTGTTGTCGGATGTACTCGAACGAAAGGGTTCCGGTTTCGTAGGCCATCACGGTGATGATTTTCTTGTCGCGAACAACGCGCAATGGGTGGGGTTCAGTATGGAGATCGGACCTGAAGGCGGCGTGTATGTGCTCGACTGGCACGATGGGGATATTTGCGGAAAGGAAGTCCTGAATCAGGAAACGGGAAGGATCTTCCGTATCATGCCGGAAAAATCGCTGGCGGAAAACTGGAAGGGACGTTATGGTGACCTTCAGGAACTTACCGACCTGCAATTAGCCGATCTCCAGACGAGCAAGAGTGAATGGCATGCCCGCAGGGCGCGGGTTATTCTTCAAAGCCGCGCGACAAAAGGAAAACTGAGCGCTGACGTTTACGATGCACTGAGAGAAATATATCAGTCGCATTCCGATCACGACTTGCGTCTTCGCGCGATGTGGGCGTTGCATGTTACCAATGGTTTTCATCCGAGCGAGCTGACGGAGGCGTTGAAATCCAAAGATGAATATATCCGCGCGTGGGCGATCCAGTTGTTGTGCGAAGACAAGTCGGCGGGAGAGCATGTCTTAAATGAATTTGCGCGTATGGCTTCAGAGGATCCGTCACCCGTGGTTCGGCTGTACCTGGCGTCCGCGATTCAGCGCGTCAACAGGAATTCGGGCTGGGAAATTGCGGGAGCGCTGGCTTCCCACGGCGAAGACGCAGAGGATCACAATCTTCCGAAAATGATCTGGTTTGGGCTGGAACCGCTTGTCGGTGAAGATCCCTCAAAAGGCCTTGCGCTCGCCGCAGAAACGGATATCCCGCTCGTTGCTGAATACACTGCCAGGCGCAGTGTGGATGCCGATGCCATCGAAGAACTTATAGCGGCCATCGAAAAGAAGCCGAAGACACTTGTCAGCATGCTGGAGGGCATGCGCGACGGACTGGAAGGGCGTCAGGATCTGACGGCGCCTGGCAGGTGGACATCCGTTTATGCCGACCTTCAAAGATCTGAGGGCAAAGTGGCGTCGCTGGCCATGGAGATCGCCCAGCTGTTTGGCGACACGGAAGCTGCCAAACAATCGCTGGCAAGCTTGAAAGACAAGGGAGCTGCCGTTGATGTCAGGCGCAGAGCGCTTATTTCACTCGCGGCGCAACAACGCCCCGAATTATTAGAAGAGTTGCCGGCATTACTGGATGATCGCAATCTCCGCATCAATGCTATCCGGGCCATTGCGGGATACGATGATGAGAAGATCGGTAATTTGTTGTTGAAGAAATATCCTCAGTTGAATGTGGAAGAGAAGCGCGAGGCGGTGCTGACGCTTTCATCTCGTCCCCGTTATGGAAGGATGCTGACGCGGGCGCTGAAGGAGAAGTCAATTTCAAAGACCGAGGTGCCCGTGTATGTAGCCCGGCAGTTGCGGCGCGTGGTGGGCAGCGGGTTTGTGGAGACATGGGGACCGATCGATGAACTTCCCGCCAGCGAGAATGCTGCGTACAATAAGTACCAACGTCTCCTTTTAAATGAGGCCCTGGCGAAAGCAAGTCCGGAAAGGGGTAAAGTGCTTTTCCAGCGCACGTGCGGATCCTGTCATACCATGTTTGGCGAGGGCGGCAAGATCGGGCCTGATCTTACCGGATCCAACCGCACCAATATCAGTTACATTCTCAGCAACGTCCTTAACCCAAGCGAGGACATCCAGGACGACTACAAGATGGTAGTGGTCACCACTCGCGATGGCAGGACGTATTCGGGGAATGTCGTGGGAGAAAATTCCCGGCAGATCACCTTGCGCGTCGTAGGTCAGGATGCCGTGGTGATCAACAAGTCCGATGTTCAGTCCAAAGAGGTGACAGATGTTTCCATGATGCCTCCGGGATTGTTCAATCAGCTCAGGGATGAGGAGGTGCTGGATCTGGTATCGTATTTAAGAAGTGTTGAGGGAATCGCGCGGGGGTTGTGAGTTTTAGTGGTTTGAAAGGTTGAAAAGTTGAAAGGTGGGCGACATTCGGAACATGCCCGCGCTCATTGTCTGAACCGGGATTCGTCGGATTTAACCTTGCGGTTTCTCAAGCGAAGATACTTATAAATTCGTTTTCGTCTGGTTTTGTGGTCAGGGTCATCTGAACCGTTTATCGTGAATTTTTTCATTACTCCAAAATGGGTTCAATTACACTTAGCCAGGATTAGTACGTGGGTGTCCACACAGGTTTGATGTTATTGGTTCTACAGAACTCCACTATTTTCCGGAGCATAAATTATCAAACGTGTGTCTTTAATCAGAGCGCTGATATCTCACGGAAAAAGGGTGTAAGGTCCAAGGGATCATTCAGCACTTTTTGCTGCCGTTGCAGTTCCACGATTAATGATTTAAGCACTTCTTTATATTCGGGAACCGCTGAAAGATCTGTTTTTTCATAGGGGTCTTTTTTAAGGTCAAACAGTAAAACCTTTCGTGCCGTCGGATAGACGATCAGCTTGTGTTCTTGCGTACGTACCATCCGTTGTAAATCCATGTAACACCCATAAATCGACGGATAGACACTTTCGCTCAGTTGCCCTGTGACGTATGGTATCAGGCTGTTAAAACGCACCTGATTATTTTTTTTTATTCCCGCCAGTTCGTATGTGGTAGGCATGATGTCCTGCAAATACACTTGCTGGGAAAGCTTTGTTCCTTTTTCAACACCGGGCCCCATAATTATCAGCGGCACCCTCACGCTATGATCAAACATATTTTGTTTGCCAAGCAAGCCATGATTGCCAGCAGCCAGTCCGTGATCTGAAGTGAAGATTACGTATGTATTATCCATCTTACCACTTTCCTCCAGGGCCTGGAGGATTCGTCCTATCTGATGATCCATGTGACTGATGATGGAATAATATTCCTGAATATGGGTTTTAACAGAATGAGGCGTTCTGGGGAATGGCGCCAGCCGCTCATCCCGTAACTGAGGACTGCATCCGATGCTATCCTTATAAGGATAGATATCCAGATAACTTTCCGGCAAGGCTATATCTTCCAACGGGTACTTATCGACGTATTCCTTTGGGGACTGACGAGGGTCATGCGGAGCGTTAAAGGCCAGGTACATGAAGAACGGTTTCTCTATCGTTGCTGCCTGCTTTAAAAACCCGATGGCATCGTCTGCCAGCACTTCGCTCCAGTGCTTTCCACCTGCCCAGTATCCTTCATACGTGGTATTCCAGGGCTGCCAAAGGGTATCGTTTTTTGTCTGGGGTCTATTGTATCCTTCCGGAGAATCTTTCGGCATGCCAGGCCGAACATTCACGACATGGTGGAACACATCAGAGGTTTTTACTTTCACATGCCACTTGCCCGCCATGAATGTTTCGTACCCTGCCTCCATGAGCTGTTGCGGCCAAAATTTTTTCTGTACAGCCATACTATCAAAGTGCGCTTCTGCATTTTTTGCCTCCCATACCGTGAGACCTGTAAGCATCATCGCCCGGCTCGCAACACACACGGCCCCGTGCCATGCGCCCATATTGAAAGCATGTGTAAAAGTTACGCCCCCGCGAACAAGGCGATCCAGGTTGGGAGTTTGGAGGGTTTGATCGCCCAACGCATGAATAGCATTATAGCGCTGGTCATCACTGAAAATAAACAGGAAATTAGGTTTTTCAGCCCGGTTCGTCAGCTTGTCATTTTGTACTTTCCCGGAACAACCGCCAACCAAAACCGTTACAGTCAACAACAGAAAAAATTGTATTCCTTTCATAATTTTAAGTTTTACATACCACCAAGGTGTAAAAAAATCGGCGTATGAATTTGCCTGTCTTTTCACCACTTAACCAAAGCGATTACTCTAAAGCACCGCATTGTGGATGATTGTCTTTATCAATGGAACGAATATACGCTCCTTTTATCTCAATCCATTGGCTAGCCTGCAGGCAAAAAATATCTGATAGCATTCCTTGTTATTTCCGAGCTTTGTCGAATTCCAGGCTTTTTTGCAGCAAATATTGTGGATCGTGCATCGTCGGTGATTCTTCCAACGCCTGCCAATTAAAATCTTCATCGAGCGGATCCACTGCTTTTTGAGGCTGAAATATTCTTTGATCAGCGCCCTTGACAATGATGAGAATCTGATTTCATGGATCAAACATGAAATTCAAAATTTGCCGGAACGTCAGCGGCAGGCATTACTGGACGAATTCGGGCAATGTCATCCTTTTTCAAGATATTCTCTTAAACGCATCAGCGAATCCTCCATTTCCTTTACAGTATGCCGCATGGCGTGAAGGTCTTCTACTTTCAGCGCCTGACCCGGCAGGGTCCTCTTCAGAAGGGTGGACATGGTGTAATGATGTGTTCGCATTTTCACAGAATATCCGACGAGGAATTTGCTCATAGCCTCACAACTTACAAAGGCGGTGACCTGACTCATTGTTTTCATATTTGTCAATGCTCAATTCTTATTAGTCCTTCCAGTCATGATCGCGCCGGCGTTCGCCATTGTCTGGTATCCATAATGTAAAGACCGACCCCCGGCCTGTTTCAGAATCGACACTTAGGGCGCCACCCAGTTTTTTTATCATTGCGTTTGCGACAAACAGGCCAAGACCGGCTCCGTTAGATTTCCAAGAGCCCCGGAAGAACGGTTCAAATAATTTCTCATGGACTGATCGTTCCATGCCAATACCATTATCTTCGACAGTGATGAAGCAGCCGGTTTCTTTTGCAATGACGCTGATCTCAATTGTTCTGTTTTTCTTTTTTTCATCGCTGAACATGATCGCGTTAGAAAAGAGATGGGTGAGCGAGAGATGGATGCGGAAAAAATCGGAGGAAAAACTGAATTTCTGATCAATATTCACCGAAACGACGAGGCCGTTTTCGTATATCTCGCGCTCAAACCGTGACGTAACACCTGCTACCAGGTCGGGAAGTGAAATTAATTCGTCGCCAGGAAGGTTTTCCTCGTTATACCTTATCTGATCCACTTTGTCGAGCAAAGCCTCTAATTTGTCTAGAGAGACCGCAAGCAGATTGATGCAATCATTCTCCAGGGATTTGTCGTTGTAGTTTTCCAACAGGCTGATCAGGCCGTCCATTGTTTTGACCGGAGAACACATATCGTGCGAGCATCGGTAAAGTAGCTCGGCAACCAACGGCGGGCGGCCCATTTGGGTTGTGAAGCGAAAGTCGCTGATCGAAATGCCGGAATTGTCAATACCAGAATTCATTTCCTTCTTTTGATCCCTAAAGGTGGCGTAAATCCTCCATTCGTGCATCAGTATAAAATTGATTTTCAGAAATCAGGGAAACACTCACTTTCCTCGGGGCAGGCTTATGGAGAATTTCCTCACTCGGTAATCAGGCAGCCAGCCCTGAAAAGCAAGCATGCCTCCGGCAGTAGTCTTCGTCTCAATGCATGCTTACTATGGAAAGGACCAGCAAACTAATGAATGAGCTTATTCGATTCCAGGTGAGCTGTGATGATACGGCTGATAATCTCGAGGGAAGTGATCTGATCTTTATTCAATTTCCTGGATTTTTGGTTCATCAGGCAAATAGATCCAAGCAGTGTTCCTCTCCTGCTCATAATTGGCATCTTTCCAAGGAACCGCATAATAGGGTTTTCAAGTAATAGCGGGCTGAATTTAAATTGTTCGTATTTTAACGTATCCTCCACCTCTATGTAATTTGTCTTTTCGATGAGCAGATTGCACATAAAATTTTTCTGTGCATCCATATAAAATTCAACTCCGGCTGCGGCCTTGATGAAATTTCCACGTGCATCCATAAAAGTAACGACAACGGATGACACCTCGCAAATATTCAAGGTGAGTTTTGCGATATCATCGAAGTAAGGGTCCGGATCCCGGAATTCAACCGGGTATCGGGGAAGTTCCGTGGGACCCGAGTGGTCATTTTTATCAAAAAGTTCATCTGATGCCATCGTTTAAGTATTGTTCAGGTAATTTGTCTTAAAAAGAATTCCATGAGGGTGGTATTGCATACTTTCACAGTGTGATCATTTTATGGTCGATGGCATATCTTACAAGTTGGGCGGTATTGGTAAGTCCCAGCTTGTCCTTGATATGCATTTTATGAGTTTCCACTGTCTTTACACTTATAAAAAGCTCTTCTGCAATCTGTTTCAGGTTATTACCGGCGGCAATGCGTTCCAGGACTTCCTCTTCCCGTTTCGTCATGTCTTTTTTCTTGTTGGAGGGCAAGCCTTTCCCCCCGGTTTCCTTGAGATAAAAATCTGTAAAAACAAGGGAAGTGATTTGAGGACTGAAATACTTTTTCCCTTTGACCACAGTCCGAATGGCTTCAACCAGCTCCTCCTTATTTGTGTCTTTAGGGAGGTAACCGTCAATCCCCATCTTTATTCCATCGGAAATATGATCCTTGGACACTTCGGCGGAGACCAAAATGACCTTCACCCCGGGATTTTGTTCCTTGACCCAGCGAGTCGCTTCTATACCGGTCATTCCATTCATTATAATGTCCATGAGAAATACATCCGGACAT
>JBBEBN010000073.1:0-7579 GCA_040882305.1 Cyclobacteriaceae bacterium
GTTCGGACCCAATGGCCGGATTGCGTCTTAAAAGGCCGGTTGCACGTCGATATTTGGGCACAAACTTTTATCACTCCGTATGATTATAGGAAATCGATATTTCCCCACCCTCAAAGCAGGGGAGATGAGTTTTTTGTATCCATTTAAATCATTAAAAAAATGAAAAAAAGTATTTTGTATTTATTGATGTCGGCATTGATGCTGATAGGACTGTCATGCGGCAGTAATGATGGCAGAGACGACAGCACGGAAATCGCAGAGGAACAAAATGAAGAGACCTTTGAAAAAAACAAGGTTGAAGAAGATGCCGAATTTGCTGTTGAAGCTGCAGACGGTAGCATGCTGGAGGTTGAACTTGGGACCATGGCCTTGACAAGAGCCACTTCTCCTGAGGTAAAACAGTTTGCTCAAAAAATTGTCGATGAGCACACCAGGTCCAACAATGAGTTGAAAGCCCTGGCACAGAAAAAGAACATTACGCTGCCCACTACCATGGGAGACGACCACATGCGTAAGTATGAGAATCTTCAGGAAAAAACCGGTCCTGACTTCGATAAAGAATATATGGACCTGATGGTCAAGGATCACAAGGAAGACATCAGGGAATTTGAGGAGCAGGCGGAAGATGGAAGCGATCTGGAAATAAGAGAATGGGCATCCAGTAAGCTGCCAACGCTGCGCAATCATCTCGAAGAGGCTGAGCGCGTGCATGAAACAGTTAAAGAAAAAGATCGCGGATAAGCGCGATACAAACTCTTGCAAAACCTCCGGTTCCACAAACCGGAGGTTTTTTGTTTTAATAGCGAGGAGAGAATAAATACTCACCGCCCGTTGCCTCTCATAAGTAATTTAACCTTACTTTTGGTGAATGGCCGTCCCTACTTTAGATATATTATTGGGTATTCAATATCCGATCATTGTTGCACCCATGTTCCTCATCTCGAATACCAGGATGGTCATCAGCGCACTGGACAGCGGGGTAAGCGCGGTTTTTCCTGCCCTGAATTACCGGACAGACCAGGAATTGCGTGCGACCATCGCGGAAATAAAATCACGGACCTCAAAACCATTTGGTGTAAACCTTATTGTAAACCGATCAAATCCGAAATATAAGAGCCAGCTGCAAACCTTACTGGAACTGAACGTCGACTATATCATCACTTCATTGGGAAATCCGCGGGAAGTAATTGAAAAATGTCAACCGCGCGGGATAAAAGTCTTTTGTGATGTGGTGGAGCTGAAGTATGCGAAAAAAGTCGAGGACATGGGAGCCGATGCCCTTATCGCTGTCAACAACAGGGCAGGAGGCCACGCGGGAAATATATCGCCGAGAGAATTGATCACCATGTTAAAGGAAAATTGTGATATGCCGGTTATTTCGGCGGGAGGAATCGGACGTGGCGAGGAATTGTATCAGGTCATGCAATGGGGAGCAGCGGGTGCGTCTATCGGAACGATCTTCATTGCATGCGAGGAATCGGATGTCTCCCCCGAATATAAGGAAGCGATGATCACCTATGGGGCAAAAGATATTGTGCGCACTACGAGACTGTCAGGCTCTCCGCTTACCGTTATCAATACACCATATGTTCAGCAACTGGGCACAAAGGCGGGATTTCTGGAACGGATACTACTGAAGAATAAGACTCTGAAGAAATATGTAAAGATGTTTATTGCCCTTCGCGGGATGAAGGCGGTAGAGAAGGCAGCTTTTGGTGCTACGTATAAGACCGTCTGGTGCGCAGGGCCCGCGATAGAATACGTTTCCCAGATTCTTCCCATGAAAGATATTCTCGGCAAGCTTGTAAGGGAATATCATCAGGCCAGACACGTTGGCATTCATTCATGAATCCTTCACGATACGTATGAAGGCTGCAACATTAAGTGAGATCAGGAAACAATTGGACACACTGGATCCACCCGCGCTTCAACAACTCTGTTTAAGCCTGGCGCGGTATCGAAAAGAAAACAAGGAGTTGCTTACCTATTTGCTTTTTGAAGCGCATGATGAGCAAGCCTATATCAGCAACATTAAACTTGAAGTCGATGATTATTTTGAAACCCTTCCGAAAGGGAATGTTTATTTTATCAAGAAGAGCATTCGTAAGATCATCCGCTTCATTAATAAACATATCCGGTATTCCGGCGTTCCGGGAACGGAATTGGAGGTCAGGATATATTTTTGTCAGAAGATGAAGTCCGCGGGTATCCCCTTGCAGCCGGGCACCGTACTGTTTAATCTCAATCACCAACAACTCAAAAAAATTCAGGCCATCTGGTCCAAACTTCCCGAAGACCTTCAATTCGATTACGAACGGGATATTCGGGCGGTGACGTGATCGATCGCCCACGTTAGTCAACCCATATCAAATGGCAGTCATTATGAACAGAGCAAAATTGCCCAATTGTGGCATGGCCATGCTACGGCATAGAATTGCCCAATTGCCAACATTGATTAATTGAAGTGATACAGCAAGATCACCGTTGCGGAAAAAGCAGGCTTCGGATTTCCTTTGATCTCGAGTTCTGCATCCAGTTCTGCCTTCGTGATCCCGCGGAGGTTGGTGAGCGACGCCAGTTTCACTTTCAGTCTTACTTCGCTGCCTACTACCACGGGCTGATTGAATTTCAGTTTGTCCAGTCCGTAGTTAATAAGCATCTTGATATTATAGATGTCGGCGATCTGACTCCACAGATATGGTACAAGAGACAGGGCCATGTAGCCATGGGCAATGGTTTTTTTGAAAGGACTTTCACGGGCGGCACGCTCGGCGTCTACATGGATCCACTGGTGATCCAGTGTGGCGTCAGCGAACTGATTTATCTTTGATTGCTCTATTTTAAGATAATCAGACGCGCCCAGGAATTTCCCAACGTATTGTTCAAATTCCCCGAAGCTTCCGATTGATACTTTTCCCATGGGATGAGCGTTAGCTTTATTTTACTAATTAAGTATTTAAATACCTCAATTACAAAGGTTGTGATTTTTAAAGATTCATGATGTTTTCGTACTCTTCCATAATCTTCCTTGTGATGTGGTTGGCTGCATGTTGGATGGCTGATTCGGAAGAGGTGTGCTCATCGATGAGTGAAATTACCTTCCTGATCCCGTGCGTGTTTAATTCACGTACAGAGACATCACATTGGCCGCAGATGGCCACAACAGGTTTCGCTTCCCGTTGCGCAAGCCGGATGACCTCTGAAACTACTTTGCCTGAAAATGTCTGGCTGTCGATTTTACCTTCGCCTGTAATGATGAGGTCGGCCTTCCTTACTTCTTCCTCGAGCCGTGTACTTCGAATAAAATGATTCACGCCTTTTTCCATGGCAGCATTCAGGAACGCTTTGGCTCCGGCGCCTAGCCCTCCGGCGGCTCCGGCTCCGGGAAAATCCACAGAAGTTCTCAGGAACTTATGAACAACTCTTCTGAAGTTTTGCAGCCCGGCATCAAGTAACTCCACTTCGTGAGGGCTGGCTCCTTTTTGAGGACCGTAGACATAAGCCGCGCCATCCGGCCCGTACAATGGATTGGTGACATCGCATAAGGCCACGACCTGGACTTTTTTCAATAAGGGATCCACGGAGGAAGAATCAATGGAACGTATGTGGATCAGATTGTCACCTGTTGGTTTCAATTCATCCCCGCCTGCATCATAGAATTGGTAGCCTAGCGCCGTGGCCATGCCAATACCGGCGTCGTTTGTCGCACTTCCTCCGATACCAAGTATTATTTTGCTGACTTCCCGGTGAAGGGCATCGGCGATGATTTCCCCTGTACCCAGTGTTGTGGTGCGTAAGGGACTTCTGTGTTCTGGCTGGATTAAGGTGAGACCGGAGGCTACGGCCATTTCAACAAAAGCCGTTTTGCCGTCTTTTGATAATCCGTAGTACGCCATAACTGGTGTGAACAGCGGTCCATGCACTTTTATTTGGATGCGCTTCCCGTCGTACCACTCCGTAAGCAAGTCGCATGTCCCTTCACCTCCATCAGCCAGTGGTACTGATCGGATCAGGACATCGGGGTTCAGCCGGGCAAAACCGCTGGCCACGGCGCTGCATACTTCTTTTGCATTCAGGGAACCTTTGAATTTATCAGGACAAATGAGAATGTTCACAATAATAAAAGATCTAAGAATGGGATGACGGGTGCTGTTGTCGCCGGAGCGGTGAAAAACGCATATTGAGGTGTTAATTTTTCAAAAAAATACGGGAATATTTTGGCAATTGAAACGATATTTTTTGGCCGTTTGATAAATTTAACCTGATGAGTGGGAATACTCATTAGTGGTTGTCCGGACCTCTGACGCTGAAATAGATTAGGGCCCAACTAACGCGCATTATGCCATCATCGAAATTGACCTTCCGTTTTCAGACTTCGCTCGCACCGATCGAGGCTGCCTTTATGAAAACAGCGATATTCCTTCCCCGGGAGATCATTCGACAGTTACCGAAAGGCAGGGTCCGCGTGGAAGGCACTTTTAACGGTGCTCCATTCGCATTGGCGGTGCTGCACAGGAAGGACGGTTCGCGGTATTTTTCTGTCAGTGCACCACTTCGAAAAGTAGCCGGAATTAAGGCAGGCGATCCGGTAGTGGTGTTGTTTAAGCTCGTTGATCCCGATAAACTTGAGGTCCCTGAAGAACTGGAAGCGGTCCTGTCGCAGGATGATCAGGCAAGAGAGGCATGGGATAAGCTAACGACGGGCTACAAGCGAAGCCTGATCCATTATGTTACCTCTGTCAAAAATGTGGATAGCCGTATCAATCGATCCCTTGATATTCTCAACCGCGCCAAAGCGGGTTTGTTGCACGGTCAGAAGACTCAGCGAAAGACAAAAAGTAAGCGTAATTAACCATCAGTGTGCCTGAATGTTGCCTATTATCGCGCGTTCCCTTTGGCAAACTGTTGTCTGGAGGCAGACCTGTTTTTGACATCGCCAAGTGAGCGGTGAGTGAAAGTCTCGAGTATTGTAACGGGCGAATCATACCCCACACGTCCAACAAATGCCAATGTTCAACGCTTCAAAACCGACACTCACTCCCACTTTACCGATGCCGCAGGCAACACTGTCCTATCCGCTCCCTGTGCGTGGGCGTCACCGAACGGCTAATCTCGTGTTACTTCTATTTCAATCCTGTCGTTCAGATTTGCATGCGGGCCCTGAGTTCCTACCAGCATGTCGCTTCCGCCCCAGGGAAATATTTTTGTGCGGCGTGCGTCAACACCGTGATCGACCAGGTAATTGCGAATGGCTTCCGCCCGCAGAACCGTCAGGTCTTTTGCTGTGCCCGCAACCTTAGCGGACCCTGCCACATCAAAATAATTCTTATCCGTTCCCAGGGCAATGATCTCCCTTTTGTTCTTGCCATTGCAATGTGCATGAATGGTAATCTCATAATAGGGATTGCTGTGCATCATTTTGACCAGTTCATCCAGGTCAGTCTGTGATGCCTTTCGCATGATTGCGGCATCCTTGTAAAAGGACATGTTGTACATGATTGAGACATCGCCTTTCTCAAGTCTTTCCAGTTTATATGGAATTACCCACGCCCCCTGAGCATCCACGTATGCCTCCTCATCCGACAAAGACGGGTCGGAGTAATCGATGTATTTGTGAATTTCCTTGTAACCGAATATCCCGCATACCACGTCCATCGGTTCACGCTGGCGAGGCTGTAATAAGTCGACAAAGGTATTGGCCTTGTAGGCAGCAAGTTCACGCCCCTTTTCAAGGTCAACGTGGTGTACCTGTGCCGAGAGCGGACTTCCCTCGGGTGATTCTATTTTGAACTTAAAATACTTTCCCACAGGCCTGGGAGGGAGATCCGCAGCGTTAGCCGTACCTCCCGATGATGCTGCACTCGCGGTAGGTGAAGCGTTCATCGCGCCAGTATTGACCGAAAGGGCCTCTGTAAGAACATTTCCACTGACCCTGCCCTCAAGGCCTGCAGCCCCACCGGCGGGTCCACGGGAATTCAACGATTCGATTTCCTTCCGGAGATGTAATGTTTTCTCAATAGCGCTTTCCTTACCAGATGTCTTTAGCACGTAATAATGCAACAGGTTCTTCTGATCTCCAATGGTGTATGACGTATCCTTTGAAAGACCTGGAAGATAACCTTTGAATTCGCTTGCATGTTCTTCAGCCGCAAACGCCCCGATCACCACATAGTAGTGCTGCGAACTGGCAGTCAATGGACTGCCAAGAATAGCTGCGATAGTGGCAGCTACGATAATTAATAACCTCATAAAATAATTGATTTGATTTAACCGGGCAACACATTTTCAACCCACCAGCAATATTTAAATTCTCGTGCCAATTGCCGGTAAACCCACACAGGATTTCTGAGAACAGTTTTGCGCGACGCGTTTCACCACTTCAGATGGAAGGTTCTCGCAAGTTGCAAGTACCTTATTAAAGAGGAGAAATAATTACCCCTTTGAGTGCGTAACCTGAGGCATGAGCTAGCCATAAGCATGTTCTGTTGTTGGATAAGGCCTGAAAAAGGCATCAGGAACTATGATTTATCTTTCCTCTACGCTGTTGATCTGGCACATTTGTAATCTATCGGAAAAAATAACGGATGCTGCGCATGGTGGAACCCTGTGGCAATCATTACCCCCTTGCCTTGATTCGGGAGAAGGTAACAAGTTGTTTCTTACTGCGCATTCTCCTCCGATTTCAAGCACGTACCCAGTTTGAATCACTGCCATGACAGATCAAATACAACCCGAATTTGTATACTTTCTTCCCCCTATCAGGAACAGTCTATCATCTGTTCACTCCACAATCTGTGAACGCTCACGGCAGACATGGTTTACCTTGGAAAGGTGGTGTGGAAACTGCCTCATCATGCAGTCGTCCTGAAATCCATTCATTGATCGAATTTAATGGTATATGGTTGAATTATTTTTGATGGAATTATGTCCTTAATAAAAGGACAGGGTGAGACAGGTAATGATGTATTGCGATTCTTAATGGAACGAAAAAACAGCGGGCATATTATTTTTGATTCACTTTGTTTGAAATTATGTTCAATAAAAAAATAACTATGGCACAAAGAAAGAGTCAAGGACAGGGCGGAACTTCTAATCGGGGTTTCGCTTCTATGAACCAAGAGCAGCAACGTGCGATTGCTAGGAAGGGAGGAGAAGCTGTAAGTATGAATCGTGCTCATATGGCTGAGATAGGTAGAAAAGGCGGAGAAGCCAGCGGTCAAAACCGCAGGAATGCTGCGCAAAATAGAATGAATCAGGAAAACCAGGGCAACCAGGGTAACAACCAGGCAAACCAGGGAACTCCTTCAGGTGAAAACCGTGAACGTTAGTTCTCCGAATTAGAACAACATGAATTGCTTCAAAATGTCTCAGGTCTCCTGAGACATTTTGTTTTTACAACGATGAGCATATAAGACATTAAGCACGAAGCGGATGCTTATTTTATTTCCCTATGTCCCGTTCTGTAGATGAAACTCCGCAGGAACTAACGGTGACATATCAATTATCCACTGGCATAATATTGTTTGACATGGGCAGTGCTGGTAGCTTGGAATTAGAGGGGGAATGACGTGATGACACC
>JBBEBN010000074.1:0-7549 GCA_040882305.1 Cyclobacteriaceae bacterium
CCTCAAGAACTTCTGCATTTTGTTCTGCGTCGATATCAGACATATAAACCGGGGCCTGCCCCAGTTTGTTTTTCATAAAGCTTCTCAAGCCTTTTTTTTGTGGATCCCCCGCTTTGTAAAAGAACCATAAACCAGGGCGCATTCCGAGTATGGTGGAGTTCGGTTTCGGTAAAATATTGGCGTCCAGTAATTCCTTGATCTTCTTTTTGGCCCCCACCCTTCCCTTGGGAATCAGCTTAATGTCGGAGCCGGTATAGAGAACCTGATCTCCGGGAACCAATTTCATGGCAGTGCACCCGCCTGATAAAAATGCAATCAATGTCAACCAGATGAAATAAAATCGAAGCGAGGCAAGTAGATCTTCACCCGGACCACTAATTTTTTGTTTCTGCATTTGCCTTAAAAAGTTCGGTTAACGTATTGTAATCCTTCACATAGATCAATCCTGCACCTGTTTCGATCAGTTCTCCATCAATCATGTCATAATTGCTGTTTCTGAATCCGGTGATCCGGAATCGTCCGTCAGGGGTGATCTTGTATTCGAGCGCGAGGTCACCGATATAATCAGTAGCCTCCCGGTTGGAATTTTGTCCTTCGATATCGATGTTTCCCGATAACTTCACCACGAGCCTGTCATTGAAGAGGCTTTTCGAAACCCCGAGTTGTAACTCGGTTTGCCCATCCGCCTGTCCGCTGGAATATTCCTCGTATGATTTGATGTCAAAACTCAGTTCCACACCTTTGATGTTCTCTGAAAGCCTGTTAAGCTGTTCCGATAATATTTTGCTCACGCTTCTCCGCGCGGTAGATTCAAATCCTCCTGCGGCCTGATTCTCGAACGGGTTGTCGGCGATGAATCTTTTGAGGATCAACAGCGCAAACACCTGTTTGTTGAGGTCTGATTCGCGTGTGTTTATGTCCTGCAGTCGCGCGTACACGCTTCCGCCAAAGACGTTTCTCTCATCCATCGGCATGGCTAGTTCGAATGCTATTTCCGGCTGGAGAAGTTGTCCTGTAATATTTAGGTACACGAGAAAGGGAAGCCGTTGTTTGTATTGATTTACCATGCTGGGATCGGCGCCGGTGAGCTGACTTGAGAACAGTTCCACGGGAGAAGTTTCCACTTCATACATGGCGCGTATATTCATGTCGGCATTGAGCGGATCGCCCGACCAGGTAATGGTGCTGCCGCTTTCGATGGAAAATTCCCGCTTTACGAATTTGTAGAAAGAGAGCTTGTATGTTCCTTCCGTGATCTCATACCGGCCAGCTAATTGAATGTCGCCAGTGGGATCGATCTTTAATGTCAGGGTTGAATTTCCGCTCACCGTGAGCTGATCCTGTGTGATGGGATCAATTATGATGGTAAAATTCTCCCGGTCACTTAATTCTATCCGCGCAGTAAGGTCTATACCGCGGAAAGTGGACTTTACCGTATCCGAAGCTTCCATACTGATCTCCGCCATAAAAGGATCTCCTTCGAAGGTTTTGTCGACAAACTTTACGATACCCTCCGATTGCAGGATGGAAGCCTCAGACTGGGGGACGACGTAGGTGAGATCGCTGCCCTCGGCCAAACCGATCTGCAGATTGATGATGGGAGTTGTCATGGTACCCCGAATGCGTGCAATCGCCTCAATATTCGCCTTGCCATAAAACAATTCGTTGTCTTCGCTCGTAGTGTTCAGCAACCGGAAATCATCCGTGGTGAGATCCACATTAAATTTAAAATCGCGGTAAGTGCTCGTGAGGATGTTACCATGCACGCGCGCCTTATTTTGGTCGTTGTCAGCGATCTCAAAGCCGTCAAAGCCAATGCCCTCACCGTTGAAAGAAATAGTTTCCTGATCAATGAAATAGGTACTGTTCAGGAAAGTGGAGCGGAATTGTGCTTGTTGAACGCGCACACTTCCATCAACGTGAGGCCTTTCAGGTGTGCCTTTAACCTGAATCTGACCCGAAAGCGCGCCGGAGAGATTTTGCACCTGACTGGCCACGAGAGGCTGGATGGATGGAAGGTTGAATCTGTTCAGCTTTAAAGTGAGGTCCATTGCCGCGGATTCCCCGCCGGTGTAAAATCCCAGGATCGTGACATCGTTCTGATTCCCCTTTAAGGCAATGTCAACATCAAAGCGATTTCTGACCTTCTGGGCCACCTGAAGTGAAAGATCACCCCAGGAAATTTGCCTTAATTTGAAATCGTCCACTGTGAGATCAGCAGTGAAGGTCATGGGTGACGAGTCCGGGAACAGGTTGATGTCGCCCTGCACCAGTCCTGATAGCGGTTTCTCCTCGGCGATCATGCTGGTGAGATATTCCAGATTCAATTCGCGGAAGCCAATGGAAATCGGAGCGCCAGGGTCAGGTTTCGATTCTATGATTATTTTTTCGCGCCCGTTAACCAACGCTACATTTTGGGCGATGAATTTTTTTCCGCCAAATCTCATGAAGTTATTGACGGGCACTTTCCAGTTTTGATAATTTAATATTGTGCCTTCCGGCGAAAGCCTAAGTTCAAAACCTTTCTCCTGGCTGAAAAACTTACCGGCGAGTACATACTTTTTATTATTGGCCGAATCAAGGATGACGAGATTGGTCAACATAGAATCATTGGCGACTGCGCCGCTGAATTCCAGTCCGTCAATCTTCATCGAATCGACCATGATCTTATCCGCCACCAAATTGTAGCGCAGTACCGTTTCATTGGATTTGGTCGTGAACACAAACGAGTCAATGCCGATGTTCGCATACTGCATTTCATCGATTTGCATCCGCAGATCCAGTTTTTGAGCCTTGCTGTCAAACTCCCCCTTGATTTCTCCCGGAACAAACTTTGTCAGCTTCGGGACGAGCAGACCTGTGAGGAGCGTAGTATTTTTTAGTTGAATATTAAAACTGAAGTGCTGATGTTCAGCATCTTTTGTCTCCGGAGAATCGTGAAGGGAGTAGTAGGTGTTGAAGTACTCCCGGACCACGCCCGGGAGTCCGAAAATATTGATCGATCCTTCGAATTTCGCCTCGAGCAAGTCGGAATCCACTTTGATCTCTGCCAGCCCTTCCTGATCAATGGATGCAAACAGGAGCGAATCGATGGCGTAGAGTTCGTCGCCGTTGAAGATGGCTACTTTCCTGATGCCCACGTTGCCGTTGAGGACTTTAAAATCCGCGGTAGCCAGATCCACCACCAATGTTCCCCTCGCGCGGATTGGATTTTGCACCAGGTTCAGAGCTTCAAAATCCGCGTTCTTCAGATCAAGGGTCACAAGGTAGCGCGGCACCGGTTCCTTAAAATTGTATCCCGCGTCCAACGTAAACTCCAGGTGATCATCCTTTATGGACGCATTGGCAGAGAGTTCCTGGTCTCTGATCGTGCCGTATAGCATCAGGTCATTGTAGTGATAACCGTTGAAAGAAAAATGGTCAACGGATGCCGTGAACGTGCCATTCATTTCCTCGGGTGTGAGTCCCGTTGTGTGCAGTTTCGCCTGCATCGTGAGGTTACCCATGACACTGTCGGGTTTTCCGAGGACTTTTCCTACTGCCGCATCATCCAGCCTTACCGTTGCGTAGAATCCGCGTAAGGCAGATGCGGGGTCCACATTTATTTTGCCCTGTACATCGACGGTGCCAACGTCTGAAGTCAGAAGAGTATTGAAAACTGCTTTTTCCATGGTCCCATGAAAGCCACCTTCCACATTTACCCATCGCGGCAGTTGAAGGGACTCCGGTAACAGAGTGTCTGCGAGAATGCTTTCTATGTCCGCGCGAATGGTATGAAATTTCTCAATGACAACGTTCATACCGAGGTTGTCAACGGAAGGGAGCCCGGAGATCCTGCCTGAGATGCCTAAGATAGTTTCCGATAATACCCTAAGATCCAGGTGACGGATCTGGAGATCATTTACAGCACCGCGGAAGGCTGCGTCAACGTTCAGGTCCATGTCGGCGGTAAGGTGAACAGGCAAGCTATCCAGGAGATCAGGTTGAAAATAAAGTATGTCCCTCGCGTTGAGGAAAGACTCATTGATGTCGGCTGAAATTCGCGCATGAGGATACGCTTCTGAAATATTCTCAAGAGAAGAGAAACCAGCCCGCGCCTCCATTTGCAGGCGGCTGTTACCGGTTAGGATTAAAAAGTCATTGAGGGTGGCTTCGGTCTCGGTGATGTTCACTTTTCCCTGCATAGCTTTCAGTACAAAACCACTGTGCTCCTGAAAAGCGATATTTCGGAGATCACCTTGTATTCCGTCGGTGCCATATCGCAGATAGCGTGCATCGATAGTAAATGCCGTAAGCCACAAATGATCAAAATCAACGGAGCGTTTGCTGTGAGGCTGAGTAAAGTCGTAATACTGGATGCTGTTGCGGCTGAAATTCAGTTCATTCACTGCTATATTCCATGGCTGCGTCTTTTCTTCTCCCTTTTGATTTTTCTCTTTTTCGTTTACGGGTAGAAGAGTGTCAGTCTGATGTTGTTGGTAATGCAGGGATGACTCTTCAAGTGTTACGCTTTTGAGATCTATTTCCCGGTTCTCTATGTCAATCTTATCTGCGAAGACCCGTGCCTCTGTAAGGTCCAGCAGCATCACCTGGCCAAGTAGGGATTGTTCATACCTTAGCCTGACATTCTCAAGGCTCAGCTCTTCCAAAGAAAAAAACACTGCTGCGCTTGAATCAGCTGCCGCCTCGTTAGGTGGTTCCGCTGGCAGTACCTTGCTTTGAACAAGACTCGCCTGCGTCTCAGATAATAATATTTCTTCCACCCTGACAATACTGTTTACCAGGTCAAACTCACGCATCTCAAGTTCGAATTTGCCAACGGAGATATTTGCGTTGTTTCCCTGGAGGAGATCATCATAATGAAGTCGGACAGTTTCAAGTGTGATATTTTTCAGGGAGAAGTCCCAACCCTTTTGTTCGAGCCTATCGGGTACAGCCGTCGAATCACCTGCAAAGGCCTCCAATATGTAAGTAAAATTGAATGCGCTGTGGTTTTCGGCCCGGTCGACGAAGGCCACAGAATTTTCGAGTACGATATCATTCAATTGAACCTCGTTTCGCGTCAGGGCCCACAAGTCAGTGTTTACTGAGAATTTTCCCGCGTACAATAAAGTATCACCCTGCTGGTCCTCCAGGTAAAGACCTTCGAGCACGATGTTCTTTGGAAAGGAAATCCGGATGCCTTCCAGCGAAACTTTCGTCCCGATCTTTTCTTCCAGGAAGGCCACCGCTTTTTGGGTAAGTTTTAGCTGAACGGCTGGTATCCGGATGAGTAGCGCAACCAGTACCAGCAGCAGAATGACTGATCCGACGACCCACGCAACAAGCTTCAAAAGTCTTGAGAAAAAATTTTTAGATCTGGGTGGCATGCGGGAGGAAATCACCTTTTAGGGAAGGAAAATGTTGTGCCTCTGCTGCTTATGGAAATGTTCTTCCTGGAAATATTAAATTCAATACACCGTGTATTTATTTCTACAGTAGCATGTGCAGTATCCCCTTTCGTTCCCATACTGCTCCAGGGAGCAGCCTAATTATGCCCCTCGATGGCGGGCATATTTATAGAAAATATGATTTGTGCTTATTAGCCATTTTTGATGAAGTTCAGAAACTTTTTGCTCCGCGTAGCGGACATTTACCAGTTTGTTGCCAGGGTAATCCGGGACTTTTTTAAACCTCCGTACGAGTGGCGGGAAATTTTTCGCCAGTGTTACGAGGTTGGGAACAAGTCTTTGTTTCTGATCAGCTTTACGGCATTTATAACAGGCATTGTTTTCACGCGGCAGTCGCGCCCCTCGCTTGCTTCTTTTGGTGCGGAATCGTGGTTGCCCTCCCTTGTTGCGCTGGCGGTGGTAAGGTCATTGGGTCCGCTGATCACGGGTTTGATCTGCGCGGGAAAATTGGGTTCAAACATCGGAGCGGAATTAGGCAGCATGCAAGTGAGCGAGCAAATTGATGCCATGGAGGTATCGGGGACAAGACCCTTTTCCTATCTGGTGGTCAGCCGGATCACGGCGACAACGATCATGCTACCTGTACTGGTGGTCTTTACCGACGTCATTGCCCTGTTCGGATCTTTTCTGATGGTTAATTTCCTGAACAAATCAAGTTTCCAACTTTTCTTTTACGAGGTATCAACTTCCGTCACCTTTCTCGACATATTTTCTTCGCTGATAAAATCAGCCTTTTTTGGATTTGCGATTGGGGTGGTGGGAAGTTACGCGGGGTATCATTCTGAAAAAGGAACTACAGGAGTTGGTAAGGCTGCTAACACGGCAGTTGTCATATCCATGATCCTGATCTTTGTGATCGACCTGGTAGCCCTTCAGTTTATTAACCTGTTCCGGTCATGAGAACAAAGTCGTTTGTGGCGGAGGCAATCAAAAGTCATGGGTCCCCGGAGGTAATGGCTTCTACCAGGGAGCTCAGAAAATCGTTTGGCGACCGCGAAGTGCTGAAAGGTGTTAACCTGGATTTGTACAGATCCGAAAACCTTGTCATACTTGGCAGGTCAGGAATGGGAAAATCTGTTTTGATCAAATGCATGGTTGGCCTCATGAAGCCTGATTCCGGCACCATTACCGTGTTGGGGAGGAATGTATTTTCTCTGAGCCCCAAAGAATTGAATGAGCTGCGGCTTCAGATAGGTTTTTCATTTCAGGGGAGCGCCTTGTACGATTCCATGACAGTGCGTGAAAACCTGGAATTTCCCCTCAGAAGAAACCTGGGCATCACACGACGTGATGAGCTGAAAGAGTTGGTGATGAACGCACTGGAAGACGTGGGGTTGGAGCATACCGTCAACCAGATGCCGGCAGAGCTTTCGGGAGGGATGAGAAAAAGGGTCGGCATTGCACGCACCCTCATTCTGAAACCAGAGATTATGTTGTATGATGAACCCACCTCAGGGTTGGATCCCATTACCGCCATGGAGATCAATGACCTCATTCTTCACATGCGCGGAAAATACAAGATGTCGTCGATCATCATTACACATGACATCAGCAGTGCAAAACACACCGCTGACAGGATTGTGGCATTGATCGACGGACAGAACCGCCACGAGGGAACGTTCGAAGAATTGAAAGGCAACAAAGACCCCGAGTTGGAACCATTTTTTAACTATTAACCTCAAAAACACGAATTATGGAAAAGAAAGAGATTGCCCAGCAGATTAAAGTGGGGGCATTTGTTCTGGCAGGATTAACCTTATTCCTTCTTTCTGTTTTTCTTATCGGCTCTGAGAACAACCTGTTCAGCAGAACTTTTAAAGTGGCGGCTGTTTTTAGAAATGTGGAAGGACTCAAGGCGGGTGATAACGTCTGGCTTTCAGGCGTGAAGATCGGAACGGTCTCAGATGTGAAGATCGCCTCGGAAGGTAAGGTGGTCGTCAGTCTCTCCTTAAAGGATAACCAAAATCAGTTCATCAAGACCGATGCGGTAGCCACCATCGCAACCGACGGCTTTGTAGGAAGTAAAATTGTTATCATCCGTCCCGGAAAAGCTCTTGCAGCCGTCGAAGAGGATGACACCCTCAATACCACTGCTCCCA